>JBDHSJ010000361.1:0-3424 GCA_039808065.1 Burkholderiaceae bacterium | reverse complement strand
CACCGCCACGCTCAGCACGCCCTATCGAGACGCCCTGCCGGCGCAGATCGTGTTCCGCGCCGCCACGCTCCGAGCGCCAGCCAGCTACCCGCGCCACCGCCATGCCTGGGGTGAGTTTGTCGAGGGCCTGTTGACCCTAGGAAAGGCCCCGCGAACGGGTCTGTCAGGCCGCCAGGCTAGGCGCAGCGCGACGCCCAGACTCGTGTCTGGGCGAGCGTGGCAACGACGCAAGGCGGCCTGACAGACCCGTTCCCTCCGGGTTGCCACCAGAGAAAGGCGCCCACTTCGTTGCGAAGCCTCGCCGGGGGCCTACCCCGGCTTCGTTTCGCGCCTCGTTGGCGCCTTTTCTGGATGGCAACGCGGGGCCTTTCCTAGGGTCAACAGGCCCTGCGTATGAGGGCGTGCTGGAGCTCCAGTTCGCCGGCCACCAGCTGCTGGTGCCGCCGCTGTGCGGTGCCTGGCTGCCGCCCGATCTGGAGCACCGCGGCCTGAACCGCCAGGCGGTGGTGCATGCCTCGCTCTACCTGGCCGCACAGTTGTGCCACCAGCTGCCGGCTGACGCCTGCGTGCTGACCGTGGACCCGCTGCTGCGCGCCCTGCTGGAGCGCTGGCGCGCCCGCCCACCCGAACCCGCGCGCCCGGCCGACGCCCGCCAGCTGCAGCTGGCGCTGGACCTGCTGCACGAGGCCCCACCCAGCGGCAGCTACCTGCCCGGCAGCCGCGACCCCCTGCTGGCGCCGCTGCTCGACGCACTGAACGCCGACCCGGCCGACCCGCGCGGCCTGGCCGATTGGGCGCGGATCCTGCACAGCACCGAGCGCACCCTGCAACGCCGCTGCCAGCAGCAGCTGGGCATGGGCTTCACCGAGTGGCGATCGCGTCTGCGCATCGTGCGCGCACTGCCGCTGCTCGGCACCGGCCTGAAGCTCGATGCCATCGCCCATGAATTGGGCTATGCCAGCGCGGCCGCCTTCATCGCCCTGTTCAAGCGCCAGATGGGCGTGACGCCGCAGGCTTACAGGCGCCGGCAAAACTGAGTAATCCGCAGCGCTAAAGCGCGGGCCACTGCGCAGCCGCCTCGGCGGCGGCCGCCCTAGTCTGAAGCCCTGGTCTGCCAGCCTGGCAGGCCATGGCAACGGAGGTCCACGATGGCGAACCCCAAGCTCTTACACCGGGCCGCGGCCCTGACCGTTCAGGCGGCCGCGCTGCTGCTGTCGGGCTGCGGCGGCGCGGAGGCCCCGCCCGGCGCTGACCCCGCGGCAGCACCCAGCCCGCAGCGCCGCGCCAGCTTCACGCTGTCCGACGACCTGATCAACGAGGCCGTCTGGCTGCTGCCCGCCATCGAGCAGCTCTACCCGCAGGCCTTTCCGGCCAGCAGCGGTGCGGCCACGCAGCGCAGCGGCACGATCCGCTACCGCTGCTATGCCAGCACGAACAACTGCGTCGGCTTCGATGGCACGGACATCTACGTCATGGGCCCGGTCGTCAACAGCCTGGGCGCCCCCGTGCGGGTGGTCAGCATTGCCGACTTCTGCGCCAACAACGGCCGCGCCTGCGGCTTCACGCTGAACAAGCAGGTGGTGATCGCCGGCCTGACGCGCCACTACATCGTCTACCTGCCCTGGAAGGCGCGTGGCCAGGTGAACACCCCCACCGTCTTCATGCTGCATGGCACCACCGGCACCGGTGGGGAGTTCTACGAGCACTCGGGCTGGCGCGAGAAGGCCGATGCCGAGGGCCTGATCGCCGTCTTCCCGACCGCGCTGCGCCACTGCTACCTGGAAGATGACGACCACGACGGCGTGATCGAGGAAAGCGAACGCCAGACGCCCACCAAATGGGCTGGCGGCGAACTCGGCAGCGCCACCCAGCCCCTGTGCACCGAGGCCCAGCGCGCCAGCCTGCCGGCCGAGGCCCGCGCCGCGGTGGACCACCCGCTCGCCGACGACATGGCCTTCTTCCGCGCCATGGTGGCCGACGTGACGGCCAACCACGCCGCCGACCCCAAGCGCATCTATGTGAGCGGCTTTTCGAACGGCGCCCAGATGAGCTCGCGTCTGATGCGTGAAGCCTCGGACCTGGTGGCCGCCGCCGCCGCCAATGCAGGCACCCTGCATGAAAGCATGGCCACACCGGCGCCGCGGCCCATGTCCATGGTCTTCATGGTCGGTGAGAAGGATGACCGCTTCACCTGGGCCATCCCTGGTGGGGTGATTCCTTTGACTTCCGACCTCACGGCCGTGCCCTTCTATGCCAGCCTGACCGGCAAGTACCGCGCGGCTCTCAGCCTGGCGGACACGCCCTACACCTGGCAGCAGACCCGCCTGTTCGGTGATGACATGAGCGTCTACCGCTACGCCACCAGCACCCTCAACCCCGCAGCCGGCAACGAGTTCTACGTTGCCATCGTGAAGGACCTGACCCACCGCTACCCGAATTACATGCCGGATCTGTTGTGGCCCTGGTTCCTCAGCAAGCGCCTGCCCTGACCCAAGCTTGAGAGGCACCCACAATGCCCCATGCCGGTTCCCGCCCTGCTCGAACGCGACGCGCCGCTGCAGCAGCTGCACGCGCAGCTGCAGGCCTTGCGCAGCGGTGCGGGCGGGCGCTGCCTGCTGCTGGCCGGCGAGGCCGGCGTGGGCAAGACCAGCCTGCTGCGCGCGGCGCAGGCCCAGGCGCCGGCCGGGCTGGAGTGGTTGAACGGCCTGTGCGAGCCCTTGCTCTCGCCGTCGCCCTGGGGCCCGCTGCTGGACTGGCTGGAGGCGCTGCCGCCCTCGCTGGCCCAGCTGATCGTGCGTGGCCGGCCGGCCCAGGAACTGATGCCCGAGGCTCTGGCCTGGCTGCGCCGGCGCAGCCAGCCCCTGGTGCTGTGCATCGACGACCTGCAATGGGCCGATGGCGCCAGCCTGGACCTGCTGCGCTTTCTGGGGCGGCGCATCCAGGATCTTCCGGTGCTGTTGCTGCTGGCCTTTCGCGACGACGAACTGGGCCCCGAGCACGCCCTGCATGGCGTGCTGGCCGGCCTGCCGGGCTGCACCCGCCTGCTGCTGCAGCCGCTTTCCGCCCCGGTGGTGGAGCAGGCCGCGCGCGCCGCCGGGCGCTCGCCCCAGGGCCTGTACCGGCTGACGCGCGGCAACCCCTTCTTGCTGCACGAATGGCTGGCGGGCGACCCCATGGCCCTGCCTGCCAGCGTGCGTGAAGCCGTGCTGGCGCGCAGCCAGCGGCTCAGCGCCGCGGCCCGCGCGGCGTTGGAACAGTTGGCGGTCTCGCCCCTGCCGCTGGAACGTGATCTGTTGGAAGCCCTGCAGCTGCGCGCCGCCTGCGACGAAGCCCTGGGCTGCGGCCTGCTGAGCGAGCAAGGCCCGGGCATCGGCTTTCGCCACGAGCTGGCGCCCCAGGCCTTCGAGCAGAGCCTGCCGCCCGG
>JBDHSJ010000360.1:0-3441 GCA_039808065.1 Burkholderiaceae bacterium | reverse complement strand
CGATCGCAAGGATCCAGGAACTGCGGCGTTGCAAAGGGGTGGCGAGGCTCATGCAGGCAGGGGGCGCGGCGCCCGGGGAATCGGATCAAGCGCGCGAGCATAGCGGGCGGGTCTACAGTCGTCGCCGTTGCACCCACCGGGGTCTCCCATGGTTCGTCCCGCCTTCACCATCCAGGCCTTCGGCGCCTACGCCATGGCTACCGGCCTTCTGCTGATCACGGCGCCGCAGCTGCTGCTCGTGCCGCTGGGCTTTGCGCCGCCGCAGGAGCTGTGGATCCGCGTCGTCGGCGTGCTGGCCGGGGTGCTGGGTGCGTACTACTGGGCCATGGGCGCGGCCCAGGTGCGCGCCTTTTTCCGCGCCACGCTCTGGGGCCGGGCGCTGTTTGCGCTGGCCTGCCTGGGCCTGGTGCTGGCGGCCCCGGCACCCTGGACCCTGCTCTTGTTCGGTGCCCTGGACCTGGCCGGCGCGGCCTGGACGGCCCTGGCACTGCGCGCCCACTCCGAGGAGAACTGAATGCGAACCCTGCTGCTGTGTTTCAGCCTTTGCCTGACGGCCTGCGCAAGCCAGCCGCAAGAAGGCGCCCAGGCCGGCGTCCAGAAGGCGGCGCTGACGCCGCTGAGCGATCTGAACCTGGTGCGCGCCGACATTCCGCCTGTGCTGCAGGCCGCGCGCAAGGCGCCCTATGCCGCGCCGGCCAACTGCGCCGCCGGCGCGCAGAACCTGGCCGAGCTGGATGCGGTGCTGGGGGCCGACCTGGACAGCCCGCCCGACCCCGACAAGCCCAGCCTGCTGGAGCGTGGCAGCGATGCCGTGGGCGCCGCTGCCGGCAAGGCCTTGCAGAGCGCGGCCGAGGGCGTGATCCCCTTTCGCGGCTGGGTGCGCAAGCTCAGCGGCGCGGAGCGCTACGACCGTGCCGTGGCGGCCGCCATCACTGCCGGCGCCGTGCGCCGCGGCTTTCTGAAGGGCTGGGCCGGCGCCCAGGCCTGCCCTTGAGCCGTGCTTCAGCTCAAGCCGCACTGTGAGCGCTGCCAGGCCAGCCTGCCGCCCGAGCGGCCCGGCGCCTGGATCTGCTCCTACGAATGCACCTGGTGCAGCGCCTGCTGCGTGAGCCTGCAGCAGCGCTGCCCGAACTGCGGTGGCGACCTGCAACGCCGCCCCACGCGCCAGCCCAAGGAGACCACGGGTGGACGCTGAGACCCGGCGCCGCATCGAAGGCGGCCGCACCGACCTGCTGGTGCCCTGGGCCGACACGCTCTCGGCCGGCGAACGCGCCTGGGCGCTGGCCTGGTGCGTGTACTTCGGCGATGTCAGCGCCCTGCGCTGCCTGCTGCGCGCCGGCGCGCGCCTGGACTTTCTGGACCAGGAACTGCTCACCGCGGCCTTCCACGGCCACTGGCGCCTGGTGCAGTTCCTGCTGGAAGAAGGCGCCCCCGTGGATGCCGTGCAGCCGCGCACGCGCGAAACCGCGCTGCACCTGGCCGTCTGCGGGCCCGACCCCAGCGCCGCCGACCGCGTGGTGCAGGTGCTGCTGGCGGCCGGCGCCGACCCGAACGCCTGCTGCGCGGTGGACGTGCCCACCCACAGCCTGATGCGCGACGCCCGCACCCGCGGCGAAACCGTGCTGCACCGCGCCGCGGCCTTTGCGAACCTCGCGAGCGTGGAACGCCTGCTCCAAGCCGGCGCCGACCCGCTGTCCCGCGACGCCCATGGCGACACCCCGCTGGCCTGGGCCAGCTGGGCCCGGCGCCCGGTGGACCTGTTGCGCGCCCTCCTGCACGAAGGGGTAGAGATCCACCCCGACTACCGGCCGCTGCGCGAGAACCTGCTGGGCGATCCGACCTAAGCCGGCAGGGCCAGCGCGTCCAGCAGCTCGCTCTCCACCTGCAGCTGCAGGCGCGCGTTCTGCAAAGCCGCACCGCTGACGAGGAAGGTGTCCTCCACCCGCTCGCCCAGCGTGGAAATCTTGGCCAGCTGCAGGTTGATGTGGTGCTTGGCCAGCACGCGGGCAATGGCGTAGAGCAGGCCGGCGCGGTCGCTGGCAGAGAGCGACAACACCCAGGCCTGGGCGCGCTCATCCGGCCGCAAGGCCACGCGCGGCTGGTAGGGGAAGGACTTGACGCGGCGCGACAGGCGCGCGCGGCGCGGCTCGGGCAGCGGACCGGTTTGGGTGAGCGCCAGCGCCAGCTTTTGTTCCACCAGGGGCACCAGGTCGCGGTGCAGGGTGGCGGGGTCGCTGGAAATGACCTGGAAGGTGTCCAGCGCCACGCCGTCGGTGCTGGTGTGGATCTTGGCGTCCAAGATGTTGAAGCCGGCGCCGTCGAAGTAGCCGCAGATGCGGGCGAACAGATCGGGCACGTCGCGAGCGTAGACCAGCACCTGCAGGCCTTCGCCGACCGGGCTGGGGCGCGCGCGCACCACCGGATGCGCCGCGCCGATATGGCGCCAGAGCTCGCGCGCATGCCAGGCCAGCTCGGCGGCCTCGTGGCGGGCGAAGTAGCTGAGTTGCAGGGTGCGCCACAGCGGCGCCTCGGTCTCGGGCAAGGCCGAACGCAGGGCCAGCAGCTGGCGGGCCTCCTGCTTGCGCGCCTCGATCTCGGCCTCGCGGTTCACCGGCGCCCCGCCCAGGTGGCGCAGCGTCAGCCGGTAGCAGTCTTCCAGCAGCTTGCCCTTCCAGGCGTTCCAGACCTTGGGGCTGGTGCCGCGGATGTCGGCCACGGTGAGCAGGTAGAGCGCCGTGAGGTGGCGAGCGTCGCCCACCTCGGCGGCAAAGGCGGCGATGACCTCGGGATCGGACAGGTCCTCCTTCTGCGCCACCTGCGACAGGCGCAGGTGCTTGGCAACGAGGAACTCGACCAGTTCTCCGTCCGCCTTGCTGAGCTTGTGGGCGCGCGCAAAGCGCCGCACTTCCTGGGCGCCGAGCTGCGAGTGGTCGCCGCCGCGGCCCTTGGCCACGTCGTGGAAGAGCGCGCCGATGTAGAGCAGGGCGGGGTCGTCGAACTGCGCGGCCAGCTGCGAGCAGAACGGGTACTCGTGCGCATGCTCGGGCAGCAGGAAGCGGCGCACATTGCGCAGCACCATCAGGATGTGCTGGTCCACGGTGTAGACGTGGAACAGGTCGTGCTGCATCTGGCCGACGATGGCGCGGAACACCCAGAGGTAGCGGCCCAGCACCGAAGTCTGGTTCATCAGCCGGAAGGCGTGCGTCTGGCCCTGCGGCGCGCGCAGGATGGCCATGAACTGCTCGCGGTTCACCGGGTCGGCGCGCCAGCGCGCGTCCATCACCTGGCGGGCGTTGTAGAGCGCGCGCAGGGTGCGGCTCGAAAGCCCCTTGAGCCCCTGCACGCTGGCGTAGAGCACAAAGGTTTCCAGGATGGCGCGCGGCTCGCGCTGGTAGAGGCCGTCGTCCACCACCTCGATCAGGCCGCCGCGGTCCAGAAAGC
>JBDHSJ010000359.1:0-3444 GCA_039808065.1 Burkholderiaceae bacterium | reverse complement strand
TCGGCGCCGTGCTGGGCGGCGCGGCGGTGGCCTCTCAACTGGCCCTGGGGGGCTGGAACTTCACCTTGAAGGCCCTGGGGCCGCGTTGGAATCTGCTCGACCCGGTGGCCGGCCTGGGGCGGTTGTTTTCGGGCCAGAACGCCGGCCAGGCCTTGAAGGCCGTGCTGCTGGCCGTGCTGCTGGGCGCTGTGGCGGCCTGGGCCTTGCACCAGCGCCTGGACCAATACGTCAGCCTCATGTCCACCCCGTTGGAGCAGGCGGTGGCGCAGGCCGGCCGGCTGCTTCTGGCGGGCCTGTTTGCCCTGACCCTGGCGCTGGCGGTGTTTGCGGCGCTGGATGTGCCGCTGCAGCGCCAGCTCTACCTGCGCCGCCTGCGCATGAGCCGCGTCGAGGTCAAGCAGGAAATGAAGGAGACCGAAGGCTCTCCCGAAATCAAGGCCCGGCAGCGCGCCCGCATGCGCGAGCTGACCCGCCAACGCATGATGGCCGCCGTGCCCAAGGCTGACCTGGTGGTGATGAACCCCACCCACTACGCCGTGGCCCTGAAGTATGACGAGGCCAAGGACGGTGCCCCGCGTGTCGTGGCCAAGGGTGCCGATCTGCTGGCCCTGCGCATCCGCGACGTGGCAAAGGAGCACAAGGTGCCGGTGCTGCAGGCGCCGGCGCTGGCGCGTGCGCTGTATGCCCATGCCAAGCTGGACCGCGAGGTGCCGATGAGCCTCTTTGGCGCGGTGGCCCAGGTGCTGGCTTGGCTGTACCAACTGCGCGCCGCGCGCCCGGGGCGCGAGCCGCAGGCGCCGGACCCGGCCGTGCCCAAGGGCATGGATCCGCATGAAGAGCAGGCCCTGGCGCCGGCTGACGAGGAACTGGCCGTATGAACGAGCTGACGCAGAAGCTGCAAGCCTGGATCGGGCCGCACAGCCAGGTGCTGACGGCCCTGGGCGCGCCGGTGGCGGTGCTGCTGGTGCTCACCATGATGGTGCTGCCGCTGCCACCGTTCGCGTTGGACTTCCTGTTCACGCTCAACATCGCGCTGGCGCTGATGGTGATGATGGTGGCCGCGCACATGATCCGGCCGCTGGACTTCGCCGCCTTCCCGACCGTGCTGCTGCTCACCACCTTGATGCGCCTGTCGCTCAACGTGGCCTCGACCCGCGTGGTGCTGCTGGAAGGCCACACCGGCCCGGGGGCGGCCGGCAAGGTGATCGAGAGCTTCGGCCACTTCCTGATCGGCGGCAATTTCGCCGTCGGTCTGATCGTGTTCGCCATTCTGGTGGTGATCAACTTCATCGTCGTCACCAAGGGTTCGGAGCGCATCGCCGAGGTCAGCGCCCGCTTCACCCTGGACGCCTTGCCGGGCAAGCAGATGGCGGTGGACGCGGATCTTTCCGCGGGTCTGATCGACGAAAAGGAGGCCAAGCGCCGCCGCGCCGAACTGGGCGACGAGGCCGACTTCTTCGGCTCCATGGACGGTGCCAGCAAGTTCGTGCGTGGCGACGCCGTGGCCGGCATCCTGATCCTGGTCATCAACATCGTGGGTGGCTTCGCCATCGGCATGGCGCAGCACGGCCTGTCACTCGGCCAGGCGGCCGACAGCTACATCCTGTTGGCGGTGGGTGACGCGCTGGTGGCGCAGATCCCCGGTCTGCTCATCTCGGTGGCCGCGGCGATGGTGGTGTCGCGCGTGGGCAAGGAGCGCGACATCAGCGCCATGATCGGCACGGAGATGTTTGGCAGTTGGCGTGCGCTGGCCGTCACCGCTGGCGTGGTGGCCACACTCGGCCTGATTCCGGGCATGCCGCATGCAGTTTTCCTTCTGATGTCCGGCCTGTTGGGGTGGGGCGCCTGGTGGATGCGCGAGCGCGAACGCCGCGCCAAGCTGGCCCCGCCCGCGCCACCCCCCGCACAGGCGAGCAGCGACGGCGAGGCCAGCTGGGACGACCTGCAGCCGGTCGACACCCTGGGGTTGGAAGTGGGGTACCGCCTGATCACCCTGGTGGACAAGGCGCGCGATGGCGACTTGCTTAGCCGCATCAAGGGTGTGCGCAAGAAGTTCGCCCAGGACGTGGGCTTCCTGCCGCCGGCCGTGCACATCCGCGACAACCTGGAACTGCGCCCCAGCCAATACCGCCTGTTGCTGCGCGGCGCCGTGGTGGCCGAGGCCGAGGCTTACCCCGGCCTGTGGCTGGCCATCAACCCCGGCCACGCCACCACCAAGCTGCCTGGTACCAAGACCACCGACCCCGCCTTCGGCCTGCCGGCGGTGTGGATCGAAGAAAAGCAAAGGGAAGCCGCGCAAATGGCCGGCTACACCGTGGTTGATTGTTCGACTGTCATTGCCACCCATCTTTCACACTTGATGCAAATCCATGCGGCCAAGTTGCTTGGCCGCACGGAAACCCAGCAACTGGTCGAACACCTGACCAAGCTGGCCCCCAAGCTGATGGAAGACGTGGTTCCCAAGATGGTCGCCCTGCCCCTGTTGCAACGCGTGCTGCAGGCCCTGCTGGAAGAGGGCGTGCACATCCGCGACATGCGCTCCATCGTTGAGGCCCTGGCCGAGCACTCGGGTGGTACCGCCGACCCGGCCGAACTGGCGCGCCGGGTGCGCGTGCAGCTGGCCCCGGCCATCGTGCAGCAGATCTACGGGCCGGTGAAGGAGCTCGACGTCATCGCCCTGGACCCTGAACTGGAGCGCCTGATCGTGCAGGCCCTGACCAGTCCGCACGGCCAGGCCCTGGATCCCGGCGTGGCCGACCAGCTGGCGCGCCGGGCCGCCGAGACCAGCAACCAGCAGGAAGAGCGCGGCGTGCCCGCCTGCCTGCTGGTGCCCGACCTGATCCGCGCCCCGCTGGCCCGCCTGCTGCGCCGCGCCGCGCCGCGCCTGAAGGTGCTGTCGCACAGCGAAGTGCCTGAGACCCACTCCATCCGCATCGGTTCCGTTATTGGAGGTGCCGCATGAACATGAAGCGCTTCACTGCCCCCACCACCCGCGAGGCCATGAACCTCGTGCGCGCCGCCTTCGGCGACGACGCGGTGGTGCTGGCCACCAAGCCCTGCGCCGAAGGCATCGAGGTGCTGGCCATGGAACCCGAGGGCCTGGCCAAGGTGCAGGAGATCGCCGCCCGCAGCGCCGGTCCAGGCACCAGCGTCAAGCAGGACGTGACGGCGATGGGCATGAGCACCTTGTCCTTCCAGGACTATGTGCGCGAGCGCATGCTGCGCCGTCGCCAGGCTGAACTGCAAGGCCAGCCCGACCCGGTGGCCCCGCCGCAGTTGCAGCGCAAGCCCGACAGCGAAAGCGAGCGCGCGCGCCGCGCCCAGGCGCAGATCGAGGCCATGCGTGCGCAGCGC
The DNA here is from genome assembly GCA_039808065.1 of Burkholderiaceae bacterium. GTDB lineage: Bacteria > Pseudomonadota > Gammaproteobacteria > Burkholderiales > Burkholderiaceae_C > Inhella. The sequence continues at coordinate 90 of JBDHSJ010000359.1, read as the reverse complement.
GTCGAGACGGCCAGCTTCGCCGCGCCGCCCGCCGCGCCCGTCCAGCGTCAGGGCAGTGCCGCCCAGCGCTGGGCCGCCGCCGGTGCGGGC
>JBDHSJ010000358.1:0-3480 GCA_039808065.1 Burkholderiaceae bacterium | reverse complement strand
TCGTGCTCAGCGCCGTGTTCATCCCGATGGCCTTCTTCGGCGGCTCGACCGGCATCATCTACCGCCAGTTCAGCATCACCGTGGTGAGCGCCATGGTGCTCTCGGTGCTGGTGGCCATGAGTCTCTCGCCGGCTTTGTGCGCCACCGTGCTCAAGCCGGTGCAGAAGGGTGAGCACGCGGCCCACACCGGCCCGCTGGCCAAGCCGCTGGACTGGTTCTTCGGCGGCTTCAATCGCCGCTTCGACGCCTTCACCGAGCGCTATGTGCGCCAGGTGCGCTGGCTGACGGCGCGCGGCCTGCGCAGCTTCATGGTCTACGGCCTGGTGATCGCCGCCATGGCCTGGATGTACAAGAGTCTGCCCACCTCCTTCCTGCCCGACGAAGACCAGGGCGGTCTGCAGATCCAGGTGCGCATGGCACCCGGCGCCACCAACGAGCGCCTGGAAGCCGTGATGCAGCAGCTGGAGGCCTACCTGGCCGACCAGAAGGAGGTGCTGTTCTACAACGTGGTGCGCGGCGCCGGCGGCGACCAGGGTTCGGGCCAGGGCTTCATCCGCCTGCAGGACTGGAAGGAGCGCACCCGCCCCGAGCAGGGTGCGGCCCAGCTGGCCGAGCGCTTCACGCGCGAGTTGGGGCGGCGCATCCGCGACGCCAACGTCTTCATCGTCATGCCGCCCACGGTGCGCGGTCTGGGCGGCAGCGCCGGCATTCAGCTCTTCCTGCAGGATCTGGGCGGCCTGGGGCAGGAACAGCTGATCGCCGCGCGCGAGCAGCTGATCGAGCTGGCCAACGCGCGCCCCGAGCTGGCGCGCACCCGCACCAACAGCCTGACCGAGACGCCGCAGCTGCAGATCGCCATCGACGACCACAAGGCCGGCGTGCTGGGGGTCTCCACCCAGGTCATCAACGACACCATGTCGATTGCCCTCGGTGGCGCCTATGTGAACGACTTCATCGACCGCGGCCGCGTCAAGCGCGTGCTGCTGCAGGGCGAGGCCGCCTACCGCGCCGACCCCGAGGCGCTGCGCCACTGGTATGTGCGCAACGGCAGCGGGCAGATGGTGTCCTTCGCCGCCTTCGCCAGCAGCCGCTGGGTCAGCGGGCCGCGCCAGCTGGTGCGCTACAACGGCAGCTCGGCCTACGAGATCCAGGCCGATGTGCCGCCCGGCATCAGCTCCGGCGCGGCCATGAAGGCGATGGAAGAGGTGCTGCGCGAGCTGCCGCCGGGCATCGGCTACGAGTGGTCGGGCCGCAGCTACCAGGAGCGCCTCAGCGGCGACCAGGCGCCGCTGCTGTACGCCGTTTCGGTGCTGTTCATCTTCCTGTGCCTGGCGGCGCTGTACGAAAGCTGGTCGGTGCCCTTCAGCGTGATGCTGGTGGTGCCGCTGGGCATCTTCGGCGCGCTCGCCGCCAGCCATCTGGGCGGGCAGCTGAACGATGTGTTCTTCCAGGTCGGCCTGCTCACCACCGTCGGGCTGTCGGCCAAGAACGCCATCCTGATTGTCGAGTTCGCCCAGACCCTGGTGAGCCAGGGCATGGGCCTGCTGGAGGCCACGCTGAAGGCCAGCCGGCAGCGCCTGCGCCCGATCCTGATGACTTCGATGGCTTTCATGATGGGTGTGCTGCCCCTGGCCCTGGCCAGCGGCGCGGGTTCGGGTTCGCAGCGCGCCATCGGGGTGGGCGTACTCGGTGGCATGGCCAGCGCCACGGTGCTGGGCATCTTCTTCGTGCCGCTGTTCTATCTGTGGGTGCGGCAGCGCTTCAGCCGCGCGGTGACCACGCCGCCGACGGCGGCCGCCACGGTCAGTGACTGAACAGCACCGGCACCGTCATGCTCTGCAGCAGCTCGCGCGTCACGCCACCCAGCACCAGCTCCCAGGCGCGCGGGTGGCCGTAGGCGCCGCAGACGATCAGATCGGCACCGCTGTCAGCGGCGCGTGAGAGCAGGGCCTCGGCCACCGAGGCATCCGGGCTCCAGGCGCGCGCCAGGCGCTCACCCAGGCTGGGCTGGCGCGCCAGCGGCAGCAGGCGCGGCTGCAGCGGCACGCCGTGGCGGCGCAGATGCGCCTGCACGGCGCTCCAGGCCAGCGGCTCTTCGGCGTCCAGCGCGAGCAGCTCCACCTGGCGTGCGGCACGCAGCCAGGGCAGGGCGTCGTTCATGGCGCGCGCACTTTCGCGCGTGCCAGACCAGGCCAGCAGCACCGTCTGCCCCAGCGTGGGCGCGGCGCCGATGAAGGGCACCAGCAGCACCGGGCAGCTGGCCTGCACCAGGATGCGCGCCATCGCTTCCAGGCTCAGGCCGCGGCCGGGCTCGGGCTGGCTCAGCACCAGCAGGTCGGTCGCGCGGCTGGCCTCGATCAGATGGTCCACCGCCTCATCGGCCCGGTGTACCAGTTCAGCTTCCAGGCCGCCGCAGTGCGCTTCCAGCTGGGCCTGGGCCTGGGTCTTCAGCGCCTGCATCTGCTCGGTGACCAGCTGGGTCGCCAGGGCTGCAGCCTCGGGGCTCAAGTAGGCCCCGGAGGCCACCGACTCCACCACCGCGCGCAGGCTGAGCCGCGCACCATGCTGGCGTGCGAGCGTGGCCGCCACGCCCAGCGCATGCTGGCTGGCCGGGCTGGCGTCACCGAAATGAACCACGATCTGGCGGATGCTGTCCATGCTGTGCTCCCGGTGGGGTGGGTGAGCCGATCGTAGGCGCAGGCCTGCAGGTGCGATTGCGGTACATCAACTCCTAGACTGCGCGGCCGCGAACCTGGATGCACACCATGCCCCTGAGCCCCGCCAGCCTGCAAGCCCTGGCCGATGACACGGCCTTTTGCGACGCCCTGCTGGCGCGCTCCCGCCATCTGCGCGAGCAGCTTGATGCCCGCATGGAGCAGCTGCTCGTGGACCAGCTCGACGGCCTGGCCGCCGCGTTCAAACCCAGCCAGGTGGAGGTGGAGGTGGACGAGGCCACGCGCGCGCGCCTCTTTGAGATCGTGGCGCGGCAATGGGCCCATGTGGGCGAGCAGATGCCGCATTTCTCCGTGCTCTCGCACGAGGACTGGCGCCCCGAGCAACTGAATGCCGAGCGCCTGGCGGCTTTCTATGAAACGGGGCGCGGCGAGTTGGTGCTGCTCAAGCGCCTGCTTTCACAGGTCGGCCTGGGGCTGCCCTGCAGGGCGCGCTGCGTGGAACTGGGCTGCGGTGTGGGCCGGGTAACGGTGCACCTGGCGCCCCAGTTTGGCGAAGTCGAGGGCCTGGATGTCTCGCCCGGCAACCTGGCCGAGTGCGAGCGCGCCCTGGCGGTGCGCGGCATCACCAATGTGCGCCTGACACGCCTGCAGACCCCGCCCGACATCCAGCAGCTGGCGCCCTATGACCTGCTGTTCTCGCGCATGGTGCTGCAGCACAACCCGCCGCCCATCCAGCACTACCTGCTGCGCGAGCTGCTGGCGCGCCTGCGGCCGGGCGGCATCGCGGTGTTCCAGCTGGTCACCG
>JBDHSJ010000357.1:0-3485 GCA_039808065.1 Burkholderiaceae bacterium | reverse complement strand
TGCGCGCAGCCCGCGGCAAGCAGGCTCAAGACCACCATCGCGGCCCTCATGGCGCGGCCTCCAGCGCGGTCACCACGTAACGGGCGCCGTCCTTCTCGATGCGCACGCGCACCTTGTCGCCGGCCTTGGCCTTGCCCAGCAGGGTCTTGTCCTTGACGCCGAACACCATGGTCATGGGCGGCATGTCGAGGTTCTTGATTTCGCCATGCTTGAGGGTGATCTTGGCCTGCGCGGCGTCGATCTTCTTGACTTCGGCTTCGGTGAGCTCGGCTGCGGCAGCCGAGAGGGGCACGCTGGCCAGCAAGGCCAGCAGCAGGGTCTTGGTCATGGAGGGCTTCACTCAGGAGTAGGACTGGAACACGCGGGTGCTGCCGTCCTTGCGCACGAGCAGCACTTCGTAAGGGTCTTTGCGGCCGCCATACACGGGGCCGTCCATGCCGGGCGAGCCCACCGGCATGCCGGGCACGGCCAGGCCCACGGCTGTGGGCTTCTCTTTGAGCAGGCGCTTGATCTCGCGCGCCGGTACATGGCCCTCGATGGCGTAGCCGCCCACCTGGGCGGTGTGGCAGCTGCCCAGGGCCTGCGGGATGCCGAGCTTGCGGCGCATGGCGGCGTTGCCGGTGTCGTGCGCTTCCACCAGGAAGCCCTGCTGCTGCAGGTGGACGATCCAGTCCTTGCAGCAGCCGCAGTTGGCGTCCTTCCACACCTCCACCTTGGGCAGCGCGCCCTGGGCCCAGGCCGGCGCGGCCGTCAGGGCCAGCAGCGCGCTCAGTGCATGGCGTCGTTTCATCATGATTGGCCTCCTTTGGCTTTCACGGTGATGGTGCCCACCATGCCAGCCTGGTAGTGGCCGGCAATCAGGCAGGCGAAGCGGAACTGGCCGGCGCGGTTGAAGGTCCAGACGATCTCGCCGGTCTTGCCCGGGTCCACATGGACCATGTAGGGCTCGTCGTGTTCCATGTCAGGGAACTTGAGCATCAGCGCCGCGTGCTCGTCCAGTTCCTTCTGTGTGCCGATGACCAGTTCGTGCAGCATCTTGCCGCGGTTGCGCACCACCAGCTTCAGGGTCTCGCCCTCGCGCGCGTCCAGGTGGGCGGGCTGGAAACGCATGTCGTCGGTCATGACGATCTCGACCTTGCGCGCGCCCTTGGCGGAGCCGGCAATGCCCCAGTCCTTCTGTTCCTTCTTCACCTCGGCCGGCGCATGGTGCTTGGGGCCATGGGCCTGGGCCGCGCCGGCGCTCAAGAGCGCGGCGAGCAGCAGGGGAATGACTCTCATCGTCTGTCCTTTCAATGGGCGTGCTGGCCGGGCTTGCGCACCTTGACTTCGACGTCACGCGCAGCCGGCTTCGGGCTGGCGGCGCGCGCCGGGGCCGGGGCTTCGCCCTGCAGTTCGTAAGCCACGGTGCCGGGCGGGTGCTGGAACCAGCCCGGGTCCTTGTAGTCGCCGGGCTTCTGGTCCTTGCGCACCTTGATGACGGAGAACATGCCGCCCATGCCCACGGCGCCGAAGGGGCCCTCGCCCGTCATCATGGGCGCGGTGTTTTCGGGCAGGGGCATTTCCATCTCGGTCATGTCGTGCATGCCGCGCTCGCCCATCACCATGTAATCCGGGATCAGCTTCTTGATATTGCCGGCCAGACCCGTGTGGTCCACGCCGATCAGGGTGGGCACGCCATGGCCCATGGCGTTCATGGTGTGGTGGCTCTTGTGGCAGTGGAAGGCCCAGTCGCCCACCTCGTCGGCCAGGAAGTCGAGTTGGCGCATCTGGCCGACGGCGATGTCGCAGGTGACCTCGGGCCAGCGCGCGCTCTTGGGCACGGGGCCACCGTCGGTGCCGGTCATGACGAACTCATGCCCATGGATGTGGATGGGGTGGTTGGTCATCGTGAGGTTGCCCACGCGCAGGCGCACGCGGTCGCCTTGGCGCACCACCAGGGGGTCAATGCCGGGGTAGACGCGGCTGTTCCAGCTCCAGAGGTTGAAGTCCAGCATCGTCATCACCTTGGGCGTGTAGGCGCCGGGGTCGATGTCGTAAGCATTGAGCAGGAAGCAGAAGTCGCGCTCCACCGGGTCGATGTGCGGGTGCTTTCCCTTCGGATGCGTAATCCAAAAACCCATCATGCCCATCGCCATCTGCACCATTTCATCGGCATGCGGGTGGTACATGAAGGTGCCGGGGCGGCGCGCCACGAACTCGTAGACAAAGGTCTTGCCCACGGGGATGGCGGACTGGGTCAGGCCGGTCACGCCATCCATGCCATTGGGCAGGCGCTGGCCATGCCAGTGCACGCTGGTGACCTCGGGCAGCTTGTTGGTCACGTAGATGCGCACGCGGTCGCCCTCCACCACCTCGATGGTGGGCCCGGGGCTCTGGCCGTTGTAGCCCCACAAATGCGCCTTGAAGCCGGGCGCCATCTCGCGCACCACGGGCTCGGCCACCAGGTGGAACTCCTTGACGCCGTTCTTCATGCGCCAGGGCGCGGTCCAGCCGTTCAGCGTCACCACCGGGTTGTAGGGCCGGCCGTTCGGCGGCACAAGCGGCGGCTGGGTGTCGGCGCTGGTCTGGATGACGGGCTCGGGCAGCGCCGCCATCGCCACGCTGGAAACCGCGGCGCTGGCCACGCCGGCGCCTTGCAGAAAACCTCTTCTGGAAACCATGGGGATGTCCTTCAATGGCCGCCGCCGGCCTCGGCCGGGGCGGACAGCGTGGCCGCAGCAGCGGCCAGATTGGGTTTGCCGATCAGAGCCTGCTCCAGGTCGGCCTGGGCGAGCCAGAAATCGCGTTCGGCCTCGATGGCGGCGTTCACGGCGGCCACCTGCGCGCGCGCATCGGCCAGCAGCTCGAACACGCCGATGAACATGCCGTTGTAGCGCAGCAGGTTTTCCTCGCTGACCTGGTTCTTCAGCGGCAGCAGCACCTGGCGCTGGTGGCGGGCGATGTCCCAGGCGTGGCGGTAGGCACCGTAGGCCTCGCGCAGTTCGGAGCGGGCGTTGATGGCGGTGTCGGCCACCTGGGCCAGGGCCTGGCGGTACTGGTGTTCGGCGCGCGCCACGCGAGCGCCGCCCCAGTCGAACAGCGGCAGCTCGATGCTGAGCTCCCAGCCGCGCTCGCGCGCGCCCTCGTTGCTGGTATTGAGGTGGCCGCCCAGCTCCAGCACGTTCACGAAGCGGGTGATGCGGCTCAGCCCCAGCTGGCGCGCCGTGGCCTCGGCGTTCAGCTTGGCGCCCTGCACGTCCAGTCGCTGGGCCAGGCCCTCGCGCTCGATCTCGGGGCGCTCGGCCGGGGCGGCGGGCAGATCCGGCAGGCGCTCGGGCAGGCGCAGCTGCTCCAGCTGATCGCCCCACAGCCCCAGGGCACGGATGAGGCGCTCGCGCGCCGCCTGCGCGGCGGCGGTGGCGCGCGCCTGGGCCAGCGCGGCCTCGGCCTGCACGCCCTGCTCGCGCAGCTGCTGCAGCTTGTTGAAATTGCCCACGCTGCGCAGG
>JBDHSJ010000356.1:0-3493 GCA_039808065.1 Burkholderiaceae bacterium | reverse complement strand
GGCAGGCCGGCGCAGGCCAGCCAGGCCAGCAGGGCCCACCCTGCCGCCATCACGAAGGCGCCGCGCGGCCCCAGGTAATCGGCCGCCAGACCGCCCAGCGGCGGGCCGCAGACGCCCGCCACCATGATGGCGCTGACGAACCCCGCAAAGGCGCGCGTGCGCTCTTGCGCGCTGCTGTGCGCCACCACCAGGCCCTGCGCAGCCACGAAGACCAGCGCAAAGCCCAGGCCGCCCAGGGCGCGCCACAGCAACAACGCGCCGGTGCTGTGCGCAATGGCCGCACCCAGCAGCGCCGCTGCACCCAGTGCCGCGCCGGTGGCCAGCGCGCGGCGCCGGCCCACGCGCTCGCTCCAGCGGCCCAGGCCGGGCTGGCCCAGGGCCACCATCAGCATGAAGACGACGATGGGCAGGCCCGCCGCCCAATGCGAGTTGCCTTCGCCCAGCGCGCGCGCAAAGCCGGGCAGAAAGGCGCGCGTGAACTCTTCGCCCAGCATGAAGAGCAACAGCGGCAGGCGCAGGCGCGCCAGAACTTGCCCGTCTCCCTGGCCGTCGCCGGTTGCTGTGCGTGCGGCCGCCGCCTGCTGCAGCTCGCGCGCCAGAAAGGCCGCCACCACCGCCACCACGGCCAGGTCGAACAGCAGCTCGCGCAGCGTGCGCTGCAGGGGCTCGGGGCTGAGCTGGATCTCCACCTGGCCCTGCGGCACGCCGTCCAGCAAGATCGGCACCGCCTGCAGAGGCTGATCGAGCGGCGTTCCGCTGTGGAAGCGCGACTCGCCATCGGCCCCACGCAACGCCAGGCTCGCCAGCTCGGGGTGTTGCTGGCGCTGGGTGTCCAGGTACTCCGTCACCCCCACCAGATCCGGCAGCGCCATGCCATGGCGCAGGGCCTTGCCCACCAGCTGCGCCACCGAGGCACCCACCACCACGGCCTTGCGCTCCAGCGCCGGCATCAGCGTGGCTTCCACCGCGCGCTGGTTGGCCAGGTAGGCACCCAGCAGCGCAGCCAGCAAGCCCAGCGGCAGCGCCCAGGATGGCCAACGCCGCAGGGCCAAGCTCAGCAGCGTGCCGCCCAAGGCCGCCAGCAGGCCCACACCCAGCAGCTGGCTGCGCAAGGCCGCCAGCGCCTGCCGCTCGGCCGCCAGGCCATAAACCACCAGCACCTGGCCCACCTGCAGCTCGAAGGCATTGCGCAGCAGCTCCGTGCGCTGGGGCTCGGTGCCCGCCTGCCAGGCCTGGCCCACCCGCGCTGCCTCGGTGCTGAACAGCACCCGCTGCTGGGCGTCCAGCACATGCAGGGCGGTGATGGCCGCATCGGCGCGCTGCTCGCGCGCCAGCAGGTCCGCCACACCGGCGGCCGATTCCAGCGGCAGGCCCAAGGCCAGCGAGGCCTGCAGCCCTTCGCGCAGCGCCGCGGCCGGCACCCCCATGCGCGCATGCGCCGCCGCCTCCAGCGCCCGCTCCAGCTTCAGCAGGCTGAGCCAGCCGCACAGCGCCAGGCCCAGCGTGCACACCAGCGCCGCCACCGCAAGGGTGCGGAGCCAGGGCGCGGACGAGGGTTCTTGCGGGGCGTGGGACAAGGCGCGGCAGGGGTGCTGCGAGCTATCGTAGCGAGGCCATCCCGAGGCCTACATGCCAGAAGCCCCACGCGCCGCCGCACCGCTGCCCGACCCCGATGCCACCGTGCTGCGCCCGGCCGCGCCGCCGCCGCTGAGCGACACCCAGGCCACCGAACCGCTCTCCCGCCCGGTGTTCGACGACGCCACCATCGTCCGCCCGCCCAAACCCGACCCCGCACGCCCGCTGCCGCCGCTGCAGCAGTTCCCGATTGCACTCCCCCCCGGCTACCGCCTGCACGAATACCGCATCGACGCCCTGCTCGGCCAGGGCGGCTTCGGCATCACCTACCTGGCCACCGACGTCAACCTGAATGCCAAGGTGGCGATCAAGGAATACCTGCCGGCCCAGTTCGCCCAGCGCGCGCAGGACAGCACCGTACGCCCGCGCGCCACCGCCTGGCTGCCCACCTTGCTGGAAGGCCTGGAACAGTTCCTGGTGGAGGCGCGCACCCTGGCCACCTTCCGCCACCCACACATCGTGCGCGTGGCGCGCTTCTTCGAAGCCAACCGCACCGCCTACATGGTGCTGGACTACGAGCGCGGCCAGACCCTGCAGCGCTGGTGGCGCGAACCGCATCAGCAACCCACGCGCAGCCGCCTGCTGGGCGGCCGCGCCGCGCGCAGCGGCGCCGCGCTGGACGAACCCGAGCTGCTGCTGCTGTTGGCCCCGCTGCTCGACGGCCTGGACCTGGTGCACCGCAGCGGCGTGCTGCACCGCGACATCAAGCCCGACAACCTCTGCGTGCGCGAAGAAGACGGCAGCCTGGTGCTGCTGGACTTCGGCGCCGCCCGCCCGGCGCGTGGCGCAGAGGTCGCCGACGCCCCGCAGGTGCTGACCCCCGGCTACGCCCCCATCGAGCAGTACAGCGGCCTCAGCCAAGGCCCCTGGACCGACCTCTACGCCCTGGCCGCCACCCTGTACTGGATGGTGACCGGCAAGCGCCCGCTCGAAGCCCCGCTGCGCCAGGCCAAGCCGGAGGCGCACCCAAGCGCCGAACAACTCGGCGCCGAGCGCTGGAGCCGCGAGTTCCTGCGCGCCATCGACTGGGGCCTGCAGCTCCAGCCGCAAGACCGCCCGCAGACCGTGGCCGCCTTCCGCCAGGCCCTGTTCGCCGCCCACTCCGGCAGCCTGGGCCTGCAAGAAGCCCTGGCCGCCGGCACCGCCGCGCCCAAGGATCGGCAAGGCCTGCGCCCGGCTCGCACCCTCTGGCACCCCGCCGCCTGGCCCTTCGCCTGGAAGATGGGCGCCGCCCTGGTGCTGGCCGCCCTGCTGCCCATGAGCCTGAGCGGCCTCTACAACTACCGCCAGAGCGTGGCCGCGCTGGCCGCGGCCGAGCAGCGCAGCCTGGAGCAGCTGGCCAGCGCCACCGCCGGCCGCCTGGCCCAGCTGCTGCAGGACAGCCGGCGCGTGGCCGCCTTCGTGGCCGAGGACAGCGAGGTCCAGGCCCTGCTGGAGCAAGCCAGCCCCGAAGACCCGCAGGCTGAGGCCCGCGCCCTGCTGCTGCGCCGCCTGGCCAGCCTGGTGGCCACCAACCCCGACCTGCACCTCATCACCCTGATGGACCGCAAGGGCGAGGCCCTGGTGTCCACCGCCCCCGAGGTGGTGGGCGGCAACTACGGCTTCCGCGACTACTACCGCCAGGCGATGGCCGGCCAGGCCAACACCACCAGCATCATCATTGGCGCCGTGGCCGGCCGCGCCGGTGCCTACCTGGCCCAGCCCGTGCGCTCGCGCGCCGGCCCGGTGGTGGGCGCCGTGGTGCTGCGCCTGCGCGCCGAAACCATCGGCCACCTGGTGGACGCCGCCCGCACCCCCACGCGCGAGCCCTTCCTGGTGGATGGCGACGGCGTGCTCATCCACCACCGCGACCAAGCCC
>JBDHSJ010000355.1:0-3506 GCA_039808065.1 Burkholderiaceae bacterium | reverse complement strand
ATCGACAGCGACCGCCCCATCTTGGTGGACCTGCTGACCAACCGCGCCGGCACCTTTGTGGTCAGCCGTCTGCCCCTGCACGATGCGCAGGGCCAGGTCATCGGCGCCATCGGCCTGGTGCTGGCCGACCAGACCAAGCTGCAGCCCGTGGTGCAGAAGTTCGCCCATCTGCAGCAGCAGCTGGACGATGCGCGCCGCCAGCTGAGCGAGCAGCGCCGGCCCAAGTACACGATCAGCAGCTTCATCGGCGTGAGCCCCGCGGCGCAGGAAGTGAAGCGCCAGGCGCGCAAGGTGGCCGCGCTCGATTCCAGCGTGCTGCTGCTGGGCGAGACCGGCACCGGCAAGGAACTGCTGGCCCATGCCATCCACGCCGCCAGCCCGCGTGCGGCCAAGGCCCTGGTGGGCCTGAACATCGCCGCCATCCCCGACACCCTGCTGGAGGCCGAGCTGTTCGGCGTGGCCGGGGGCGCCTTCACCGGCGCGGACCGCAAGGGCCGCGAGGGCAAGTTCGCCATCGCCGACGGCGGCACCCTGTTTCTGGACGAGATCGGCGACATGCCGCTGGCGCTGCAAAGCAAGCTGCTGCGCGTGCTGCAGGAGCAGGAGTTCGAGCCGCTCGGCTCCAACAGCGTGCGGCGCGTGGACGTGCGCGTCATCGCCGCCACGAGCCGCGACCTGCCGAGCATGGTGGCGCGCAACGAATTCCGCGCAGACCTCTACTACCGCCTGGCCGTGCTGCCGATCCGCGTGCCGCCCCTGCGTGAACGGCGCGAGGACCTGGAAGCCCTGGCCGAAGCCCTGGGCGAGGACATCGCCCGCCGCTCCGGCATGCCGCAGCGCACGCTCGAACCCGATGCCCTGGCCCTGCTGGCCCAGCAGGCCTGGCCGGGCAACATTCGCGAGCTGCGCAACGTGCTGGAACAGGCCAGCCTGATGAGCGACGCGCTGCGCCTGGAGGCGCGGCACTTCGCCGGCCTGCTGCCGGGCGGCGCGGCGGCGGCTGCCGCACCGGGTGCGCTGCCGCGCCTCAGCGCCCCGGCAGTGGATGCCACCGACCCGGCCGCGGCCCTGCGCCCGCTGCCCGAGCAGATTGCCGAACTGGAGCGCCGCGCCATTGCCGCCGCGCTAGCGCACACCCAGGGCAACAAGGTGGCCACGGCCAAGCTGCTGCGCATCTCGCGCGCCGCGCTGTACGAGAAGCTGGCCCTGTACGGACTCTGAGCAGCTGTCCGGTTTTCGGACAGCTGCTTTCCGAACGCTCACAAGGGCTGTCCGGAATCCGGGCAATCCATCGCCTGAGGATCACGGGCCGCCCGGCAAAGTCCGGGTGAACCCGCAATGGCACGGGGCTTGCACCCTTTGCGCCCAGCGCCGGCCCTGTCCCCGTGGGGCCGCCCTCAGGAGACCCCATGTTGAACCGCCGCCATCTGTCCCTTTCCGTCGCCGCCGCCCTGCTTGCCGCCAGCGGCGCTGCCCAGGCCCAGGGCAAGGACCTGCGCATCGCCCATGTCTACAGCAAGAGCGGCCCGCTGGAGGCCTACGGCAAGCAGACCCACACCGGCCTGCTGCTGGGCCTGCAGTACGCCACCGGCGGCACCATGACCGTGGCGGGCCGCAAGATCGCCGTGCTGGAAAAGGACGACCAGGGCAAGCCCGACGTGGGCAAGAACCTGCTGGCCGCCGCCTATGCCGACGACAAGGTGGACCTGGCCGTCGGCCCCACCAGCTCCAGCGTGGCCCTGGCCCTGCTGCCGGTGGCCGAAGAGGCCGGCAAGATCCTGCTGGTGGAGCCCGCCGTGGCCGACTCCATCACCGGCGAGAAGTGGAACCCCTTTATCTTCCGCACCGGCCGCAACAGCTCGCAGGACGCCATTGCCAACGCCGTGGCACTGGACAAGCCCGGCACCCACATCGCCACCCTGGCGCAGGACTACGCCTTCGGCCGCGACGGCGTGAAGGCCTTCCGTGAGGCCCTCAAGAGCGCGAAGCTGGTGCACGAGGAATACCTGCCCACCAGCACCACCGACTTCACCGCCGGCGCCCAGCGCCTGATCGACAAGCTCAAGGGCCTGCCCGGCCGCAAGATCGTCTTCATCCTCTGGGCCGGTGCGGGCAACCCCTTCAAGATCGCCGACCTCGACCTCAAGCGCCACGGCATCGAGATCGCCACCGGCGGCAACATCCTGCCGGCCATGACGGCCTACAAGCAGTTTCCGGGCATGGAAGGCGCGGCCTACTACTACTTCGGCATGCCCAAGAACCCGGCCAACGAGTGGCTGGTGGCCAACCACTACAAGCAGTTCAAGACCCCGCCGGACATGTTCACGGCCGGCGGCATGACGGCCGGCATCGCCATCGTCGAGGCCCTGAAGAAGACCAACGGCGACAGCAAGACCGCCAAGCTGCAGGCCGCCATGAAGAGCCTGAAGTTCCAGAGCCCGAAGGGCGAGATGTGGTTCCGCCCCGAGGACCACCAGGCCATGCAGTCGATGTTCCATTTCAAGATCAAGGTCGACCCGGCGTTTGAGTGGGGTGTGCCGGAGCTGGTGCGGGAGATCAAGCCGGCGGACATGAACATCCCCATCCGCAACAAGTCTTGAGGTTGCGGTGCTCGAAACCCAAGACCTGACGATCCGCTTCGGCGGCCATGTGGCCGTCGACCGCGTGTCCTGCAGCTTCCAGCCTGGCACCTTGACGGCCATCGTCGGCCCGAATGGGGCGGGCAAGACGACCTACTTCAACCTCATCAGCGGGCAGTTGCCGGCCAGTGGCGGGCGGGTGCTGCTGAATGGCGAGGACCTGACGCATCTAAGCGCCCCGCAGCGCACGCGCCGCGGCTTGGGGCGAGCCTTCCAGCTGACGCAGTTGTTCCCGCACCTGACCGTGCTGGAGAACGTGCGCCTGGCGGTGCAGGCACGCAGTGGACTGGGCCTGCGACTGCTGTCCGTCTGGCTCAGCCACCGCGCCTTGATCGATGAGTCGATGGCCTTGCTGGAGCGGGTGCGCTTGTCTGCACGCTCGAATGATCTGGCGGCGAGCTTGCCGCATGGGGATCAGCGCAAACTCGAAGTGGCGCTGTTGATGGCGCTGCAGCCCAAGGTCTATCTGTTCGATGAGCCGACCGCGGGGATGAGCGTGGATGAGGTGCCGGTGGTGCTGGATCTGATCCGCGAGCTCAAGCGCGAGGGGAAGCACACGATCCTGCTGGTGGAGCACAAGATGGATGTGGTGCGCGAGCTGGCGGATCGGATCGTGGTGCTGCACCAGGGGGCTCTTGTCGCTGACGGCGAGCCTTCGGTGGTGATGGCTTCGGCTGTTGTGCAAAACGCGTATCTGGGGGTGGCGGCTTGAGCTTCTTTTCGTTGCAGCCCGCAGGGGGTTTCACCCCCTGCACCCCGACCCGCATTTCTTTGTCTTGCCAAAGAAACGCGGGGCAAAGAAAGGCGCCAATGCGCACAGTCGCCCTAGGGGCGAACTGTGATGGCGGTGCTTGGGCTCACACTGAC
>JBDHSJ010000354.1:0-3517 GCA_039808065.1 Burkholderiaceae bacterium | reverse complement strand
AGCGCGGCGTTTGAACGGAGCAGACGATGGCAAGCAATCTGATGGGCGAAGGCGGCGGCGACACCAACGAGCCGGTCACCTCGGTCCCCTTCACGATCAACAACAACGGCGCCCCCGCCACGGCGATGCGCCAGCTGCCCAGCAACAAGCTGGGTCAGTTCGACAACGTCTTCATCGGCTCGGCCGGCGCCGAAGCCATCAGCGCCGAGGCCGGCAACGACACCGTCTACGCCGGCGAGGGCGATGACTGGGTGGATGGCGGCACGGGCAACGACACGCTGTACGGCCAAGGTGGCCATGACGATCTGCGCGGCGGTGCCGGCAACGACAAGCTCTACGGTGGCACGGGCAATGACGTGCTGAACGGCGGCGCCGATGCCGACCAGCTCTACGGCGGCGCGGGCGACGACCTCTACCTCGTCTACGGCGCCATGGACAGCCTGACCGAGCTGGCCGGCGAGGGCTGGGACACGCTCTACACCGACGTCAACACCGTCACCCTGCCCAGCCACATCGAACGCCTGGTGGCGGATGTGAACAAGCTGATCGGCAACGCCTACTTCACCGGCAACGCGAGCAGCAACGAACTCATCGGCGGCAATGGCAACGATGTGCTGGACGGCGGCCTGAGTTCCGACCGCATGGTGGGTGGCAAGGGCAATGACCTGTACCGCGTGGAGCATGCGGGCGACGAGGTGTTCGAGGCCCCGAACGAAGGCATCGACACGGTGCAGACCAGCCTGGCCGAGTACTGGCTGGGCTCCGCGCTGGAGAACCTCAGCTTCATCGGCGCCGCGCCGGCCGCGGGCTTCAAGGGCGTGGGCAACCCGCTCGACAACCAGATCAGCGGCAGCAGCGCGGACGACGAGATTCATGGCGGCGGAGGCAACGACCTGCTGATCGGCGGTGCTGGCGCCGACGACCTGTTCGGTGGCACCGGCAACGATGTCTACGACGTCGACAACCTGGCCGACTGGACCCTCGAGATGCCCTTCGAAGGCACCGACACCGTGCGCGCCAATGTCTCCGGCGTGGTGCTGCAGGCGAACGTGGAGAACCTGGAGTTCTTCGTCACCCTGAACGCCAACGGCCAGGTGCTGGGCGATGTGCGCTTCAAGGGCACCGGCAACAGCGCCGCCAACGTCATCACCGGCTGGAGCCTGGAAGACGAGCTGCACGGCGCCGATGGCAACGACACCCTGCGCGGCCTGGAGGGCAACGACCTGCTGGACGGCGGCGGCGGCGAAGACCTGCTCGATGGCGGCGCCGGCGCCGACACGATGCGCGGCGGCCTGCACAACGACACCTACATCGTCGACAACGCCGGCGATGTCGTCTACGAGCTCTTCAACGGCGGCACCGACACCGTGCAGACCACGCTGCCCGCGCTGAGCCTGAACGACAACCAGGGCACCGTGCCCTTCTCCTTCGTCGAGAACCTCACCGCCATCGGCGGCCAGAACTTCACCGGCACCGGCAACGCCCAGGTCAATGTGCTGCGCGGCGGCACGGGCAACGACAGCCTCTACGGCCTGGGTGGCAACGACCACCTGTACGGAGCGGCGGGCAACGACCTGCTGGACGGCGGCAGCGGCGCCGACGTGATGGCCGGCGGCCCCGGCAACGACCGCTACGTGATGGACGATCCCGCCGACCTGGTGGCCGAGGCCGATGGCGAGGGCAGCTGGGACATGGCCTTCACCACCCTGGCCGAGGCCACCGTGCCCCTGAACGTGGAGGAGCTGGTGTTCACCAACGAGGCGACCCACACCGCCCACGGCACCGCCGATGGCGAGCGCATCACCGGCAACGCGGGCAGCGACACCTTCTTCGGCATGGAGGGCAATGACACCCTGCTGGGCCAGGGCGGCAACGACTTCCTGTACGGCAACATGGGCAACGACAGCCTGTGGGGCGGCAGTGGCGACGACGTGCTGCTGGGCGAGCATGGCAGCGACGCCCTGCTCGGTGAGGCCGGCAAGGACTATCTGGACGGCGGCATGGGCAATGACAGCCTGCGCGGCGGCAGCGAGGCCGACACCTTCGCCTGGAGCTACATCGCGGCGATGAAGGGCGACAGCGACCGCGTGATGGATTTCGAGAAGGGGCTCGACAAGCTGGACTTCAGCGCCATCGACGCCAAGCCCGCCATGGCCGGCGACCAGGCTCTCGCCTTCGTCTTTCAAGGCGCCTTCACCGGCGGCGGCCAGGGCAGCGTGCGCTACGAATGGGCCGACAACAGCACCTGGGTGCAGGTGGACGCCGACGGCGACGGCAGCATGGACCTGAACATCGAGCTGGTGGGCCAGACGATCTTCCTGGGCCTGGCCGATTTGGGGCTCTGAGCCTCGACGTGACGAGCGTCAGCCGGCCCTGAGCCGGGGCAGCATCGCGGGTCTTCCTTGATGGAGCCCCGCGATGCTGCGCTTGGTGCCTGCCCTCTTCCTTTCCCTGCTGACGCTGGGCGCCCAGGCGCAAAGCCCGGCCAGCGTGACGCTGCCGCCCGAGTTCGACCAGGTGCTGCGCCAGTACGAAACCGCCTGGCGCGGGAAAGACCTGGACGCGCTGGTGGCGCTGTTCGAACCCCAGGGCTACGCACTCTCCAGCGAACAGGCGCCGGTGCAGGGCCATGCCGCGCTGCGGGCCCATTACGGCCCGGCGGCCGGCGGCCCCCTGAGCCTGCGCGCCTTCGCCTTCCAGCGCTCGGGCCCGCTGGCCGTGCTGCTGGGCGCCTACCGCTACGGGCCCGGCCCGGCGGACCAGGGCAAGTTCACGCTCACGCTGCGCCAGGATGCGCAGGGCCAGTGGCGCATCCTCTCCGACATGGACAACAGCAACGCCCCGCCCCCGCGGCGCGCGGCGGGCTGAGGCAGGGGGCCCCCATGCTGAAGATCCTCGGCCGCCTCTCCTCCATCAATGTGCGCAAGGTGCTGTGGACCTGCGCCGAACTCGGCCTGCCCTTCGAGCGCGAAGACTGGGGCGCGGGCTTTCGCTCCACCCAGGAACCGGCCTTCCTGGCCCTGAACCCGAATGCCCAGATCCCCGTGCTGGTGGATGGCGACTTCACGCTCTGGGAGAGCAACAGCATCTGCCGCTACCTGGCCGCGCAGTACGGCCAGGGCCGATTGCTGCCGCAAACCCCGCAGGCCCGAGCCCGCGTGGAGCAGTGGATGGACTGGCAGGCCACCGAGCTCAACCCCAGCTGGCGCGTGGCCTTCATGGCCCTGGTGCGCGGCCAGCCCACGCCGCCCGAGGCCCTGCAGGCTGGCGTGGCGGCCTGGAACCGCCAGATGGCCCTGCTGGACGCCCAGCTGGCGCGCAGCGGCGCCTGGGTGCTGGGGGCCGAGTTCACGCTCGCCGATGTGGTGCTGGGTGTCTCCGCCCTACGCTGGCAGCGCACGCCAATCGCCCATGCCGAGCTGCCGGCGGTGCGGGCCTACCTCGCACGGCTGGCGCAGCGCCCGGCCTTCGTGGCGCAGGGGGATCAGGGGCAGGCCTGAGTGGCCGCTTCCGAGCC
>JBDHSJ010000353.1:0-3520 GCA_039808065.1 Burkholderiaceae bacterium | reverse complement strand
GTGGAAGGGCATGTGGTGGCGGTCGCTGCTGGGGAACCAGTGCGCCAGCTCGCGGCTGAAGTCGCCATTGCGCAGCAGCTCAACGCCATCGGCGCCGCGCAGGGAGAGTTTGCGCAGCTCAACTTTCTGGCCTCGAGAGTTCACGGCCACCGCGAAAACCAGATCCCGCGCCGGCCAACCGCGGTTCGCCAACTCACCGGCGCCACCCAGGTTCAGTTCGTAGCGCTTCCAGCTCCAATTGGCTGTATCCACCTTGACCTCGCCTGAGCGGCAGGCAGCCTCGTACAGCAGATGCTTCTGGCACAGCTCCGCATGCAATTGAACCGGTTGGACTGCGCGCGCCTCCAGCACCAACTTCAAGTCGGGGGGGGCATCCCCCACACGCTGCGTCAGCCGCAGCAGCTCACCATGGCCGAGCACATGGGTCCCCCCTGAGAGGATCAACCGGGGCCCATCGGCACCACCAGCCCAGCGGTACTCACCGACGTGCTCGTCCACGGCGGCATTGCTCTGCGCCTGTGCGACGAAACGCCCTGCCCCCATGCCGAACCACCACGCCTGACGGGCCTGCAGGATCGCCAGCGCACGCTCCCAATGCGTCAGTCGGCCATGCAAGTCCTGCTCCCCTGTGCTGAAGCGATCGGCGACATAGGCCCCTCCGCCCAGCGCGGCCACCACGGCAGCGACCGCCAGAAGCCCGCTGGCAGCCCCCACGCGGGCACGCCAGCTGAGGGTGGCCAGAAGACTTCCGAGACTGCCCCCCTGCGTCATGGGCCACAGCAGCGCCATCAGGAGCAGCGGCCACGATGCCGACAATGCCGGATCGCCACCCCAGTTCCAAGCGACCAAGGCCGTCATCGCCAACGTCCAGAACCAGGCCGCGGCCCGCAATGCATCCGCCAGAGGGCGCCGCCACAGGTCCGGTTGACGCCAAGCCAGTTGGGCCAGTCCGATGCTGCTCAGCCACGCGAGTCCATATGCCAAGTAGGCCGCCTTGTCGACAGCCAGCGCCAGCAGCACGCAAAGCCCGGCGGGCACCAGGGCCAAAACCAAACCCAGGCCGGTCACCAGTGCACGTTGGGTCGTCTCGACCTTCTGCGGGATTGGAGGCTGGAACAGCAGCGCGACCGTGACACCACAAACGCCCAGCAGGCCACGGTATCCGCTGCTTGGGAACAGCTCCCAACAGACCCACGCGGACAGGCCGATCATGGTCGCCGCGCCCAAGCGCCCCGGCCAGGGATCGTTCGGCAGATCCGCATCGGCGGCCACCCGACCGGTCAGCCAACTGGAGGCGGGGTCCCTGGCGCCAAGCCGCAGTCGCTGGCGTTGCGACCAGCCCAGCAGGGCCGTCAGCGCCAAGCCGAGCAGCGCACCCAGGTAGAGCGCCCGCGAAAAGGTCGTCAGCCACACATAAAGACCAAAGCCCAGCAAGGCAATTGCCAGGCTGAAGCGCTTGACACCCTGCTGGCGCAGGGCCAGCACCAGCACGAAGGGAAGACCAAGAGCCAGCGCACCGTCCAGCGCGGCACCACCCACGTGCATTTCCCAGAAGCCGCTGGTGGTGCGGTAGTCGGTGCTGAAGTTCGTCAGCCCCGTATACGCCAAGCGCTCGCCAAAGGCTCCCAAGGCCACACCCAGCATCAGCAGTGCCATGCCGACCAGCAGACTCGGCGTCAAGGCCAGCGGCGCGCGCCGGGCCGCACGCAGCCACAGCGGCAGCATCAGTAAGAGGGCCAGCAAGGTCTTCACCGGGCGCAGGGCGAAGCCTGGCTCCGCATACCCGTCAAACCAGCCCGGAGCCGCCCCGGCATCCTGCAAACCCAACACCGCTGCCACCGACACCGACACCACCCAGGCCAGCAAGGCCAGCTTGACCGGTCCGCTCCAACGCAGCTCATGCCGCCACGGCGGCTGCGGGGCGGGCGGGCGCTGACGGTTCGGACCGCTCCAGGCCAGATAGCCGCCGGCCGCGCTGGCCAGCACCAGCAGATCCAGCTCCTCCAGCCACAGCCAGCCCGTCCAGGGCGCGAGCCCGATCAGCGGCACCAGGGCCAGCATCCAGCCCGGCCAGGGGGCCCAGAAGTAGCGCGCCAGCAGGGCCGCCAGCAGCACGCCCACCACCGCCGGGGCGGCGCCGAGC
This sequence comes from Burkholderiaceae bacterium, assembly GCA_039808065.1. Taxonomy (GTDB): domain Bacteria; phylum Pseudomonadota; class Gammaproteobacteria; order Burkholderiales; family Burkholderiaceae_C; genus Inhella. The sequence continues at coordinate 1,377 of JBDHSJ010000353.1, read as the reverse complement.
GGGTACTGGCTGGCCAGCGCCAGCGCCAGCGCCAGGCACAGCAGGCCCAGCACACCGAGCGCGATGCGCACGCTCATCGGCGTGCGGCGCAGATGCGCGGGCAAGTGCCCGGCCGAGCGCGTCTCGGCCTGCGAGTCCTCATCCACGCGACGGGCCGAACGCCGCCGCCGGCGCACCTGCAGCGCCTGCATCAGCGCAGCCAGACCAGTAGGACCAGGCCCGCCACCACCACAGCGCCCCCGACCCACCAGAGCGTCGCGTGCCCCGGCGGCTCCGGTTCAGCGGCAGGCGCTGCAGCGGGCTCGGCGGTCGGCCGCTTGGACTGCGGCAGGGTCTTGGAAGGGCGGCCGGGCGGCATAGTGGCCGGCTTTGCAGGTTCGGCCGGCGGCATCGTCTTGGCCTCATCCAGCGGCATGCGCATCGTCGGCGCCTCGGCGCGCTGCTTGCGCTGCACGGCATCCAGCGCGGCCGCCTCGGTGCTGGCCATGCCGGCGCTGGCATCAAGCCAGCCTTCCACCGCCTCGGCCAGTTCGCCCAGATCGGCAGGGCGCTGCTTGGGGTCGGCCGCGGTGGCGCGGCGCAGCAGTTCGTCCAGGGCCTCACGCGCTTCGGGCTTCAGGGCCAGCCACTGGCTGAGCGCCTGCACCGGCGCTTCGGCGGGCTCGGCCTGCTGCGGCAGGCGGCCGTTGACGAGCAGGCAGGTCACCATGCCGACGGCATAGACCTGCGCCGCGCCGCTGCTGGCCACGCCGGGGGCGCGCGCCTGGGCCTCGGGGCAGGCCATGGCCTGCGCCGCGTGGCAGAGCTGGCCCTGCAGACTGCCCATGCGCTGCGCCTTGGCATCGGCACGCACCAGGGCCAGGGCCATCAGGCGCAGCTGCTGCTGCGGGCCGACCCACAGCAGGCTGGGATCCAGCTCCACCAGGCCGAAGCCGGCCGTCTCGGCCATCAGCAGCAGCTCGCACAGCTGCACCACCCACTCCAGGCGCCGGCGCAGCGAGGCCTGGCGCACCGCCAGCAGCAAAGGTTCGCCTTCCGACAAGGGGAACACCACGTAGGGCCGGCCCTCGGTGGTCAGGCCGGAATCAAGCGGCCAGGTGATGTCGGGGTGCTGCCAGGGCTGACCCTCGGTCTGCGCGATGCGCAGCAGCACCGCGGCGGCGTCCTCGGCACGCGCATAGACCAGGACCCAGGCGCCCTGGTTGCTCAAGCTGTGCTGGGCCAGCCACCAGCGCCCCGAAGGCACCTCGGCCAGCGCCTGCTCCAGGCGCCACACGCCGAGCTTGTCGCCCGCCTGGGCACCCGAGGCATTGAGATCGAGATCGACGTTGGACTTGGTCATGGACGGCAGCAGGGAGCTCAGAGGCCGATGTTAGG
>JBDHSJ010000352.1:0-3556 GCA_039808065.1 Burkholderiaceae bacterium | reverse complement strand
GCTCTGGCCGCTGCCGGCGTGGCGCTGGCGGCCGGGGGCTGGGCGCTGCTGCTGCGCCGCTACCTGCACATCCTGCGCGCCAGCCTGGTGGCGGACCGCCTGCACGCGCAGATCGTCGCCGGCGCCGCGGCTTACGGCCTGCTGGCCATGGCCCTGGCCGCCTTCGCACTCTGGCAGGGCCAGGCGGCGCTGCTGGGCGCGGCCATTCAGTTGGCGCTGTGGGGCTTCCTGGCGCCGGTGTTCACCGCCGTGTCGCACCGCATGCTGCCCTTCTTCACCCAGGCCGTGCTGCCGGCGCTGGAGGCCTGGCGGCCCGAATGGCTGCTGGTGGCCATGCTGAGCGCCCTGGGCGCCACGGCGCTGGCCGGCTTCGCCGCGGCACTGTGGGGCCCGCTGCCGGCCCTGCTGCTGGCGCTGCTGGCCCTGCTGCAGGCCGCGGCCGCGGCGCTGCTGCTGTGGCTGGCCGTGCGCTGGGGCCTGCTGCACAGCCTGCGCGGCAAGGGCTTGCGCCTGCTGGCCATGCTGCATGGTGGCTTTGTGTGGCTGGGCCTGGCCTTTGCGCTCGGCGCCGTCTCCAACACCCTGCAGGCCCTCGGCCACGCGGGCCTGGGCCTGGCACCGCTGCATGCGCTCACCATGGGCTACCTGGGCTGCACCTTGATTGCCATGATCACCCGCGTCAGCGCCGGCCACAGCGGCCGCCCGCTGGCGGTGGATGGCACGGCCTGGGCGCTCTACCTGCTGCTGCAGGCGGCGGTACTGGCCCGCGTGGCCGCGGCGCTGTGGCCCAACGCCGCCACGCCGCTGACGCTGGCGGCCATTGGCGGCTGGGCGCTGGCCTGTGTGGGTTGGGCGCTGCGTTACGGCAACTGGCTCGGCCGCCCGCGGGTGGACGGAAGGCCGAACTGAGCCGGGACCGAGGACGGTCCGACGCCCGCCGAAGGAGCGCCGCTGTCTTGCAGCGGCGGGCTGGAGGGAGGCGGCAGCACCGAAGCCCGCCGCCCGTGCAAACCACAGTCAGACCCGGCCGGACACGCCCCTAGCATCCGCGCTCAAACAAACCAGCAGGGAGCAGCAGCATGCGCGACATCATTGCGGGCTTGGTCTTGATCGGCATCGGTCTGGCCATGGGCGGTTCGGTATTCAGGGGCGACTACAGCATCACCAGCCTGCTGTTTGACGGCCTCGGTGTGTTCTGGATTGCCAAGGGGGCCTACGGCCTTTACCGCGCCCGCTCGGAGTGAGCGGCACCGCGCTCTTCACATCCCAGCTCCGTGAACCCGGGTTGACCTGAAGCAGGAGTGTTGCCATGCCCAAACTCACCGAATTCACCAAGATCTTCGACCCCAAGGACCTCAAGCTGTCCGGCAACCGGCAGAAGACCGTCATCGAGCTGAGCAGTTGCCAGGCCGCCTTCCAGTTCTTCATGAAGCATGCAGGCGTGGCCGTGTACAAGAACAACGCCTCGATGTCCGAGCCCCTGCAGGTGCTGTTCTCGATCGATTCGCTGTTCGACCGCGTCGTCCCCACCATCGCCAGCTTCCTGGGCTTTTCCGCCAGCGCCGAGCTGGGCTTCTACCGGCTGGACCCGAGCAGCAAGGCGCTGGTGCTCATCGAGCCCGACACGCCCTGGGGCGAGGACCCCAGCACCTTCAAGGCCGTCAACGTGGCCGACTACTACACCGGCAAGCGCGTCAAGGCGCGCGACGACCAGGGCAACCAATGGGACTGCACCATCACCATCACCCAGAGCGCCTGGGCCCAGGTGATGCAGCAGCAATCCGCCGCCGACCCGGCCACCATCAAGGGCATCCTCAGCGATGCCACGGTCTGGATCAGCCAGGTCTCCAAGAAGCTGGGCGACCGCTGCATCAAGCCCGAGCCCTATGGCTGGATCTTTTCCACCAACGGCAGCGTGCGCCTGATCGACACCGCCACGCAACCCACCACGGCGCGCCCGACGGCGCTGACCTTCACCACGGTGAAGAACGTCAAGTAGCCGGGCGCTGCCCTCGCCAGGCCACGAGCGCGAGGGCCAGCGTGCAGAAGGCCGTCCCGGCGTAGAAGGTCGCCGCCGGCCCCAGCCCGTCCCACAGCAGCCCGGCCAGCGCGCTGGCCAGCAGCATCGCCACCCCGCTCACCAGGTTGAAGAAACCGAAGGCGGTGCCGCGCAGCTCGGCCGGGGCCTCGCGCGCCACCAGGGCGGCCAGCAGGCCCTGCGTCATGCCCATGTGCACGCCCCACAGCGCCACGCCGGCCAGCACGCCCAGCCAGTGGCTGGCCTGGGCCAGCACCAGGTCCGCCGCCACCAGCACCAGCAGGCCGCCGGCCAGCAGCCCGTGGGGGCCGAGGCGGTCCGACAGCCGGCCAAACGGATAGGCCGTGCCCGCGTACACCGCGTTCATCGCCACCATCACCAGGGGCACCAGGGCCAGGGCGATGCCGCTCTGCTCGGCCTTCAGCACCAGAAAGGCCTCGCTGAAGCGCGCCAGCGTGAACACCGCGCCCAGGCCCACCACCCACCAGTAGCCGCGGCTCAGTTGGCGCAGCCGCTCGCGGCGGATCGGGTTGACGCGCGCCGCGCCGGCCGGCCGTTCGGGTTCGCGGATGCCGAACAGCAGCAAGGCCACCGCCAGCAGGCCCGGGATGACAGCGACCCAGAACACGGCGCGGAAGTCGTTGGCCCACAGCAGCATCAGGCCCACCGCCAGCAGCGGGCCCAGGAAGGCGCCCACCGTGTCCAGCGCCTGGCGCAGGCCGAAGGCCGCGCCGCGCAGCGCAGGCGGCGCCAGGTCCGCCACCAGGGCGTCGCGCGGCGCACCGCGCACGCCCTTGCCCACGCGGTCCAGCAGGCGTGCCGTCAGCACCCAGCCGGTGCTGGTGGCCAGCGCGAACACCGGTTTGGTGAGCGCCCCCAGCGCGTAGCCAAACAGGGCCAGGCCCTTGCGCCGGCCCAGGTAGTCGCTCAGCGCGCCGGAGAACACCTTGACGATCAGCGCCGTGGCCTCGGCCAGGCCTTCGATCAAGCCCAGCACCAGCGCGCTGGCGCCCAGCGAGCCCACCAGGAAGAGCGGCAGCAGGCTGTGGATCATCTCGGAGGAGATGTCCATCAGCAGGCTGACGAAGCCCAGCACCCAGATGGCGGTGGGCAGGCGGGCCGGACCCCGAATGGCGGGAGCGCCGGGCGTGGGGTCGGTGTGAGGCGCAGCCATGCGGCAAGCGTAGCCCCACTGCCCCGCTTGCCAGCCCGGCCAGGCCGGCGCAGCATCCGTCGGGTTCGCTGTTCTTGACCCAACCCAAGGGCAACCTACGCGCCCGGCGCTACAAACGCACCGTGAAGTTCCTGCGCCTCCTCGTGCTCCTGCTCGTCAGCCTGGCCGTGCCAGCTTACGGCTGGGCCGGGCTGCGCCCCACGGCGCCCTGCCCGATGCAGAGGGCCCCGCAGGCGCAGATGCAGGCGGATTCGCACGAGGCGCATTGCCCGCCCGGCATGGACTGCTGCGGCGACCCGCTGGCCGCGCATTGCCAGGCCGGGCAGGACTGCCACCCCGCCACC
>JBDHSJ010000351.1:0-3569 GCA_039808065.1 Burkholderiaceae bacterium | reverse complement strand
AGGTGCGCGTGCGCCACCTGGCCAGCGGGCGCGAGACGGTCGTCACCCAGGAACCGGGCAAGTACCTGCACCCGCGCCTCTCGCCCGATGGCCGTTGGGTCGTCTACCAGAAGGCCAAGGGTGGCTACCTGACCACGCCCTGGCAGGGCCTGGGCCAGGGCCTCTTCATGAGCCGGGTGGACGGCAGCGAGCTGCAGCAGCTGAGCAAGACCGGTCACAGCCCGCAGTGGGGGGCCGACAGCAAGGCGGTGTTCTTCACGCGTTCGGGCTCCATCAGCGAGGTGGACAGCGAGCACAAGCTGGTGCGCCTGGACCTGGCCACGCGCGAGGAGACGCCGATCGCCAAGGGCGAGTTCGCCTCCGAGTTCACGGTCTCGCCCGATGGCCGCTGGCTGGGCTTCATCGAGCGCTTCCACACCTACATCACGCCCTTGCCGCAAACGGGCAAGCTGCTGACGGTGGGTTCCAAGATGGAGGCCCTGCCCGTCAAGCGCCTGGATGTGAATGCCGGTGAGTCCCTGCACTGGTCGGGCGACAGCGCCACGCTGCATTACGCGCTGGGCGACGAACTCTTCAGCGTGCCGCGTGCCGCCGCCTACGCCGAGGGTTTCCAGCGCAGCGAGCAGGGGCTCAAGATCGGCTTCCGCCAGGCAGCCGATGCGCCGACCGGCCGCATCGCCTTCCGCGGCGCGCGCATCGTGACGATGCGCGGCGACGAGGTCATCGAGGACGGCGTGCTCGTCACCGAAGGCAAGCGCATCCTGGCGGTCGGCAAGGCCTCCGAAGTGGCCATTCCGGCCGGCACGCAGGTGTTCGAGGTGCAGGGCAAGACCCTGATCCCGGGCCTGATCGACACCCATTGGCACGGCGCCATGGCCGAAAGCCAGTTCATCCCGCAGCAGAGCTGGGTCAATTACGCCACCCTGGCCTTTGGTGTCACCACCCTGCACGACCCCAGCAACCGCACCTCGGACATCCTGACCGTGAGCGAGATGCAGCGCGCCGGCCAGCTGGTGGGGCCGCGCATCTTCAGCACCGGCACCATCTTGTACGGCGCCAAGGCCGATGTCACGGCCGTCATCAACAACTACGACGACGCCCTCACCCACCTCAAGCGCCTCAAGGCCGCCGGCGCCTTCAGCGTCAAGAGCTACAACCAGCCGCGCCGCGAACAGCGCCAGCAGATTCTGGAGGCCGCGCGCCAGACGAACATGATGGTGGTGCCCGAGGGTGCCTCGCTGTTCCAGCTCAACATGAACCAGGTGGTGGACGGCCACACCACGGTGGAGCATGCGCTGCCCGTGGCGCAGGTGTACGAGGACGTCAAGCAGCTGTGGTCGCAGACGGCCGTGGGCTACAACCCGACGCTCAATGTGGCCTACGGTGGGCTGGATGGCGAGCACTACTGGTACGCGCACACCGAGGTCTGGCGGCACCCCATCCTGAGCCGCTTCGTGCCGCGCTCGGTGCTCGAGCCGCGCAGCGTGCGCCGCCTCACCGCCCCTGAGCAGGATTTCAACGTGCTGCGCGTGGCGCGCACCGCCACCGAGCTGCAGCGCGCCGGGGTGCGCACCAGCATCGGCGCGCACGGTCAGCGCGAGGGCCTGGGCGCGCACTGGGAGATGTGGATGCTCGGTCTGGGCGGCATGACGCCGCTGGAAGCCCTGCGCAGCGCCACCCTGAACCCGGCGCAGACGCTCGGCCTGGACAAGGACATCGGCTCGCTCGAAGCTGGCAAGCTGGCCGATGTGGTGGTGCTGGACGGCGATGTCCTCAAGGACATCCGCCAGAGCGACCGCATCGCCCAGGTGATGGTGGGTGGGCGCCTCTACGAGCTGCCCACCATGAACGAGATCGGCCACCGACCCAAGCCGCGCAAGCCCTTCTTCTTCGAAGGCCTGAGCGGCGAGCAGGGCCAGGTGCCCGTGCACGAGGACGCACTTGACGATTCGATGGGGGTCGGCCATGTCTGTAAGCACTGAGACTCGTCTGCACCGGACCGCCAGCGTGGCGGCCCTCGCCCTGCTGCTGCAGGCCTGCGGCGGTGGCGGCGGCGGGGGGACACCGGCACCCTCGCCCCCCCCGCAGTCGCTGCCGGGCTTGGACGATCCGAACGTCTACTCCTCGAATGCCAATGCCTCGCTGCCCGGCGCCACCGAGGCCGCGGCGGTCACCCAGCACAGCCTCACGCTGGGCGGCCAGACGTTGAACTACCAGGCCACCGCCGGCCACCTGATCGCGCGGGAGCTCGGCGGCGCCCAGCGCCCGCAGGCGGCGGTGTTCTATGTGGCCTACACCCTACCCAGCGCCAACCCGGCCACGCGGCCGGTCACCTTCTTCTACAACGGCGGCCCGGGTTCGGCTTCGGTCTGGCTGCAGCTCGGGTCGTTCGGCCCCAAGCGCCTGGTCAGCGGCGTGCCTGAAACCACGGCGCCCCGCCCTTTCCCGCTGGTGGACAACGCCGACAGCCTGCTGGCACAGACCGATCTGGTGTTCGTCAACGCCGTGGGCAGCGGACGCTCGCAGGCCATCGCCCCATTCACCAACCGCAGCTTCTGGGGCGTGGGCGAGGACGCCGGCGTGTTCCGCGACTTCATCCGCCGCTATGTCGAGGTCAACGGCCGTCAGGCCTCGCCCAAGTTCCTGTACGGCGAAAGCTACGGCGGACCGCGCACCGCCGTGCTGGCCCGCCGTCTGCAGGAGGCCAATCTGCCCATGGACGGACTGGTGCTGCAGTCTCCGGCCATGGACTACAACAGCAATTGCGCCATCTTCGAGCTGCCGCGCGTCTCCTGCGCCGGCTACCTGCCCAGTTACGCCGCCGTGGGCGCCTGGCACCGGCTGAGCCAACCGGTGCCCATGGACCTCGATGCCTGGACCAGCCAGGCTCGAGCGTTCGCCGTCCAGAGCTATGAGCCGGCCGCACAAGCCTTCCTGACCAACGCCACCAGCACCCCAGCGCTGTGGCCCCAGCTGGCCAATCTGACGGGTCTGGGGGCCAACCACTGGCAGGCGCAGTTCAACCTGCCGCCCACGTACTACCGGCAGAACCTGCTGCCCGGCCAGCTGATCGGCCGTTATGACGGCCGCATGCTGGCGCCGGTGGGCAGCGCACTGGCGGCCGAGGGCGACCCCTCCAGCAGCTGGATCAGCGGCAGCTTCGCCACCGCCATCAACACCCATCTCAGCAACGACCTGCAGTACCGCAACGGCTCGTCCTATGTGCTGTTGAGCAATGCCATCGAAGTCTGGAACTTCAGCTACGGGGGGCGCGACCTGCCTGACACCATCCCCGACCTGGCCTGGACGCTGCAGCAGAACCCCCGCCTGCGCGTGCTGGCCATCAGCGGCTACCACGACCTTGCCACGCCCTTCTTCCGCACCGAACAGGACCTGGCCCGCCTGAACAGCAACCGCGTGCAGGTGCGCAACTACCCCGGCGGCCACATGAGCTTCCTCGACGACGCGACGCGCGTGCGCCAGAAGGCCGACCTGGTCAGCTTCTATGCCGACGTGTTGGCTGCGCGCGGCGTGCTGGCCGGCGCCAGCCCCCAACGCCAGGCCGCCGC
>JBDHSJ010000350.1:0-3618 GCA_039808065.1 Burkholderiaceae bacterium | reverse complement strand
CCACGCGTGCCGACCCCCTGGGCCTGACCGCACGCGAGCGCCGCCTGCTGCAGGAATTGGCCGGTGGCGACAGTTACCGCGCCATCGCCGCGCGCTGGCACCGCTCCACCCGCACGGTGGAGAACCACGCGCGCAGCCTGCTGGCCAAGCTGGGCCTGCATGGGCGCGACGAGCTGCCGGCCTATCTGCAGCAGCACCGCACCTGAGCTTTTTGCCTATCGCGCTGATTGCCAGGCTTGCCTTGCCCACCGTGGGGGGGCTTCCTAGACTGCCCCTCACTCAATGCAGCGAAGGCTCAGCCCATGTCCAGCGAAGCGAAATGCCCGTTCCACCACGGTGTCCCGCAAACCACCCAGGCCGGTAGTTCCGGCAATCGCACCTGGTGGCCGAACCAGCTCAATCTGACCATCCTTCACCAGCACGCCCCCAGGGGCAACCCGATGGGCGAGCACTTCGACTACGCCGCCGAGTTCAAGACCCTGGACCTGGACGCCGTGGTCAAGGACCTGACGGCGCTGATGACCGACTCCCAAGACTGGTGGCCGGCCGACTGGGGCCATTACGGCGGTCTGATGATCCGCATGGCCTGGCATGCCGCCGGTACCTACCGCGTGCACGACGGCCGCGGTGGCGCCGGCACCGGCAACCAGCGCTTCGCGCCGCTGAATTCCTGGCCCGACAACGGCAATCTCGACAAGGCGCGCCGGCTGCTTTGGCCCATCAAGCAGAAGTACGGCCGCAAGCTCAGCTGGGCCGATCTGATGATCCTGGCCGGCAACGTTGCGCTCGAATCGATGGGTTTCAAGACCTTCGGCTTTGCCGGCGGCCGGCCCGATATCTGGGAGCCCGAGCAGGACATCGACTGGGGCCCCGAAACGACCTGGCTGGGCGACCAGCGATACCAGGGCGAGGGCGGCGACCGGCAACTGGCCAACCCGTTGGCCGCGGTGCAGATGGGTCTGATCTATGTGAACCCCGAAGGCCCGAATGGCAACCCGGATCCGGTGGCCTCGGGCCGCGATGTGCGCGAGACCTTCGCCCGCATGGCCATGAATGACGAGGAGACCGTGGCTCTGGTGGCCGGCGGCCACACCTTCGGCAAGGCCCATGGCGCGGGCGATCCCAAGCTAGTGGGCCCCGAGCCCGAAGCCGCCGCCATCGAGCACCAGGGCCTGGGCTGGATCAACGCCTTCGGTACAGGAAAAGGCGTGCACACCACCACCAGCGGCATCGAGGGCGCCTGGAAGCCCAACCCCACGCGCTGGGACAACGGCTACTTCGACATGCTGTTCGGCTACGAGTGGGAGTTGACGAAAAGCCCGGCCGGCGCGCACCAATGGGTGGCGAAGAACTGCAAGCCCGAGCACCTGATCCCCGACGCGCACGATCCCCAAAAGAAGCACCCGCCGATGATGACCACGGCGGACCTCTCGCTGCGCTTCGACCCCGGCTTCGAGAAGGTGGCGCGGCGCTTCCACCAAAACCCGGCCGAGTTTGCCGATGCCTTTGCGCGCGCCTGGTTCAAGCTCACCCACCGCGACATGGGCCCGCGCGCCCGCTACCTGGGCAAGCTGGTTCCCCAGGAAGAGCTCATCTGGCAGGACCCGATCCCGCCCGTCGACCACGCGCTGGTGGATGCCCAGGATGTGGCCGCGCTGAAGGCGCAGGTGCTGGCTGCCGGCCTCAGCATCCACCAGCTGGTGCGCACCGCCTGGGCCTCGGCCTCCACCTTCCGCGCCAGTGACAAGCGCGGCGGCGCCAACGGTGCTCGCATCCGCCTGAGCCCGCAGAAGGACTGGTCCGCCAACCAGCCCGCCGAGCTCGAGAGGGTGCTGAACGTGCTCTCGGGCATCCGTGAGGCCTTCAACGCCCAGGCCGGTGGCGGCAAGAAGATTTCGCTGGCCGACCTGATCGTGCTGGCCGGTGGTGCGGCCATCGAGGCCGCGGCGCAGCAGGCGGGCCTGCGCCTGAGCGTGCCCTTCCACCCGGGCCGCATGGATGCGCGCGCCGACCAGACCGATGCGGCGTCCTTCGCCGTGCTGGAGCCACAGGCCGATGGCTTCCGCAATTTCGTCAAACCCGGCCTGGAAGCGCTGGCGCCCGAGCTGCTGCTGGACAAGGCCCAACTGCTGAGCCTGGGCGCGCCGGAGATGACGGTGCTGTTGGGCGGCCTGCGCGCGCTGGGCGTGGGCGCCGAAGCCGGCCACCCGCTGGTACCGCAGCCGGGTGTGCTGAGCAACCAGTTCTTCGTCAACCTGCTGGACATGGGCACGGCCTGGAAGCCGGCTGCCGCCGGCCTGCTCGAAGGACGCGATCGCAAGACCGGTGCCGTGAAGGGCCAGGCCAGCCAAGTCGATCTGGCCTTCGGCTCCAACTCCCAGCTGCGCGCCCTTGCCGAGGTCTACGCCAGTGCCGATGCGCAGCAGAAGTTCGCTGACGACTTTGCCAAGGCCTGGACCAAAGTGATGGAGTTGGATCGTTTCGACTTGAGGTAAGCCGAGGGCAAGCCGGGCGCCGCACAATCGGCGCCCGTCCGCCTATGAATGCCCGCAACCGCCTGACCCGCTGCAATCTTCGCGATGGCAGCATGCGCCGCGACCTCGCCCTGCCGGATGAACTGGCCTGGAGTGAGGCGCAGATCGAGCAGTCCTTTCTGGCCACCTGGGCCGAGCGCCCGCCCGGGCCCGTGTGGGTGTTTGGCTACGGCTCGCTGATCTGGAACCCGCTGCTGCACTGGGACGCCCAGCACAGCGCGCGGCTGCAGGGCTGGCACCGCAGCTTCTGCCTGCGCTCGGTGGCCGGCCGCGGTCGGCCCGAGAACCCCGGCCGCCTGCTGGCCCTGCGTGCCGGTGGCGCGGTGGACGGCGTGGTGCTGCGCCTGGTGGAAGACGACATCGAAGCCGAGCTGCGCCTGCTGTGGGCGCGCGAGATGAGCACCGGCGCCTACCGGCCGGCCTGGGTGCCGGTGCAAGTGCAGGACGGGCCGACACTGCAAGCCCTGACCTTCCTGGGCCGGCCCGAGCACCCGCTGTTCGAGCCTGATGCCGAGCCCGCCACCGTGGCTGGCCCGATCGCCCGCGCGGCCGGCGCCTTCGGCTCCAACCTCGACTACCTACAGCAGTTGGCCCAGGCCCTGCAGGCCCGCGGCCTGCACGACCCCTATGTCGAGGCCGTGCTGGCGGCCTTGCCTTGATGGTTTGATTGGGGCGGCCGTGGCGTTTCAGTTCGTGGGCTACAGCGCAATCTTGCTGATCTGCACGCTGACGATCTGCCACTCGCCGCCACGGCGTACGTACACATCGATGTAGCGGTAATGGCTCTCGAAGACCTTGCCGGCATAGCGGCCACGCATGCGGGTGCGGCCGCTGAGCAGGGCCGCCTCGCCGTACAGGCGGATCTCGAAGTCTTCGACCGTGTAGGGGTCGATCTGCAATTGCGGGTCCAGCAGGCCCTCGACGAAGCTGGCCTTGTTCTCGATATGGCCGGCGCCGTCGATCTGGCGGAAGTCCGCGGCCATATTGGCTTCGATAGCGGCGCGGTCCTTGGCGACGATGGCCTGGTCCCAGCGGTCGGCCAGGGACTTCAGCAGGATGTGGGTCGCTTCATCGCTTGCACTGG
>JBDHSJ010000349.1:0-3674 GCA_039808065.1 Burkholderiaceae bacterium | reverse complement strand
CGCCGCGGCGGCCCAGACATGCAGCTGGGTGGGTCCGGCGCCGGGTGGGATCAACAGGCGGCGCTGCACCGTCTTGCCCTGGCCCTGGGCGTCGCTCAGGCGCAGGCCCATGGTCAGATTGAAGCCCTGCTGGACCAGGGCGTTGTTGCGCTGCTGCGTCTCTTCGAGCGAGGGCTCGGCGCGCGCCGCGCCAGCCAGCAAGGCCAAGGCCAGGCCCACCCGCACGCCCGCGCCGAGCCGGCGCCCTGTTGTTTGCTGCATGGGGGTTCTCCTGCGTCGCACTCGCCTTGGGTTGATGGACGCGCATCCTAGGGGCGTGCTTAGCACGGCCAGGCCCCGCTTCACGAACGGCGCTGCGAGCGCACGTGCCGCGTCGGGGGCAGGCGCCCCTGTGCGCTCGACGCTTTCTCTCGCGCTTGACGGCAGGGAGTGGCCTTGCGTTCGAGGGGCGCGATCGCCGAGCTGTCTTGCGGCTTGCATGGGGCCTCGGCGACCGGGTGTGCGACTGGCCATCTCAGCAAGCCTGACCTGCATCAGATCTTCATCCGGAACCGCTTGATCTCGGTCAAGTTCCGGCGCAGCATCGCCCCGGACACTGCGTTCACCAATTTGGTGCAGGAGGCGTGGATGTCGATTCTGGGCGTGGTGTTGCGGGTGCCGGCGCAGGCCGTGGCCGAAGTGCAGGCCCAGGTGCTGGCCCTGCGCGGCGTGGACGTGACGCACAACCCCGGCGATGGCCGCCTGGTGCTGGTGATCGAGGACGTGGCCGAACGCTCGGCCGCCGCCACCCTGGGCGAGATTGCCCAGCTGCCGCAGGTCTGGTCCAGCACCCTGGTGTACGAGTACTCGGGGCCCGATGCCCCGGCCCCCGAGGCGCATCAATCTGGCCAGCTGGACTGGCGCCGCAACCTCAGCGATCTGGATGCGGTGCGTCCTTGACCCCGCTCAAGGCAGTTGTCACCCCTTCCCCCGAGGATTCCCGCAGAACGAATCCGGCCACCGGCCGCAGCAGGAGCGAACCCCATGGACGCCAACCGTCGTGACTTTCTGAAGACCCAGGCCGCTACCGCTGCCGCCTCCGCCGCCGGCCTGCCGGTGGTGATGATGAAGAGCGCCGAGGCCGCGCCCGCCGCCAGCACCGTGCGCTGGGACAAGGCGCCCTGCCGCTTCTGCGGCACCGGCTGCTCGGTCGTGGTGGGTGTGCAGGACGGCAAGGTGGTGGCCACCCAGGGCGACCCCGAGTCGCCCGTGAACCGCGGCCTGAACTGCATCAAGGGCTACTTCCTGTCCAAGATCATGTACGGCCAGGACCGCCTGACCACGCCGCTGCTGCGCAAGAAGAACGGCGTGTACGACAAGGAAGGCGACTTCGTTCCGGTGAGCTGGGACGAGGCCTTCGACATCATGGCCGCCAAGTGGAAGGAGGCCCTGAAGGCCGAAGGCCCCGGCTCGATCGCCATGTTCGGCTCGGGTCAGTGGACGATCTTCGAGGGCTATGCCGCCGCCAAGCTCTGGAAGGCGGGCTTCCGCTCCAACAACCTCGACCCCAATGCGCGCCACTGCATGGCCTCGGCCGTGGCCGGCTTCATGCGCACCTTCGGCATCGACGAGCCGATGGGCTGCTACGACGACATCGAGCAGGCCGACGCCTTCGTGCTCTGGGGCAGCAACATGGCCGAGATGCACCCGATCCTGTGGACCCGCATCACCGACCGCCGCCTCTCGCACCCCGCCACCAAGGTGGCCGTGCTCTCGACCTTCGAGCATCGCAGCTTCGACCTGGCCGACCAGCCCATCATCTTCAAGCCGCAGAGCGATCTGGCGATCCTGAACTACATCGCCCACTACATCATCAAGAACGGCAAGGTGAACCAGGAGTTCGTCAAGAAGCACGTCAACTTCAAGAAGGGCGCCGATGACATCGGCTACGGCCTGCGCCCGGTGCATGCGCTGGAGAAGGACGCCAAGAGCAACGGCTATCCCGGCGCCGACGGCAAGCCCAAGGGCAACCCGAACGACGCCACGCCGATCAGCTTCGAGGAGTACGCGAAGTTCGTCAGCGAATACACCGCCGAGAAGACCAGCGAGATCTCGGGCGTGCCCGTCAAGCAGCTCGAAGACCTGGCCAAGCTGTATGCCGACCCGAAGGTCAAGGTGGTCAGCTTCTGGACCATGGGCTTCAACCAGCACACCCGGGGCACGTGGGCCAACAACATGGTCTACAACATCCATTTGCTGACCGGCAAGATCAGCCAGCCGGGCAACAGCCCCTTCAGCCTGACGGGCCAGCCCAGCGCCTGCGGCACGGCGCGCGAGGTGGGCACCTTCGCGCACCGCCTGCCGGCCGACATGGTGGTCACCAACCCCGAGCACCGCAAGCACACCGAAGAGATCTGGGGCCTGCCCGAGGGCACCATCCCCGACAAGATCGGGCTGCACGCCGTGGCCCAGAGCCGCGCCCTCAAGGACGGCAAGCTGCGCTGCTACTGGGTCACCACCAACAACAACATGCAGGCCGGCCCCAACATCAACGGCGAGATCCTGCCGGGCTGGCGCAACCCCAAGGCCTTCGTGGTGGTGAGCGACCCCTACCCGACCGCCAGTGCCATGGCTGCCGACCTGATCCTGCCCGCCGCCATGTGGGTCGAGAAGGAAGGCGCCTTCGGCAACGCCGAGCGCCGCACGCAGTTCTGGCGCCAGCAGGTCAGCGCACCCGGCCAGGCCAAGAGCGATCTGTGGCAGTTCATCGATTCAAGATGGAAGAGGTGTGGCCGGCCGAGCTGCTGGCCAAGAAGCCCGAATACAAGGGCAAGACGATGTTCGACGTGCTCTACAAGAATGCCAAGGTCAGCAAGTACCCCTTGGCCGACATGGGCAAGGTGAACGGCAAGTACATCCCCGACTACAAGAACGACGAGAGCCAGCAGCTCGGCTACTACCTGCAGAAGGGCCTGTTCGAGGAATACGCCGAGTTCGGCCGCGGCCATGGCCATGACCTCGCGCCCTTCGACACTTATCACGAGGTGCGCGGCCTGCGCTGGCCGGTGGTGGACGGCAAGGAAACCCTGTGGCGCTTCCGCGAGGGCTATGACCCGTATGTGAAGGCCGGCGAGGGCGTGAAGTTCTACGGCCACAAGGACGGCAAGGCGGTGATCTACGCACTGCCTTACCAGCCCGCTGCCGAGAGCCCCGACAAGGACTACGACCTGTGGCTGTGCACCGGCCGCGTGCTGGAGCACTGGCACACCGGCTCCATGACGCGTCGCGTGCCCGAGCTGCACCGCGCCGTGCCCGAGGCCCTGCTCTTCATGCACCCCGACGACGCCAAGGCGCGCGGCCTGCAGCGCGGCATGCGCGTCAAGGTGGCTTCGCGCCGCGGCGAGATCCAGTGCCAGGTCGAGACCAAGGGCCGTAACAAGGTGCCCAAGGGCCTGGTCTTCGTGCCCTTCTTCGATGAAGGCCGGCTGGTCAACAAGCTGACGCTGGATGCCACCTGCCCGATCTCGAAAGAGACCGATTTCAAGAAGTGCGCCGTGAAGGTCATCAAGGCTTGATATGGCCCACCCCCGAAGCGCTTCGCGCCTCCCCCTCAAGGGGGCGCCACCAGTGGCCCGGCAAAGCCGGTTCCACGGTGGCACCTTGAAGGTCGAGCGCTGCGCAACTGGGGAGCTTTG
>JBDHSJ010000348.1:0-3677 GCA_039808065.1 Burkholderiaceae bacterium | reverse complement strand
CTGGAGGCCGAGGTGGCGCAGCGCACGCAGGAGCTTTCCACCGCCAATGCCACGCTGGCGCGCAGCGCCGACACCCTGAGCCTGCTGGGCGACACCGGCAAGGCCCTGACCGCGCAGCTGGACCTGCAGGCCATCTGCGCCACCCTGCACCGGCAGCTGGCCCGGCTGCTGCCGGTGGACGCCTTCGGCGTGGCCCTGCTGGAGCCCGATGGTCGGCAGCTGCGCTTTCCCTACTACTTCGAGGACCGCCTGGTGCAGGGCGATACGGTGGCGCTCGACGACCCGTTCTCTTTAAGCGCGCGCGCCTTCCGCGAGGACCGCGAACTCGACGTGCTGGATGAGCAGAGCAGCGAGACCGCGCCCGAGGTGGCAGGCATCGAGCCGGGTGAGCCGATGCGCTCGCTGGTGCTCCGGCCGCTGACGCTGAACGAGGAGCGCATCGGCATCGTCACCATGCAGAGCCGGCGCCCGCAGGCCTACGGACCGCAGGAGCTGGACATCTTCCGCAGCCTGGTGGCCTATGCCGCCATCGCGATCGGCAATGCGCGCGCCTTTGCAGCCTTGCAGCAGGCGCAGGCGCAGCTGGTCGAGCACGCCAAGCTGGCCTCGCTGGGCCAGCTGGTGGCGGGCGTGGCGCATGAGGTCAACACGCCGCTGGGCATCGCGGTGACGGCCAGCTCGCACCTGCTGGAGCGCACCCAGCAGGTGCAGGCCGAGCTGCAGGGGCAGCGGCTCTCGCGCGGCGGCCTCGCGGGCTTTCTGCAGGAGGCCGCCCACACCGGCCAGGTGCTGGAGCACAACCTGCGCCGCGCCGCCGTGCTGATTGAGCACTTGAAGGAGGTCTCGGTGGACCGCACCTCGGACGGCCAGCGCCGCTTCGAGCTCGGGCCCTATCTGGACGAGTTGTTGGAAAGCCTGCGCCCGAGCTGGAAGCACCGGCCGGTGGCAGTGGAATGCCGCGTCGAGCCGGGCCTGTGGATGGACAGCTTTCCGGGCGCCCTGGGCCAGGTGCTCAGCAATCTGGTGCAGAACGCGCTGCTGCACGCCTTTGCGCCCGAGCAGCGCGGCCTGATCCGCATCCGCGCCGAGCGCTTGGGTGACAGCCAGCTGCGCCTGGAGGTGACGGATGACGGCCGCGGCATCCCGGCCGAGCACCTGGCGCGTGTCTTCGATCCCTTCTTCACCACCAAGCGCGGCCAGGGCGGCACGGGGCTGGGCCTGCACATCAGCTACAACCTGGTGGTGCAGAAGCTGCAGGGCCTGATCCGCGTGCACAGTGAGCCGGGCCAAGGCTGCCGCTTCGAGCTGCTGCTGCCCAGCGTGCTGGCCGCGGCACCGCCCCCGAACCCGGAATCCGGAATGCCGCCATGACCCGTCTGATTGCGCTTGCTGCCCTTTTGTTGACCGCCTGCGCCGCCGGCCCCGGCCACCCGGTGGGGCCGGTGGCCCAGGAAACCATCCTGGCCGTCACGGCCGACCACCGCCTGATCCGCTTCAATGCCGGCCAGCCGCAGCGCCTGCTCGCCAGCCTGGCCCTGCGCGGGCTCAAGCCCGGCGAGCAGGTGCTGGGCATCGACTTCCGTGTCGCCCGCAACCAGCTCTACCTGCTGGCCAGCAGCGGCCAGCTCTACCGCGTCAAGGTGGACAGCGCGCAGCTGGAGCCGGTCGGCGAGCCGCAGCCCCTGCCCCATGGCGGCGCTGGCGAATGGGGCTTCGACTTCAATCCCACGGTGGACCGCATCCGGGTCGTCAACAGCCATGGTGCGAACCTGCGTCGGCATCCGGACACTGGTGCCCAAGTGGATGGCGACCCCAGTCAGCCCGGTACCCAGGCCGACACCCTGCTGCAGTTCGATCCCGGCGACCGCCATGCCGGCCAGCGTGCCGAGGTGGTGGCGGCGGCCTACACCTACAACAAGAACGACGAGAAGCTCACCACCAACTACGCCATCGACGCCGCTCGCGGCCTGCTGCTGACACAGGGGAGCCGCGAAGGCGTGCAGCCTGGGGTCTCACCGAACAGTGGTCGCCTCTTCACGGTCGGTTCGTTGGGTCTCAAGCCCTTCGTGCGTGCGCAGTTCGACATCTCCGATGTGCGCAATCTGGCCTATCTGGCGGTGGACGGGCAGGGCGCTGGTGACACCTTGTTCCAGGTGGACCTGGGCAGCGGCCAGACCCGCCGCATGGGTTCCCTGGTGGGTGGCGCCAGCCTGCGCGGCATGGCCATCGAACCCTGACCCGGCGGGCGGGGCATGCCTGCCGTGCCCGCCCGTGCCTTGGACGACGCTCAGGGCTTGACGGTCGGCCAGCCGCGCTTGACCCATTCGGACATGCCACCCTCCACGTACTGCACCTGCGTGTAGCCGGCCTCGCGCAGTTTCTGGGCGGTGGCCTTGGAGCGGTTCTGGGTGCGGCAGATCAGCAGCACAGGCTCGTCCTTGCCCGGCAGCTCGGCCAGGCGCTGGGGCAGCTGACTCATCGGCAGCAGCTGGACGCCTTCGGCCACACCGGTGGCGTGCTCGGCGCTTTCGCGGATGTCGATCACGCGCAGCCGTCCTTGGCCCAGGGCTTCACGGGCAACCTCCAGCGGCACGCTGGGGGCGGGCTGGGCCTGCAGGGCCATGGCAGGACAGAGCAGCAAAAGGGTGCGGCGGGCGAGTTGCATGGCGGGCCTGGAAGGAGGGGGCAGACATTCTGCGTCGAGTGCCGTCATCCTGGGGCAAACCCACTCCTGCGAAAGAAGGGGATGGCCGGCGCGCTGGGCTGCGGCATAGTCGCCGCGCCTTGCTACGCTGGCCGTTTAGGTCGGCTGTTCAGTCTGTGGAGTTCGCATGTCCGCGCGTCTGTCCCGTCTTGTTCCTGTGTTCGCCGGACTGGTGTTGGCGCTGAGCGGTGCATGGGCTGCGCCCCTGTCCTTCCAGCTGAGCTACCAGGATCTGGCGCGAGTGGCGGCGCAGGGCGTGGCGCCGCTGGTGTGGCAGGTGCAGCCCGACATGGTGCGGCGTGTGCTTCAGGCCTACACCACGCTGGACGGGGTGGAGCGCCTGGAGGTTCATGAATGGCAGGGCGGCCTGATGGCGCGTGTGGACCGCGCGCAGCCACTGCCCCTGGGGCCGCGCTGCGAACTCAGCGAGCCCATCGTCCACGAAGGCCGCTCGATCGGCCGCCTGGTGCTGACCCTGCGCTGCGGCTGAGGCTCGAACCGCCGGCCCGACAATCCGGGCCATGACGACCTCCCTGACGATCACCCGCCCGGACGACTGGCATCTGCATGTGCGCGACGGCGCCGCCCTGCAGGCCGTGTTGCCCTACACGGCGCGCCAGTTCGCCCGCGCCATCGTGATGCCCAATCTGCGCCCGCCGGTGACGACCACCGCCCAGGCTGTGGCCTACCGCGAGCGCATCCTGGCCGCCCGCCCCACCGAAGGCCCGGGCAGCGACTTCCAGCCGCTGATGACGCTCTACCTGACCGACAACACGCTGGCGGCCGAGATCGAAGCCGCCAAGGCGGCGGGGGTGGTGGCGCTTAAGCTCTACCCGGCGGGGGCAACGACCAACAGCGATGCCGGCGTCACCGACATCCGCAAGACCTACAAGACCCTGGAGGCGATGCAGCGTGCCGGCCTGCTGCTGCTGGTGCATGGCGAGGTCACCGATGGCGAGATCGATGTGTTCGA
>JBDHSJ010000347.1:0-3694 GCA_039808065.1 Burkholderiaceae bacterium | reverse complement strand
CTTCTGGAAGGCCTCGTTCAGGCTGAGGATGGGGTCGCCGGCGTAGGGAGGGATGTGCGCAAACATGGCGGTAGCAGGGCTGGAAGGAGTCCGGGATTATCCCGATGTCCGGCCGCCCCGCACTTCGCGCCTGCCCAAGCGGGCTATGCCGGTTTGGCTGCGGGTCGACTGGTGGCGGCATCGTCCCAGCCACAGTGGCGCTTGGCCTGGGGCAGCAGCTCGGGGTTGCGGGCCATGAAAACACGAAAGGCTTCCACCAGTTCCGGCCGCGTGGCCGAGGAGAGGTGCCAGAAGTCGTCGACGTGGGGCAGTTCAGGGTCGAACACAGGGCGTCGAGCGGGGTCGTGTTCCCGCTGGGCGAAGTAGTGCAGGCCCATGCGGTGGTTCAGGTAGGCGGCGTCGATGTGTCCGCTGCGCAGTTTTTCGAACAGGCCATAGTGCTTGCCGGACTCCTCGACCTGGATGTCCCCCCGGTCGATCCACTGCCGGTACGGAAAGGGTGTGAACCCGTTGGGAATGCCCAGGCGGCGAATCCGGGTCACACCGCGGCCCCGGTGGGTGGGCATCACGAAGGCGCCATCGGTGAACTCCACCATGGGCGCATAGGCCATGTTCAGGCCTTGCTTGGCTTCGGGCGCCCACCGCGGGTGGTCGGGCACAAGCAAATCCAGCTCACCCTTTGCCAGCAAGAGATTGCGACGGCGTACTGGCAACACGCGGTAGTCCAACGCCAGCCCCTGGGCGGCGGCAAAGGCATCCAGCAACTCGCGCACCAGGTCGCGGTAGTGGCGTTGCTTGAACTCCGAGTAGGGCAGGTAATCCTCATGGTCCTCGACACCGACCCGCACCGGTCGGCCGGTCGCCCAGGCTGGCGAGCCCATCAGAGACCAGACGAACAGCATGCGGCGTTGCATCAACCCCTCCCGATGCACCGGATGATGCCCGCCGCCCGCTGCGCTTTGAATCAGGGTCAGGCCGCGCGCGCCCAGTTGCCGTGCGGGTGGCTCCACAGCAGGGCCCGGCTGCCGGCCGGCGTGTGCAGGCTCAGCAGCATGGGGGATTGGCCATCCGGGCTCTGCGGGGCCACAGGGGCCGGCATGGGGTGGTGGGCCGGGGCCTCGGCGCAGATCCAGGCCAGGCCCTGCTCCCGCACGCGATGCAAGGCCTCGGCATGGAAGCGCTGGCGCGCTTCGGGCTGGAAATAGCCCAGCACCCAGCTGGTCAGCAGCACCGGCTGCACACCGGCCGGCAGCGTGGCGCGCCAGTCGTCCAGAGCCTGCAGGCCCTCCGCATGGGCCTGGATGCGCGGCCCGCGCGCCTGCGCCCAGGCCAGGGCCTGGCGCAGGCGCTGCAGGCGTTCCACATCGTCGGCCCAGACACAGGCTTCGAGCCAGCGGCGGGCCGCGGGGTCGTGCACGTCCACTGGCGCCAGGTCCATGCCGGCGCGCGCCACCAGCTGCCAGGGGCTGGCGGGTGGCGGGGTGCCGTCCAGCCAGTCACAACGCAGCCGCAGGCGCGAGCCGGGGCCGCGCTGGAAGGCGCCGTAGTCGATCTGGTCTTCGTCCACGCCCAGATTCAGGCCGGCGCTGGCGCCGATCTCGAACAGGGCCAGGCGGGGGTGCTCGGCTCCGAGCGCATCCAGAGCGAGACGCAGCATGGCGCTGCGGCCGGCCTCATTGGTTTGCGTGGCGCGCTGGCGCAGATGGGCTTCGATGCGCGGCCGCTCGGGGCCGAGCACGAAGTCGCGCAGCAACGCGGGTAGTTCAGCATCCGGCGCGCGTGGGCCGCCCAGGCTGGGGAAATAGGCCGCCAAGGGGTGCGCCACGCCAGCCAGCAGGCGCTCATGCACCGCGGCCAGGAAGAGGTTGGCGCGCGCCTGCTCGGGCGGGATGGGGGCGTGCAGGGCCAGCAGTTCGGGGTCGGCCGCCACCGCGTGGCAGATCGCCACATAGGTGGGCTGGTTCGGGCAATCGACGGCGGCGAACTGGCGGTAGTGCGCGGCCCAGGCTTCGGGGGTCAGCAAGTGCATGGCGGCAGTGTGCGCGGCGGGCGTCGCCCGAGAATGTCGGCATGCCGACACAGATCGATGGGCTGGAGGCCCTGCAGCTGGTGCTGCAGGGCAACTTCCCCAGCCTGAAGTTGCAGCCACAGGCGCAGCTGGCGCCGCTGCTCAGTATTCGCAACCTGCGCGCCGGCCGCACGCTGTTTGTGCAGGGCGCGCCGGCGCAGGCCTTCTACGCGCTGCTCAGCGGCGAGATCGAGAGTCGCTTCACTGCGCCCGATGGCCAGGTCTCGGTGCTAGAGCATGTGCAGCCGCCGCTGCTGTTCGGCCTGGGCGCCTTCGTGGCCGGGCTGCCCAGCCGCTACGAGGCGGTGGCCGCGCGCGCCAGCCGGGTGCTGGTGATTGGCCCCGCCGCTTACCGCCTGCTGATGGACGAGCACCCCGGCTTTGCCCGCGCGCTGCTGGCCGAGTTCGCGCGCCGTTTCGACGGCACCCTGCACCAGCTCGAAAGCGCCCGCCACCGCCGCGCCCCCGAGCGCCTGCAGCTGGCGCTGGAGCAGCTGAAGCGCGAACGGGGTGTGCCTGGCGCCGAGGGCCTGCGCGTGCGCGCCACGCAGGCCGAGCTGGCCGCCCTGGCGGGCGTGACGCGGCAGACGGCCAACGAGTGGCTGCGCGCGCAGGGACTGCGCAGCGTCTACGGCTACCTGCTGATTCAGTAGCCGCCCGCGCCCACCACGCCGCTGATGGCCTGGCCGGCTTCGAGCGCGCGGATCTTGGCCGCGATCTGCACCACCGCTTCGTCGCGCAGGGTGGCGGCGGCGATGTGGGGGGTGAGCTGGATGCGCGGGTGGCGCCAGAAGGGGTGGTCGGGCGGCGCGGGCTCGGGTGTGCACACGTCCAGCGCCGCACCGGCCAGGCGGCCGCTGTCGATGGCGGCCAGCAAATCCGCTTCCACCACCAGGCCGCCGCGCGCCACATTGATCAGATAGGCCTGATCGGGCAACTGGGCCAGCAGCTCGGCATTGATCAGGCCGCGCGTCGCCTCGGTCAGCGGCAGCAGGGCCACCAGCACGCGGCTGCTGCGCAGGAAGGGCGTCAGGCCCTCCGGGCCGGCGAACAGGGGCAGATCGGCTTCGCGCTGCGTGCGCGCCCAGGCCTGCACCGGAAAGCCCAGGCCCCGCAGCGCCTGCGCCACCGGCCGGGCCAGCTGGCCGTAGCCCAGCAGGCCCACCGTCCACTCGGCCTTGCGCTGCGGCGGCTGCGGCCACCAGGCGGCCGCCGCGGCTTGGCTGGCATAGCGGTCGAAGCCGCGGTACCAACGCAAGAGCGCGTGCAGCACGTACTCGGCCATTTGCACGCCCATGCCGGCGTCTTCCAGGCGCACCAGGGGCACGCCGGGCGGCAGGGGCAGGGCGCGCAGCGCATCCACGCCGGCGCCGGCGGCGAACAGGGCTTTGAGCTGGGGCTGCGCGGCCAGAAACTCGGCTGGCGGTTTCCACAGCACGGCGTAATCCGCCGGGGCCTGGCCGGCCTGCCAGGGCTCCACCGTGGCGCCCGGCCCCAGGGCCTGTTGCAGCTCGGCGGCCCAGCGCGCCGCGCCCTCGGGCAGGCAGACGGTGACGCGCATCAAGCGGCCAGGGCCTTCTCGATGTCGGCGCGCAGCTTCTCGGGCGTGTCGGTGGGGGCGTAACG
>JBDHSJ010000346.1:0-3725 GCA_039808065.1 Burkholderiaceae bacterium | reverse complement strand
CCCTCGTCAGACTTGACCGGCTCGAAATACGTCATGTACGGCCGGCCAAACAACACGGCGCGGCCTGCCCAGGACTTGCCCGCCATCACCAGGGCATGGGCCGGGTGCTGCTTGCCCAGCAGCGTGCCCATGGCACGGCTGCCGTCGGGCTTCTTCACCGAGGTGGTGATGCGCAGGAAGTCGTCGCCTTGGCGCGCGAACACCGTGGCCACACCGCCGGTGGTGTTGGCGAACTTGTCGACCGCCGTGAAGTTCTCGTTGAGCTTGGGGCCCCAGTCGCGCAGTTCGCCGGTCGCTTCATCCAGCGTGAAGGAGGGGCCGAAATCTTGCCGGAAGGCGCCAAAGCTGCGCTGCACCAGCACCTTGGCGGTCGCGTCCATCGCGCTGATGGAGTCGGAAATGGACTGCGCTTTGTCTCCTGCCAAGCTCTCTACCGATTGACTGGCATTGCGCCACAGCATGAAGCTCAGCAACAGGCTGGTGGCAAAGAGCACGGCCGCCAAGGCGACGGCGCCGATCAGGGTGACTCGCCGCGCCAGTGAAGCTTGTCCAGAAAACATGCGTTGCCTTTGTAGTTATGTGGAGGGGTGCCCACCACAGCCACGGGCCACGCACCCCAGGTTGTCGTTATTGGGTGATCGACTCCATCAGGCCCATGTCGGCGCTGCTCATCAGGCCCTCGATGTCCATCAAGATCAGCATGCGCTCGGCCACCGTGGCGATGCCGGTGATGTAGCTGGTGTTGACGGCGGCGGCCGTCATCTCGGGCGCCTGGCGGATCTGGTCGCGACTGAGTTCCAGCACGTCGGACACCGAATCGACCACCGCGCCGACCACGCGGTTGCGCACGTTCAGCACGATGACCACGGTGAAGGCATTGACCTCGGCACTGGCGCAGCCGAGCTTCACGCGCAGGTCGACGATGGGCACGATGACGCCGCGCAGGTTCACCACGCCCTTGATGAAGTCGGGCGCGTTGGCGATGCGGGTCGGCTGCTCGTAAGAGCGGATTTCCTGCACCTTGAGGATGTCGATGCCGTATTCCTCGGTGCCGAGACGGAAGGTCAGGTATTCGCCAGTGGCCGCCATGCGCGCCGATGCGCTGGGGACAATGACGTTGCTGGACGCTTGAACGAGTTCCATGGCTTCCTCTCTGCGGGTGTTGTCAATGACGTGATTTGCGGACCAGGCTGCCGATGTCCAGGATCAGCGCCACCCGGCCGTCGCCCATGATGGTGGCGCCCGAGACGTCGTTGACCTTGCGGTAGTTGGCTTCGAGGTTCTTGACCACGACCTGCTGTTGGCCTAGCAATTCATCCACCAGCAGGGCCACGCGGCCGCCCTCGGCCTCGACCACCACCATGATGGTGGAGACATGCTCGAAGTCGAAGCGCGGCACGTCGAACACCTTCTCGAGCTCGATCACCGGCATGAACTCGTCGCGCACCTCGACCACGCGGCCGGAGCCGGCCACCGTCTTGATGGTGTCGGACTTGACCTGGAAGCTTTCCACCACCGAGGACAGCGGCAGGATGTAGACCTCGTCGCCGACGCCCACGCTCATGCCGTCCATGATGGCCAGGGTCAGCGGCAGGCGCACCGAGACCTTCATGCCATAGCCTTCGGCGGAGTCGATCTCGACCGTGCCGCCCAGGCTGGTGATGTTCTTCTTCACCACGTCCATGCCGACACCGCGGCCCGAGACATCGGTGACCTGGTCGGCGGTGGAGAAGCCGGGCGCGAAGATCAGCCCCCAGACCTCCGAGTCGCTCATGCCCTCATGCGCCTCGATGCCCTTTTCCTGCGCCTTGCGGATCAGCTTCTCGCGGTTCAGGCCGCGGCCGTCGTCTCGCACCTCGATGACGATGCTGCCGCCCTGATGGCTGGCCACCAGGGTGATGGTGCCGTGCTCGGGCTTGCCCTTGGCGACGCGGTCGGCCGGCGGCTCGATGCCGTGGTCGCAGCTGTTGCGCACCAGGTGGGTGAGCGGGTCGGTGATCTTCTCGACCAGGCTCTTGTCCAGCTCGGTGGCTTCACCCTGCGTCACCAGCTCGACTTTCTTGCCCAGCTTGGCGGCAAGGTCACGCAGCATGCGCGGGAAGCGGTTGAACACCACCGACATCGGAATCATGCGGATCGACATCACCGCTTCCTGCAGGTCGCGGGTGTTGCGCTCGAGGTCGGCCAGGCCCGAGGTGAGCTGCTGGTACAGCGCCGGGTCCACGTTGCGGCTGTTCTGCGCCAGCATGGCCTGGGTGATGACGAGCTCGCCCACCAGGTTGATCAACTGATCGACCTTCTCGATCGAGACGCGCAGCGTGCTCTGGTCGCCCGCGGCGGCGGCGGGCTTCGGGGGCGCAGCGGCCGAGGGCTTGGTGGTGGGCACCACGGCGGCACTGGGCTTGGCGGCTTCGGCCGGCGCGGCCGTGGGGGCCGGCGCAGCGGCCTGGGGTGAGCCCGGGGCGTCGTCGAAGAAGCCGTAGCCCAGGTCTTCCTTCTTCTCTTCCTTGGGGGCGCCGGGGGCACCTTCGTAGAAGCCGTAGCCCGGGCCCATGGGGATCAGCTTGACCTGCTCGCGCGCCACATGGAAGGTGAACAGATCCAGCAGATCGTTGTCGCTGCTGGCGGTGGTGACCTTGAAGCGGCGCATGCCGTCGGCGGATTGGCCGCCGTCCAGCATCTCGATCGTGCCCAGGTCGGTGATCTCCTGGAACAGCTCGACCAGGTTGTTGGCCTGGTTGGGGTTGTCCAACGGGCCCACCAGCAGTTCCAGCTGGCGCAGGCCGCCAGCGGAAGAGGGTGCCGGTGCCGCGCTCGGCGCAGGGGTGGGTGCCGCCTTGGGCGCGGCCGCCGCGGCCGGTGCATCCGCCAGGCTGCCGCCATCCACCAGGGTGCGGATGCTGGCCACCAAGCCTTCGCTCTCGACCTGTTCCGTGCTGGTGCCGGCATGGCGCGCCAGCAGACCGCGCAACGCATCGCCCGACTGCAGCAGGATGTCGACCATCTGCGTGGTCGGCTTCAACTCATGGCGACGCAGCTTGTCCAGCAGGGTCTCCATGATGTGCGTGAGTTCGGCGACGTCGCCGAAGCCGAAGGTCGCAGCCCCGCCCTTGATCGAGTGCGCGCAGCGAAAGATCGCGTTCAGCTCCTCGTCATCGGCGGCCTCGACGTTCACATTGAGCAGCAGCTGCTCCATGTTGTCGAGGTTCTCACCAGCCTCCTCGAAGAAGACTTGGTAGAACTGACTGAGGTCGATGCCAGCGCCGAGGTTGGCGCCTTCGTTCGTCATCTCGCCCATGGGAGCTCCTCGGTTTAGCGGATGACCTTGCCGATCACTTCGATCAGCTTGGCCGGATCGAAGGGCTTGACCAGCCAGCCGGTGGCGCCGGCGGCGCGCCCGGCCTGCTTCATCGCGTCGCTGGACTCGGTGGTCAGGATCAGGATCGGTGTGCTCTTGAACTTGGGGTTCTCGCGCAGCTTCTTGGTCAGGGAGATGCCATCCATGCGGGGCATGTTCTGGTCGGTCAGCACCAGGTCGAAATCGCGTTGGGTTGCCTTCTCCCATGCATCCTGGCCGTCCACGGCTTCGACGACGTTGAAGCCCGCGTTCTTCAGGGTGAACGCCACCATCTGGCGCATCGAGGCGGAATCGTCCACCGCAAGGATCGAGTGCATCGTCTGCTCTCCGGTTTTCTACAAATCAGGGTTAAAACAACTCGACGGAG
>JBDHSJ010000345.1:0-3740 GCA_039808065.1 Burkholderiaceae bacterium | reverse complement strand
AAGGGCCGGTTCAGTGCGCCGGGAATATGGCCGGCCTGGCGGTCCAAGGGTTCGACCTCGCCGCGGTAGCGCTCGGGCGCGCGGGCGTCCACCAGGGCCTGGCGACCCAGCTGGGCCAGAAGACCTTGGGCGTCAATCGTCGGCATGCCGGGCGGGGGCAGCTGCGCCGGCGGGGGCAGGGCGGTGCAGCTCGCGGTTTCGCTTTGCAGTGGCAAGCCCGCAGCCTGCCAGGCGCTCAGGCCGCCATCCAGCAGGCGCACCTGGGTTTCGCCCAGCCAGCGCAGCATCCACCACAGGCGCACGGCATACATGCCGCCGCTGCTGTCATAGGCGACGACTGCGCGGCCCTGCTGCCAGCCGCGTGCGGCCAGCCGGGTGGCGAACTCTTCCCGGGCGGGCAGGGGATGCCGGCCGCGGAAGCGCCCGGCGGCGTCGTGCAGCGCGGTGCTCAGATCCTCATCCAGATGCAGGTAATGCGCGCCTGGAACATGGCCTTGCGCGTAGGCAGCGCGCCCGGCCTGCGGGTTGCTCAGGTCAAAACGGCAATCGAACAGCAGCGGCGGGTTCGGGCCCTGCAGTTCACGCTGCAGGTCGGGGGCGGAGATCAGCATGTCATTCATTGTGGGCGTCCGAAGGGAGATCCTTGGCCTGGCGGCTGCGCAGCAGGGTGGCGGTGAGGCCGGCACCGACGATGAGCAGCATGCCCAGCAGGGCCAGCCAGCCCGGCGCCTCGTCGAACACCAGCCAACCCAGCAGGGCCGAGAACACGATGCCGCTGTAGTTCAGGCTGGCATTGGCCAGCATCTTGCCGCGCGCGTAGGCGGCGGTCATCAGCACCTGGGCCAGGGTGGCGCTCAGGCCGACGGCCAGCAGCAGGCCCAGGCCGTACAGGCTATGGCCCTGCGGCCGCGGCGGCGTGGGCGTGAAGAGCGAGAGCAGACCGGCCGCAACGACGCCGGCGAGCGAAAAGTAGAAGACCACGCGGATCTCGGGCTCGCCGGCGCGGCCCAGGGCCGTGACCTGCAGATAGGCCATGGCGGCCAGCATCCCCGACCCCAGGCCGGCCAGGCCCCAGGGCAGCTGGTCGCGCGCAAAGGTGGGCTGCAGCACCAGGGCCACGCCCACGAATCCGACCAGCACGGCCACGATCAGCCGCGGGTCCAGGCTCTTGCCGCCCAGCAAGATGGCGCCGCCGAGCAGGAACAGCGCCATCCAGATGGCGCTCATCTGGTTCAGCGTCATGGCCGTGGCCAGCGGCAGGCCGGCGATGGCCCAGAACCACAGCAACAGCGCGGCCACGCCGATGACGCCGCGCCACACATGCATCCAGGGCAGCCGCGTCCCCAGGCCAATGCCGCGCCAGCGCGCCAGCCCGATCAGCAGGGCCACGCCCACCAGGCTGCGCACCAGCAGGATCTCGCTCGGGCTGTACTGGCTGCTGGCGAGCTTGACGCACAGGCCCATCAGGCTGAACAGCAGGGCGGCGCCGAGCATCAGGAAGGGTGCAGGCATGGGGAATGAAAAACGCCCGGCGGACCGGGCGTTGCGTTCACAGCGCCATTTTCTGGCGGTACCACTGGTGGAAGTGCTTCATGCCGTCTTCCATCGGGCTCTGGTAGGGGCCGACCTCGTTGTCACCGCGCTCCATCAGGGCGCGGCGGCCGGCATCCATGCGCTCGCCGATCTCGTCGTCCTCGATGCAGGTCTCCATGTAGGCGGCCTGCTGGGCCTCGACGAACTCGCGCTCGAAGGCGGCGATCTCTTCGGGGTAGAAGAACTCGACGACATTGAGTGTCTTGTTCGGCCCCTGCGGATAGAGGTTGGAGACCACCAGCACATGCGGGTACCACTCGACCATCAGCGTTGGGTAATAGGTCAGCCAGATCGCGCCCTGCTTCGGGCGTTCCCCGCCGCGGAACTTCATCAAGGCCTCATGCCAGCGGCGGTAGACCTTGGAGCCGGGCTTTTCGAGCGCGCCCTTGACGCCCACGGTCTGCACCGAGAACTCTTTGCCCCATTGCCAGGCCAGGTCGTCGCAGGTGACGAACTGCCCGAGACCCGGGTGAAAGGGACCGACGTGGTAGTCCTCCAGATAGACCTCGATGAAGGTCTTCCAGTTGTAGTTGCACTCGTGCACCTGCACCTTGTCGAGCACATAGCCGCTGAAGTCCAGGTCCTGGGCCACCTGCAGACCGGCCAGGTCCGCAGCAATGTCGCGGCCGTTGTCCTCGAACAGCAGGCCGTTCCACTCGCGCAGGTTCCAGCGGTTCAGGTGCAGGCAGGGGTCTTCGGGGAAATGCGGCGCGCCGATCAGCTCGCCCTGCAGACCATAGGTCCAGCGGTGCAGTGGGCACACGATGTTGCTGCCGCTGTTGCCGCGGCCCTTCAGCATCACTGCCTGGCGATGGCGGCAGATGTTGGAAATGAGCTGCACGCCCGCATGGCCGCGCACCAGGGCGCGGCCCTCGCCTTCCTGGGCCAGGGCCAGGTAGTCGCCCACCTCGGGCACCGCGAGCTGGTGCCCGATGTAGCGGGGGCCAGGTCGGATGATGCGCTCCTGCTCGCGCTCATAGAGCGCCTGATCGAAATAAGCAGAAACGGGGAGCTGCGTGGTGTGACCGCTTTTCAGCGCCCCGATGGCCAAGCTCAGATCCGACATGATCCAAGGGTCTCCAAGACACCCGTCGTTCGGGCCGCTTTGGATTGGGGGCAGCCCTTCGACGTACAAAAGCCCGGCGACACCGGGCTTGCGAACCCAGGCGCACGGCGCGCGAGGGGGGTCGGATTCTAGCCATCCCCCGTGAAAACCCACCCGCCGTGGGCGCGCATGGATGACCCTCCCTAAGCGGGGGATCTGGGGTTCTCCTGGGGGGTGGCCGCCTACAATCGCGCCCCTTTTTCTGTCGCCGGCCATGCCCAAAAGCGCGAAACCCCCTGTTCCCGCAAGCTTTGACGCGGCGTTGGCCGAGCTGGAGCAATTGGTCGGCGCCATGGAAGGCGGTGCCTTGCCGCTGGAGCAGTTGCTGAGTGGCTACCAGCGCGGGGCCGAGCTGCTGGGCTTCTGCCGTGAACGCCTGCAGTCTGTGGAACAACAAGTGAAGCTGCTGGACGAAGGCACGCTCAAGTCCTGGGAGGACGGCTCGGCATGAGCGACCTGAATTTCGACGCCTGGGCCGCGGCCCAGCGCCACCGCTGCGAAACCCTGCTGGACGCCTGGGTGCCGCTGGAAGCCCCGGCCGGCCTGGGTGAGGCCATGCGCTACGCGGTGCTGGAGGGTGGCAAGCGCCTGCGCCCCCTGCTGGCCCTGGCCGCCTGCGAGGCCGTGCAGGGTGAAACCGCCGCGGCCGAGCGTGCTGCCGTGGCGGTGGAACTGATTCATGCCTACTCGCTGGTGCACGACGACATGCCCTGCATGGACAACGACGTGCTGCGCCGTGGCAAGCCCACCGTGCATGTGGCCTTCGGCGAGGCCCAGGCCATGCTGGCGGGCGACGCCATGCAAGCGCTGGCCTTCGAGGTGCTGACCCCCGATTCCGGCCTCGACCTGGTCCTGCAGGCGCGCTTGTGCGCACTGCTGGCGCGCGCCTCCGGCCACGCCGGCATGGCCGGCGGCCAGGCCATCGATCTGGCCGCCATCGGCCAGCCGCTGAACGAGACCCAGCTGCGCGACATGCACCGTCGCAAGACCGGCCTGCTGTTGCAGGCCAGCGTGATGATGGGCGCGGCCTGCGGCAACCCCA
>JBDHSJ010000344.1:0-3742 GCA_039808065.1 Burkholderiaceae bacterium | reverse complement strand
CGCCTGCGCATCGGCGCAGCTGGCGGCGGTCAGCACCTGGTGGCCCTCCACGCGCAGGGCCTCGGCCAGCAGGGCGCGCAGGGCGGCGTCGTCTTCGACCAGCAGCAGTTTTCTCATGTCGGGGCCTGCTCGGGTAGCGGCAGGTCCAGCTCGAAGCTGCTGCCGCCATGGCCGCGGGCGCGGTAGCGCAGCTCGCCGCCATGGGCGCGGGCGATGGCGCGGCACAGGGCCAGGCCGACGCCGGTGCCGCGTCCCTGTGCGTCTTCGCCACGCTGGTAGGGCTCGAAGATGCGCTCGCGCTGGCCCAGGGGCACGCCGGCGCCGCGGTCGCGCACGGCCAGTTGCAGGCGGCTGCCGCGCTGGCGGGCATGCAGCTCCACCGCGCCGCCGCCCCCATGGCGCAGGGCGTTGTCGAGCAGGTTGTCGAGCAGTTGCACCAGCAGCACGGCATCGCAGCGCAGCAAGGGCAGATTCGGTTCCAGGTGCAGCTTGATGCGGCGCAGCGGGTCGCGTTCGCGCAGGCGTTGCAGCACGCTGCCCACCAGCTCTTCCACCGATTCCCAGTCCACGCTCAGCGCCAGACCGGGCTGTCCCAGGCGGGCCAGTTGCAGGGCGTTGTCGGTCAGGCGGGCCAGCTGCTCGGCCTCGCTGACGATGCGCTCGGCCAGGCGCTGGCGCTGCGGGGCGTCGAGGCGCTCGGCTTGGTCGCGCAGGCTGGTGGCGGCGCCCAGGATGGTGGCCAGCGGCGTGCGGTGGTCGTGGGCAATCGCTGCCAGTAAGGTGTTGCGCAGGCGCTGGCCGGCGGCCTCCTCATGCGCGGCCTGCGCCTGCGCCAGGGCCTGGGCGCGCTCCAGCGCCAGGCCGAGCTGGTCGCACAGGGCTTGTGCCTGCAGGCGGTCAGCCTCATCGAACTGCACCGGCCGTTCGCCCAGGGGCAGATGGGCGGCGCCGTGGCAGCCCTGGCGGCCACGCAGGGGCAGGTACCAGGCGTCTTCATCTTCGTGGTGGCCGCAGCCCGGGCCGAAGGCCAGGGCCTGCGCCTGGCACAGCGCCAGGCCGGCGGCGGCGCCGGCGCTGGTCTGACCGAGCAGCTCGCCATCGGCCAGGCGCAGGCTCACCGGGCCCTGCCCCAGCGCTTGCAGATGGGGCAGCAGGGCGGCGGGGCCGGCGCCGTCGCGCAGGCTTTCGGCAAAGGCGCGCAGCTCTTCGCTGCGGCGTGCATGGGCTTGGGCCTGTGCGGCCAAGCGGCGCTGGCGCGCCATCAGTCCCGCAACCAGAGCGCTGGCGCCGAGCAGGGTGGCCAGCAGCAGCAGGTCCTGCGGACGCTCCACACGCAGGCTGCCCTGAGGCGGAACGAAGCGCCAGTTGAAGGCGGCCACGGCCAGTACCGCCGCCGGCAGGGCCAGGCGCGGCGGCCACCACAGCCCGGCCAGCAGCGCACCCAGCACCATCAGCAAGGCCAGATGGGCCAGCTCCAGCCAGGGCGCCAGGCCCAGTAGCAGGGCCCAGCACAGGGCCCAGGTGGCGGCACCGGCCAGCAGGGGGCGTATGAACATGGGCCCCACGCTAGCAGCCTGGGCATCAGGAACGCATCAGGAGGGCATCAGGAGGGCATCAGGAAGCCGCTCTCAGGCCGACCCGCTCAGCGTGGCACCGGGCCGTTCAGGAACGCGCGTGCCTGCACGCGGAACTCCACATAGCGCGGCACATGGCAGTCACCCGGCAGCAGCTCCAGCCGGGCCGGGCCGCGGAAGGCCTTGTGCAGCGCGCGGGCGTGCGCCACGGGGGTGACGGGGTCTTGCTCGCAATGCAGTTGCAGCACCGGCACGGCCACCTGCGCAGCGGCGCGGTCGGCGTGGTGCGGGTCGCGCATCAGCCAGTCCACCGGCAGCCAGGGGTAGAGGCCGCGGGCGATGGCGAGGGCGGAGTCGAAGCCTGAATCCAGCAGCAGGCCGGCCACCGGCTGCTCGGCGGCCAGCATCACCGCCTGGGCGCTGCCCAGCGATTCCCCGAACAGCACGATGCGCGTGGGGGCGATGCCGCGGCGGCGCAGCTCGGCATAGGCGGCGCGGGCGTCCTGGCGCCAGCCGGCCTCGCTGGGCTCGCCCGTGCTGCCGCCATAGCCGCGCCAGCTGATGGCCAGCACGCCGAAGCCGTCTTCGCGCAGCGCGGCCAGGCGCGGGCTGCGCGCGTCCAGATTGGCGCCATTGCCGTGCAGATAGAGCAGCACCGGTGCGCGCTCGTCCGGCGGGGCCAGCCACCAGGCCTGCAGGCGCTCGCCGTCGGGGGTCTGCAGGCTCAGGGTCTCGGCGCCGGGTGGGGCCTCGCGCAGCGGGTTGGCGTCGGGGTGGAAAAGCAGGCGGCGCTGGCCGGTCCACACCCCCATGCACAGCACCAGGTAGATCAGTGCGGCGGCGCCCAGCAGGACGGCAAGGCTGCGCAGCAAGGGCTTCATCCCAGTGCCGGCCAGCCTTTGGATTGGCGGTGGGCGTTGTCGATGGCGGCGGGGTCGATGGCGCCGTGGAAGAACAGCAAGCAGGGGGCGTCAGCGAACAGATCGCCATGCAGGCTGCCGGCAGGGGCGAACTGGAATCCGCCCTCGGGCAGCAGCAGCTCGGACAGGAAGAGCTCGCCCTCGACCATCAGGCATTCCTCGTCCAGGCCATGGGGATGGCCGGGCACGCGGCCGCCGGCGGCAAAACGCGCCAGCAGCGAGACCGCGGCGCCTTCGCCATAGAAGGGGCAGATCTCCACGCCCTCGCGCAGCGGCTGCCAGGCCTGGGGCGTTTGCAGCAGGGGCGCGGCGGGGGAGTGGAAGGGGCCATCGGCGCCATGCTCGCGCCAGTACAGGCGCAGCGGCGTGCTGCCGCCGGCGCCCAGGGCCGTGCCGGGCGGCAGCAGGGCATGGCCGCCGGCTTCCAGGGCCGGGCCTGCATCCAGCAGCAGCTGGCCGGCCAGCACCAACAGCTCCAAAGCGCCCGGGCTGGGCTTGTTCAGGCGGGCGCCGGGGGCCAGTTCCAGCAGCCAGCTGCCGCCATGCAGGTGGCGGGCCTGCACGCCCGGGCCCCAGGCCTCGGCCACGGTCTGCTGCCGGGGGCGGCGGCAGGTGACCATGGGCGCATTGGCGGCGCGCTGGCCGCGCACGCGCGACAGCAGGCGCTCGGCCAGGGCGGGCGGTGGTGGAGCGTTTTCCAGCAGGGCCGCACCCAGGGCGCCGGCGGGCCCGGGTTCGGCGGCGCGGGCATGCGGCAGGGGCAGGGCCTGGCCGAGCGCGTCGAGAACGTCAGGGGCGTGGGCGGGCTTCATGGTGCGTCCCCCAGCAGGGGCTTGAGCGCGCTGAGCGCGCGCCGGATATGGGACTTGACGGTGCCGAGCGGCAGCCCGGTCTGGGCGGCGATCTCGTCATGCGTGAGGCCACGGAAAAAGGCCAGGGCCAGCAACTGGCGCGGCTGCGCAGCGAGCTGCTGCAGCGCGGCGTGCAGGGCGGCGTGGTGGCGGCTGGCTTCGAGCAGGCTGCCAGCGTCCTGCGCGGCGTCCTCGGGCGGCTCGAAGCCGTCTTCCTGCAGGGCGTCGAGCGAGACGGTCTCTTCGCGTTCCTGGCGGCGG
This sequence comes from Burkholderiaceae bacterium, assembly GCA_039808065.1. Taxonomy (GTDB): domain Bacteria; phylum Pseudomonadota; class Gammaproteobacteria; order Burkholderiales; family Burkholderiaceae_C; genus Inhella. The sequence goes on along the minus strand of JBDHSJ010000344.1, from coordinate 136 downwards.
GCGCGGTAGGCATCAAGGGCGCGGCTGCGTGCCAGCGTGAGCACCCAGGCTTCGGCGCAACCGCGCTCCGGGTCGAAGCGGGCGGCCTGGCGCCAGACCTGCCAGAAGCAATCTTCCACGGCTTCTTCGGCAGCAG
>JBDHSJ010000343.1:0-3752 GCA_039808065.1 Burkholderiaceae bacterium | reverse complement strand
GGGCATCGGGCCGCGGCCAGAACGCGGCGTGCGAAGCCTGCAGGCCCAGCAGCGGCACCAATTGCCCGAAGGCGATGGCCAAGGCCGACCCACTGACGAAACCCTGCATCACCGGGCTGGAGAGCAAGGCGCCCAGCGCATCCAGGCGCAGCAGGGCGGCCAGCAGCAGCAGCAGACCGACCTCGGCCGCCAACACCAGGGCCACCGTCATCGGCCCCACCCCGTGCGCCGGGCCCAGGCGGCCGACGGCCTCGCCGATCATCAGCGCCAGCACCGCCACCGGGCCCACGGCCAGGGTGGTGGAGCTGCCAACCAGCGCATAGGCCAACAGCGGCAGCAGGCTGGCCATCACCCCGGCCAGTGGCGGCAGGCCCGCCAGCAGGGCGTAGGCCAGGCTTTGCGGCAGCAGCAGGGCGCTGACCAGCAGGCCGGCGAGCGCGTCGTCAAACGTGGGGCGACCGAGGTCCAAGGCCCTCATTCGGGCAGGCCCAGCGGGATCCTCAGGAAGCGCCGGCCCTGTGCATCCGGCTCGGGCAGACGTCCGCCACGCAGATTGACTTGCAGCGAGGGCCAGAGCAGGGCCGGCACGGCCAGTTGGCGGTCGCGCGCCTGGCGGCGGGCCACGAAATCAGCCTCCGACACCCCACCGCCCACTTGCACATTGGTGGTGCGCTGCACGGCTACCGTCGTCTCCAGACAGGGCGCGCGGCCAGCCGGCGGGTAGTCGTGGCAGAGCATCACGCGGGTCGCATCCGGCAGGGCCAGCAGGCGCTGGATCGAGCGGTAAAGCTGCACGGCATCCCCTCCGGGGAAGTCGGCGCGGGCGCAGCCGTAGTCGGGGCTGAACAGGGTATCGCCCACGAACACGCAGCCCGGCTCGCCGGGCAGGTAGTAGCTGATGCAAGCCGGGGTGTGGCCGGGGGTGTGCAACACCTGCAAGCTCAGCTCGCCCAGCGGCACGCTGTCGCCTTCGGCCAAGAGTTGATCGAAGGCCCGCGCGTCGCAAGGCGCAGGCAGATCCAGCAGCGGCTGGAAATGCGCCTGCACCGCATCGATGCCAGCACCGATGGCGATGCGCCCGCCGACTTCGCGCTGCAGCCACACCGCCGCGCTCAAGTGGTCGGCATGGGCATGGGTTTCGAGCAGCCAGTCCACCTGCAGGTCCAGCGCCCGCACGCGCTCCAGCAGGCGCCGGGCGCTGGTGGTTTGCAGCTTGCCGCTATGGGCCTGGAAGTCCAGCACCGGGTCGATCAGCGCCGCGCGGCGCGTGCGCGGGCAGGCCAGCAGGTGGCTGACGGTGCCGGTGGCGGGGTCGTGGAAGGACTCGAGGAGGTAGGGCGAGGCGGACATGGCCGCCATCATCCCGCCGAAAGCGCGCCCTGCACCCAGCGCTGCAACTCGGCCGCCGGCATGGCCCCGCTGCGCCGCGCGATTTCCTCGCCGCCGCGGTACAGCACCAGGGTCGGGATGGAGCGGATGCGGTTCCTCACGCTGGCCTGTGGGTTGCTGTCGGTCTCGACCTTGGCAAAGCGCACGCCCGGCAAGGCCGCCGCCGCGGCCTCGAAGTGCGGCGCCATGGCGTGGCAGGGGCCGCACCACTCGGCCCAGAAGTCCACCAGCACCGGCTGCTCGGTCTTGGCGATGTAGTCGAAGAAGCGCGCGTCATTCAGCGCCACCGGGTGCGCGGGCGCCAGCTCGGTCTTGCACTTGGCACAGACCGGGCCGTCGCCCAGGCGCTCCTCGGGCACGCGATTGACCGCACCGCAATGGGCGCAGACCAGATGCATCAGCAGCCTCCTTGGATACCCAGTTTGCGCAGGATGGTCTCCATCAGACACCAGCGCGTCAGGCCGCTCTGCAGCAGGTTCAGGCCCACGAAGGCGGTGAACGCCAGCCACCACTGCGAATGGAAGACGGGGCTGCCGGGAATGCCGAGCAGCAGGGACAGCAGGATGAAGCTGCCCGCCACGATACGAACGATGCGCCAGGACGTCATGGTCAGTCTCCTTTCAAGAGCTGAAGGTGGTGGCGGTAGGCCACGAAGTAAAGAACCGGAATCACGACCAGGGTCAGCACGGTCGAGACCGCGATGCCGAAGATCAAGCTGATGGCCAGCCCGTTGAAGATCGGGTCGTCGAGGATGAAGAAGGCGCCCAGCATGGCGGCCAGGCCGGTCAGCAGGATGGGCTGGGCGCGGGTGATGGCCGAGCGGACGATGGCCCGTTCGAAGGCCATGCCGGCGCGCACCTGCAGGTTGATGAAGTCCACCAGCAGGATGGAGTTGCGCACGATGATGCCGGCCAGGGCAATCATGCCGATCATGCTGGTGGCCGTGAACGGCGCGCTCAAGAGGGCGTGGCCAGGCATCACGCCAATCACCGTGAGCGGGATCGGCGCCATGATGATCAGCGGCGTGAGGTAGCTGCCGAACTGCGCCACCACCAGCAGGTAGATCAGCACCAGGCCGACGGCGTAGGCCAGGCCCATGTCGCGGAAGGTCTCGTAGGTGATCTGCCACTCGCCGTCCCACTTCAGGCTGTAGCCGCGGTAGGGGTCGCTGGGCTGGCGGATGAAGAACTCCTGCAGGCGGCCGCCATCGGGCGTCTCGATCTGCTGCAGGGCCGAGCGGGCGCGGAACAGGCCGTAGAGCGGGCTGTCGATGCGGCCGGCCATGTCGGCCACCACGTAGTGCACGGCCAGGCCGTCCTTGCGGTAGATGGGCTGCTCGCGCTGCGCATCCACCACGGTCACCAGCTCGCGCAGCGGAATCAGCGCGCCGCTGGCGGACTTGACGCCGAGCGACAGCAGCGCGTCCAAGTCACCCGCGCGCTCGGGCGGCAGCATCAGCGTGGCGGGCACCGCGCGGTGCGAGCCGTCGTGCAGCCAGATCGCGGCGTCGCCGCTCTGCGCCGCGCGCAGCGTGGCCACCACCTGGGCCGGGGCCACCCCGAGGCCCATGGCCTTGCGGCGGTCCACCTGCAGCAGCTGGCGGGGCGCCGCGGCGATGCCGGAGTCGTCCACATCCACCACGCCGGTCTGGCCACTCAGTACCTTGCGCACGGCAGCCGCCACCTGGGCACGGCCAGCCTGCTCGGGGCCATAGATCTCGGCCACGATGGGCGCCAGCACGGGCGGGCCGGGCGGCACTTCCACCACCTTCACATTGGCGCCGAAGCGCTGACCGATTCTCTGCAGCTCCGGGCGCCAGCGGGTGGCGATGGCATGGCTCTGCTCCTTGCGCTCACCCTTTGGCAGCAGGGTCACCGCCAGGTCGCCCTGGTGGGGGTCGGCGCGCAGGAAGTACTGGCGCACCAGGCCGTTGAAGTTGATGGGGGCGGAAGCGCCGGCATAGGCCTGCAGGTGGCGCACCTCGGGTTGCTCGTCCAGCCAGGCGCCGAGCGCCTGCAGCGTGGCCGCCGTCTGTTCCAGCGGCGTGCCGGCGGGCATGTCCACCACCACCTGCAGCTCCGACTTGTTGTCGAAGGGCAGCATCTTCAGCATCACCAGGCCCACGGCCGGAAGGGCGACCGAGAGGGCGATCAGGCCCGCCACGCCCAGCCCCAGCAGCTTGCGGTTGCGGCCGCCGCGCTGGGCGTGCAGCAGGGGGCCGAACAGGCGCTCGAAGCGCGGTGCCAGCCACTTGGAGAGGCCATGCAGGGCTTCGGGGTCATGACCCGCACCTGCGGGAACGGCCTTCATCAGCAGCCGCGCCAGCCAGGGCGTGACGACGAAGGCAATGGCCAGCGACAGCA
>JBDHSJ010000342.1:0-3769 GCA_039808065.1 Burkholderiaceae bacterium | reverse complement strand
AGCTGCTCGAAGACGGCGGCGCTTTCGGCGCGCGCATGCAGTGCGTCCAGGTGCTGACGGCGCAGCGCCGCCGCATCCGGCCCAATGGCCGACCCGGCACCGCGCGCCAGCGCCCGGGCCAGATGGGCCTGGCGCTGCGCGGGGTCGCTGGCCAGCGGAAGTTCAAGCCAAAGTGCGGTGGCGCGGAACAGCGGGGCCGGATCCGCGTGCGCGGCCTCGGGCTGTTCGTAGCGTGCCATGGCCTGCTCCAGCAGTGCCTGGCGCTCGGCGGGCTCGGCGCGCGCCTGGGCCTGCCACAGCGCCAGCTGGGTCTGGCGGGCCAGCGGGTCGGGCAGGCGGGGAGCGAGCCGCGCGGCCTCGGCCAGCAGGGCTTCGGCGGCGGGCAGGCTGCCGGGCGGTTGGGCGGCGAGTTCGATGCTCACTGCGTCCAGCTCGTCCGCCAGCAGGCGCCACTGCGCGGCCGGGTCGAGCGTGGCCAGGCGCCCGCGCAGGGCCTGCAGCTCCTGGTTGCGCTGCGCCCGGTAGGCCGCCATGCCGGCGGCCTGCGCCTGGGCATCGGGTTCGGCATGCGGCTCGCCAGCCGAAACCGCTGGCGGCTCGGGCGCGCGCAGGCGCCCGAAGTGCAGGCCCGCCGCCAGCAGCGGCAGGGCCAGGCAGAAGGCGTACAGCAGCAAGCCGCCGGCGCGCGCCGTCCAGCCCAGGCGCGGCTGCTGGGCCAGCGGCAGCAGGGCCTGCACCAGCAGTTTCTGCTCGGCCCACGGCAGCCGGCCCAGCCCCAGCGCCTGCAGTCCCTGAAACAAGGCCTGCAGCGCTGCCACCGGGCTTAGGCCGCCCCATTGGCCCTGCGCCTGCAGATGGCGGGCCAAGCGCGCCTGCCGGGCCTGGTGCTGCAGGCCCAGGGCCATCAGCAGCAGCGCGCCCAGAAAGACCGTGCGGCCGATGCCCGCCTCCCCATCCAGCACCCAGGCGGCCAGGGCCAGCAGGCCCAGCGCACGGCCGGTGAAGGCGGCCCAGGGCCAGCGGCCCAGCAGCAGCAGCTCGAACACCTTGCCGCCATCCAGCGGGTGGAAGGGCAGCAGGTTGAAGGCGTTCAGCAGCACGGCAAACCAGGCGGTGTTGCGCAGCCAGCTGGCCTCCGTGGGCAGCCACAGCAGGCCGGCCAGGCCCAGCAGCAGGCCGGGTAGCGGGCCGGCCAGCAGCACGAAGAGCTCTCGTCCCGCCGTCGGCCGCTCGGCCCGCCCGCTGACGGCGGCCCCCATGAAGGGCAGGAAGAAGACCTGCAGATCGCGGTAGCCGCACAGGCGCATCGCCACCAGATGGCCCAGTTCATGAAAGAGCAACACGCCCAGCAGCGCAGGCAGCACCGCCCAATCCAGGCTCAGGCCGAAGGACAGCGCCGCCGCCGCGGCGGTGATCAGGAACAGCCCCCACTTGGCGCCCGCACTGCGCCGCGTGCTGTGCGCGGCCTGCTGCTCACGCTCGAAGCGCTCGATCTGTTCTTTCACGCCGGCGGGCGGGTGGGCGGCGTCATCTTCCATGCCCCGTTGCGAGGGTCCGAACACGGCCCAGGCACGCCCCAGCATGCGCAACGCGGCCCGCGCGCCGATGCGGTAGCTGCCGTCACCCACGGGCAGGTAGTCGCCGCTCTGAACACGCCGCTCAAAGGCCTGGCGCTCGGCCAGCGCGCCGGCCGCCACCCAGGCCTCGGCCGGCCAGCGCAACCAGGCGGTGGCATCGGCGCGCAGCGCCTGCATGCGGGCACGGTGGGCCTGCCAGACGGCGGCCCAGCTCGGCAGCCAGAGGTCCTGGGTCTCGGTGTCGGGCAGATCCAGCGCGCCGGCGATGCTGGCGCGGTTGCGCGTCACCAGGGTCTGGCCATCCGCGGTGCGGCTGACGAAGTACAGCGTGAAGACGCGCCCCCGGTCCGGTACCACCAGTTGCAGCAGGTAGGCGGCGGCGCCGTCGGCATGCGTCAGCACCAGGGCATGCTGCGGCAGTGGGCGCCCGGCGCTGCTGAGCGCCAACACGCGCAGCGCCTGCGGCGCGCCGAAGCCCAGCGCCTCGACCACGGCCAGGCCCGGCGCCAACGCGCTGCTGGCCTCGGCCGGCAGTTCGTCCAGCGCTTGGATTTCAGGGGGCAACAGACGCAGGCGGCGGATGGCCGTCAGCGTCATGGCGCTGGCCGCCAGCACGAACAGCAGCAGCGCGGCGCCGGCCACCAGCAGCAGGGTCAGGGCTAGATCCATGGCCTCAAGCCTGCCCGTAGATCTGGGGCTCGCGCCAGCCCATTGCCGCCATGTCGGCTTCGCGCAGATGGGCCTCGCTGGGCATCATGAATTCATCCAGCTGCGGCGGCGCCACCGCGGTGCTGCTGAGCATGGCGTGCACCTGGCCACGGTGGTGGGTCTGGTGCATGAACAGATGGGCCAGCAGATGCCCCACCCGGTCGCGCTGCACATGGTCGGCGCGCGGGATGTGCACCGCGGCGTCGCAGCCGGCCGCGTCCAGGCCGGCGCAGAAGTCGATCAGGCGCTGATCGACCGCGCGCTGCGCGGCATCCCATTCGGCCAGGGTTTCCGGGTTGCGGAAGGTTTCGAACACCTGGCGGGCGTGGGCATCACCTTCCAGCACCGCCACGTAGAAGAGATCCACCTCCAGGAGGTGCCCCAGCGTGCCCGCCAGGCTCGGAAAGAAGCCCACGCGCGGGGCCTGGAACTCGGCCGGCGCCAGGCCATGCATCGCACGGGCCAGGCGCTGGTTCATCAGGTGGTTGGCGTGGGCTTGGATGCGCAGGTAGTGGCTCAGGTCCATGGCAAGGGGGCGGAAGTGGAGCCGGCCACGATAGCGCGCCCTGGTGAAAACCCAGGCCTGCGGTCGGCAGCACGCTCTAGAGCAGCGCCAGGGCCGGCCCCTAGCATCCACAGATGACCACCTACCCCCACCTGCTTGAGCCCCTGGACCTGGGCTTTACCACCCTGCGCAACCGCGTGCTGATGGGTTCGATGCACACCGGCCTGGAAGACGGCCGCAAGCATTTCGACCGCATGGCCGCCTACTTTGCCGAGCGCGCACGGGGTGAGGTCGGGTTGATCGTCACCGGCGGCTTCGCGCCCAATGTGGCGGGCTGGGTCAAGCCCTTCGCCGGCATGCTGACGGCCTCAGGCGCGGCGCAGCGGCATCAGGTCATCACCAAGGCCGTGCATGCCGAGGGCGGCAAGATCGCGCTGCAGATCCTGCATGCCGGGCGCTACGGCTACCACCCCTTCATCGTGGCGCCCTCGCGCATCCAGTCGCCGATCACGCCCTTCAAGCCCTTTGCGCTGAGCGAGCGCGGCATCGAGCGGCAGATCCGCGCCTTCGTGCGCTGCGCCAAGCTGGCCCGCGAGGCCGGCTACGACGGCGTCGAGGTGATGGGCTCCGAGGGCTACTTCATCAACGAGTTCCTGAGCCCGCACACCAACCAGCGCAGTGATGCCTGGGGCGGCGCCTACGAAAACCGCATGCGCCTGCCGGTGGAGATCGTGCGCCGCATCCGCGAGGCCTGCGGGCCGGACTTCATCATCATCTACCGCATCTCCCTGCTCGACCTGCTGCCGCAAGGCCAGCGCTGGGAAGAAGTGATGCAGCTGGCCCAGGGCGTCATCCAGGCCGGCGCCACCATCCTGAACAGCGGCATCGGCTGGCACGAGGCGCGCGTGCCCACCATCGCCACCAGCGTGCCGCGCGCCGGCTTCGCCTGGGTAACGAAGAAGCTGCGCGAGGGCCTGCG
>JBDHSJ010000341.1:0-3811 GCA_039808065.1 Burkholderiaceae bacterium | reverse complement strand
CGGCGCGCTGGGCGCTGACCTTCAGGGGGTCGATCAGGTCGTAGTTGACGCCGGCCTGGTCGTAGGTGAGGGGGGTGTTGGCGGGGGTGGACGTGCTCATGGCGCGGGATTGTCTCAGCCCGGGCTCGCCGCCCGCCGTCCGAGCAGGCTGAGGATGGCCGCGACGACGGCCTCCGGCGCGGCTTCCTGCACGCGGTGGTGGGCCTGCAGCTGGCGCAGCTCGGCCTGCGGGTACAGGCGGTCCAGCTGGCGCTCGGCCTGCTCGGGGTCCACCGCCCAGACGCCGAAGTCCTCGGCGTAGATGACGCCCTTGAGCAGATCGCGAACCAGGCCTTCGGGCTTGGCGGCGCGCGGATCGGGCAGGGCCACCAGACGGATCATCGGCCCGCCGAAGGCGCCGGGCTCGGCCAGCAGGCGCTCGCCCAGGGCGTGGATGCCGGCGATCTCGCGCCGCGCCGCGGCGGGCGCGAACAGCCACAGGCCCAGGCGCGTGTACCAGGGGAAATCGGCCGCGGGCTTGACGGCGCCCGGCGGCAGCGCGTCCACCAGCAGCAGGCCCTCGACCTGCTCCGGGTACTGGCGCGCAAAGAGCTGGGCGTACTGCCCGCCCAGCGAATGCCCGACCAGCACATAGGGCGGCTGCAGCCCCTGCTGCTGCAGCAGCTGCTGCAGCCGCGCCGCGGCGTTTTCGGGCGGCTGCGGCGTGGGCGCCAGCGCACTGCGGCCGATGCCGGCACGGTGGTAGGCGAGCAGATTGCAGCAGTCACCCAGCGCCGCCACCACGGCGCGCCAGGTGTCGAGCGTGAGCATCAGGCCGTTCTCAAACACCAGCGTGGCGCGCGGCTGGGCGACGCGGTGCACCGCGTACTCGACGGCCAGTCCGTCGATCTCGGTCAGCGCCGGCGACCAGGCCGGAACGACCACCTCGGCGTGCGGTGTCGGCGACGCGGGTGCCGCGTCGTCCTGGGCCCAGGCCACGGGCAGGGCGGCCAGCAGGCCGCAGACCAGCAGAACTTTCCAGCTGCGCATGACCTTACAGCCCCAGTTCGTCTGCCAGGTGGCGGGCCGGGTAGAGCTGGCGCAAGGCCAGCTTGATGGCCGCCTGGTGCACGACCACCGCGCGGTTGTTGCGCTCGTCGAAGGCGAAGCGCCCGGCCAGCGAGTCGAGGTTGCCGTCGAACACCACGCCCACCCAGTCTCCTTGGGTGTCGACGGCGGGCGAGCCGGAGTTGCCGCCCACGATGTCGGCGGTGCAGATGAAGTTCAGCGGTGTGGCGCCGGGCAATTCGCGGCGCAGCGCGGCCAGGCGCGGGCTCAGGTCAAAGGGGCTGGCGCCTGCGAAGCCGTCGGTGCGCGCCCACAGGCCGTCCAGCGTGGTGAACCAGGGCTGACGCAGGCCGCCCAGGGCCACTTCGGCCACGCGGCCAAAGGACAGGCGCAGGGTGCCGGTGGCGTCGGGCGGGCTGCCGTCGCCCAGCACGCTCCAGCGCGTGTGCGCCAGCGGGTCGGCTTGGGTGCGAACCGGTGTCGTCACTTCGCGCGCGTAGGCATCGAGCACGCCACGGCGCAGCGCGTGCAGCTGGCGGCCGAGTTGCAGCATCGGGTCGTCCACGGCGTCGAAGGCCGCGGGCTCCAGGGCCAGCCAACGCGTGCGCTGGGCGGCACTGCCAATCTGCGTGCCAGCCAGCCACTGTCGCGCCGCGCTGCGTGCATCCGCCTGGCCGGCCTTGAGCGTGCGCACCCAGGGGTCGGCCGCGCCCAGCGCCTGTTCGCTGCGTTCGATGTAGCCGGCCAGGCGCAGTTCCTCCAGCACCGGGTGCAGAGGGTGTTCGGCCTTCAGGGCCTCGGCGGCCTCGCGTGCGGCGGCACCGCTGAAGCGCTCCAGGCGCTGGCCCTCGGGCCGGCGCGCCTCCAGCTGCAGGCCGGCCAGGGCCAGGGCGTCTTCCAGCAGCGTGCCCGAGGGCGGGCGCATGGCGACCAGCTCGCGCGCCAGGCGCTGCTGGGCCGCGGCGGCCTTGGCCACCACCTGCCAGGGCTGATCGCTGGCGGCGCGACCGCGCACCAGGTTCTCTTCGCGCTGCTTGGCGCCGAAGAGCTCGGGGTCCTTCAGCGCGGCCAGCTCACCGCGGCGCGCCTTCAGACCGTTTTCCAGCGCGTTGATGGGCTCCAGCGCCTGGCGGGCCTGCTCCGCGCCTTGGGCGGCATAGCGGTGCAGCAGGGCCTGCTCGGCTTCCGCCGCGGCAATCTCGGCCGGCAGCTGCGCATCGCGCAGGGCGGCGAGCTGGGCTACGGTCAGCAGGCGGTCGGTCTGCCAGGGGTGGCCGGGCACGAACACGGCGTCCTTGAGGCCCAAGGCCTTGCGCGCCGGGCGCAGCCAATGGGTAGGGCGCACCGGCTTGCCCTGGTGGTAGACGCGCAGCAGCGCGAAGTCGAAGGCAAAGCGCGGGTAGGCGAAGTTGTCGTCATCGCCACCGAAGTTGGCGGCCTGGGTTTCGGGGGCCATCACCAGGCGCAGATCGGTGTAGCGCTGGTAGCGATAGCGCTGCTGCACCGCACCGCCGTAGAGCGACACCAGCTCGCAGTGCTGCTCCTTCGGGCAGCTGGCTTCCAGCTTGGCCACGGCGCTGGCGCGCGCCGCCGGTTCGGCCGGCAGGCTGACGGGGTCGATGCCGATCAGCAGGCGCGCCGTCATGCCCGGGCAGGTCTTTTCGTCCTTGGGCGTGGCGGCGACGAAGCCATGCTTGGCCAGATCGGCCTGAGCGCTGGTCAAGCGGTCGATGCAGTCGCTCACCACATGGTGGTTGGTCAGCACCAGGCCCTGGGGCGAGACGAAACTGCCCGAGGCACCATCCAGGTTCAGCGCCGCGCCCTGCAGCTTGGCCACCCAGGCGGCCTCCGGGGCGCGACCCAGGTGCTCCTTCAGCGGGCCGTGCGGCAGGCGGTCCAAGGGCCACATGCCTTCGGCGGCATGGGCGGAGGCAAGCAGTAGGGGCAGTAGCAACAGCGCGCGCATGGGTTGGGGCGGACGGGAAAGGGCGCGCAGGATAGCCCGCAGTCTGCTCGTTGCGCCTCCCTAGAATCCGCCCCTCTATGAGCGCCCAAGTCCTCGCCCGCCAGTACCGCCCCCGTCGCTTCCAGGAACTGGTTGGCCAGGAACATGTGACCCAGGCCCTGGGCAATGCCCTCACCAGTGGCCGCCTGCACCACGCCTATCTGTTCACCGGCACGCGCGGGGTGGGCAAGACCACGGTGTCGCGCATCCTGGCCAAGGCCCTGAACTGCCAGGGGCCGGACGGTCAGGGCGGCGTGACGGCGGAGCCCTGTGGTGTGTGTCCGGCCTGCCGGGACATCGATGCGGGCCGCTTCGTCGACTACGTCGAGCTCGATGCCGCCAGCAACCGCGGGGTCGAGGAGATCTCGCAGCTGCTCGATCAAGCCGTCTACAAGCCGGTGGTGGGCCGCACCAAGGTCTACATGATTGACGAGGTGCACATGCTCAGCACCCACGCCTTCAACGCCATGTTGAAGACGCTGGAAGAGCCGCCCGAGTACCTGAAGTTCGTGCTCGCCACCACCGACCCCCAGAAGGTGCCGGTGACCGTGCTGAGCCGCTGCCTGCAGTTCAATCTGCGCCCGCTGCCGCCGCCGCTGGTGGCGCAGCACCTGGCCACCGTGCTGCAGGCCGAGAACATCCCCGCCGAGCCCGGCGCCTTGCGCCTGCTCGGCCGTGCCGCGCGCGGGTCGATGCGCGACGCGCTGTCGCTCACCGACCAGGCCATTGCCTTCGGTGCCGGCCAGCTGCGCGAGGCCG
>JBDHSJ010000340.1:0-3826 GCA_039808065.1 Burkholderiaceae bacterium | reverse complement strand
TACCTGCTCTACCTGCAGGCGCGCTACCAGGTGCCCAAGGTGCGGGTGGCGGTGGAGTTCTTGATGAGCAGGCTGGGCGCGGGCGTGCCGGGCGGTGGCGCTGCTGGCGCGGCCCGCTGAGTGCTCAGCGCCTACCTGGTGGCGACGCTTCGGCCTTCGCGTCCGGGCCGTAAAGCAACAGCTGGGCCCAGTCGGCGCGAGAACAGGGCCGCCGTGAACCCGGTTCAGGCGGGGATGGCGGGCAGGCCACGTGGGGTGCGCAGCGGCGCTCGGCTGCGCCCCTCGCGCGGCCACTATGGTCTGAGTTCAAGGACCGGGTGCGATCCAATCTCCCCGCAATCCACAACCCGATTCGGTCTACTTTTCCAGGTTATCGCGGTAATTGCCAAAGGCAACTATCGTCCCAATGAACGCTTCTCTGCAATGCTCCTAAGCAGCGCATCTGCCTGAGCCCTTGCTTCCCTTTCCTGCTCTTGCGAAAGAGTCTGTGGTCTGACCAAGTCGGGCCACGCAGCAGTTTCGCGGGCGCCGTTGTCGTTTATCCCTTCAACGACCAACTGATACTTGCGGCGTTCCAACGCGTTAAGGCCTAAAGCCTCCCCAGCGAGTGCCAACCCTTTTGCGCTGTTCGAATCTCCCGCCTTGGCATCTGCTTCAAGCCCGGTCCTTACAAGTGCTACGTCTTCTGTTGGCAGTTTGAATCGTACACTCGATAGATATTCGATTGCCGCACCCTGAATATTTCCGATCAGTGCCTTTCGAGCAAGTTCCGGACGCTTTGATGTCATATTAGAAGTCACGGTTTTGCAACGTCGTTGCTCGATTTGCCACTGTTCGATCAATCCATTGACGACATCAGCCGGAATGTTCATCAATGATTTGGTGTGGTGGGCGGACTCGATCTTTTCATCAATCGAAAGGCAGCTCTTTATCAGGAGCGCCGCGTCGAGCGCACCTCGTGCATCTGCCGAATTTATTGCAGTGCGAATCTTTTCACCGTAATCGTCGAGTGTGGCATTTGGTCTTTGGATCGCAGCCTGCTCAGCAGGCTGCGAAACAGAGGCAGGCTCGGCAGGCGCAATCGCTGGAGCCCCTAAACCCTCAGGATTGGCTGTGGGTTTTGAAATTGAAACTGCGCCAGATCCTTCGCCGCTCTCATGATCCGGCTTGGTGATGTAGGCAATCATTAAGATTGCCAGCACCAGCAATACAAATCTCTTCATCTTGAACAAGAGTTGAACAGTCTACAGAGTGGATAAGGATCGGTTGCAACTGAGGAAATATGCTTTTCGAGTTTGGTGTCAGCCCGCCGCACACGAGGCGAGACGAGCCCAGCACGCCGAAATTGCATGATCCCGCGCCCATTGAGAGCCCTTCACACATGCTGCTGTAGCCGCTACGCCGATCATAGGATTCGCGCTCGCAATAACCCCACCTGCTGCTCCGCAAGATGCGGCGACGAATTCGTGATTGTCGGTCGCCCTCTTGAAGCAGGCATTGAATTCATCCTGGCACTGCGCAATCTTTTGTGCTCTACTTTCCCACTGCTGAAAGAGCGGATCAATAATGCTGCTTCCCCAGTAGGAAGGGCTATCCAGGTTTCTGATCAAATGCGTGCCGAACAAACCCAGGAAGATGGATCCGCCACCATCGCACCCGAGCATGGAAGACGGCGATGAATCGCTGACAGCCAATTTATCAGGCGCGCTTCGATCATTCGAAAGCCCTTTCATGGGCACGAATTTGCCATCCGCATCCCTAAGTCCGATCAATCTCATGCCACCCTGAGCAAATACAGGAGTGTAGAGCTTTTCATTCAATGAAATTGAAAATTCGTTGGGCGACGTGAAATTGACTTTTATGCTCGGCGCAGACCTTGCCAAATCTATGCTGACAGGCATTGGCTGGCGCTGCGGATCGTAAGTGGAGCAAAAAGCGTTCGCGCTGCCGCCGACTGAAACCAATGCGCCAAACATCAGCGCCCGAAATGCGCCCCCAAAAAACAGACTTATCCATTGCCTTCCTTCTTGTTGATTGGTGGGGGCAAGCAGTTTTCCATTATTAATTGGAGCTATTTTTTGGTGCTATCCCTAGTGCGTCAGGCCATCTCGCACTCCGCTACACCGAGTTTCTTGACATTTGCTCACGAAATTTTACGCATATCGCATTCGGGCGACCATATTTTCAGAAGGCGGATTCAATTTTGAACTGCAACACAGCTTGCCGCCCAGATGAGGTGTCGAGATGACCAGCAGATTCCAGCAGTTGCATGCTGAAGGGCGCGTGGCGCTGGCCGCGCTGAAGTTGCAGGGACACAGCCTGCGCCACATTGCCAAGCAGTTGGGTCGCAGCCCCAGCCCCTTGAGCCACGAAGTTCGGCGCGATGCTAGCGGCGCTGCCTGCAACTCGGCCCAGGCTCACAAGCGTTTTGAACAACGCCGCCGGGCCGCATGCTCACGTGCCAAGCTCTGTTCGGGTGGGTCGCTGTGGCCGGTCGTCGGCCACATGCTGGGCTGGTACTGGTCGCCCCAGCAGATCGCCCGCACACGGCGCGCCTTCTGGCCCGACGAGCCCAGCATGCACGTCTCCCACGAGACCATCTACATCGCCATCTACGCCCACGCCAAGACTGGACAAGGCCTTGTTCGATCGCCTGCGCCAGGGCCGCAGCACCCACCGTCCACGCTCTGCGGGTGAGGATCGGCGCGGTCAGATTCCCGAGATGGTCAGCATCCATGTTCGCCCTCCTGAGGTGAACGATCGCACCCTGCCAGGCCACTGGGAAGGGGACCTCGTCAAGGGTGCCATGAACCGCTCGGCCATTGGTGTTCTGGTGGAGCGCACGACACGCCTGGTGCTGCTGGCGCGCATGCCCGATGCGACGGCCGAATCGGCGCTGGCGGCCTTCACGGCCAAGCTCAATCAGATCGCGGCCCCCATGCGCCAAACGCTCACCTACGACCAGGGGCGCGAGATGAGCAAGCACCGTGAACTGGCCCGCGACCCGAACATCCGTGTGTACTTCTGCGACCCGCACAGCCCCTGGCAGCGTGGCACCTGCGAAAACACCAACGGACTGCTGCGCCCGTTCCGGCCCAAAGGCACCGACTTGTCGGTGCATGACCAGCAGGCCCTCGATTCGATTGCCGATCTGCTCAACAACCGGCCGCGCCAAACCCTGAACTGGCGCTCGCCGATGCAGGCGGTCGCCGGGCTGATGCTAAGCATGCTGCAACAGGAGCAGGCTACCCACCATTGATCCGTCAACCCGGCTGTGTGTTGCGATTCAGGTTTGAAACCGCCGGGTCTGCTGGTTCTGCGCTGCGGCTCACGCCGGCCGGAAGCTGACGAGTTCGAGATCAAACGCCCGCCCGCACGTCAGCATCGCCTACAAGATGCGCGCATGCTGGTTGGCCAGCGCCACCACCCCCTCTTGCCAGCCCACGCCCGCCTTGAGTTGCTGCACCCGGCGGGAGCGTCGGTTCTTGCGTTGGTGCGCAGTGTTCATCGCACTCTTGGTGGCCTGGATCAGCAGGGGGCGCAGGTCGGTGTCGCTGCGCTGGGCGATGCGCCTGCGCTTGGCAACTGTCACCTTCCGGTGTCCTCGGGCCCGTCCGGTTGCGACATAGACCGGCCGGCTGGATACCGCAGCAGGGGCAACCCGCCCAACCACGACCAGCGCTACCTTGAGGGCTTTGCCCTCAAGACACAAGGTCTGCGCAGCTGGCGGGTCATTGCTGCCCAGGAGGTCGGGCTTGTGCGGCCGTAACCGCCCCCAGGATTCCGCGCGCGCCGCCGGGGCCCGCGCCGGCTGAGAATGGACCTT
>JBDHSJ010000339.1:0-3832 GCA_039808065.1 Burkholderiaceae bacterium | reverse complement strand
GCTTCATCGCCTGCACCTGGTTGACGATGGTGGCCACGGCGCGCGCCAGCATGGCGCGGTCGCCTTCTTCGGCCAGCTTGGCCTCCAGCTTGTGCTGCAGGCGCTCGGCCGAAAGCTGGATAGGCGTGAGCGGGTTCTTGATCTCGTGCGCCACGCGCCGCGCCACCTCGCCCCAGGCGGCACTGCGCTGGGCCGACACGACCTCGGAGATGTCGTCGAACACCAGCAGCCAGTCGCCCTGGGGCAGCTGGGCGCCGCGCAAGAGCAGGGTGATGGGCAGGGCCGCGGCGCGCAGGCGCAGCTCCAGCGTGGCCTGCCAGAAGTCTTCATCCTCGTCGGCCAAGCCGGCGAAGCGCGGCCAGAGCTGCTCATCGAGCGCGCGCAGGTCCTCGTGCAGGGCCTCGTGCTCGGGCAGTTCGTGCTCCAGGATGGCGGCGGCGCCCGGGTTGGCACGCAGCACGCGGTGCTGGCGGTCGAACACGATGACGCCGGCGGTCAGGTTATCCAGGATGGTCTGCAGCTCGCCGCGAGCGGCGTCGAGCGCGCGCACGCTGCGCTCGGCCTCGGCACGAGCGGCGCCGAGCTGGTCGGTCATGTCGGCGAAGGCACGCGTCAGGCCGCCGAGTTCGTCGCGCGAACCCAGCACTGGCTTGCGGCCCAGATCACCGGCCGCGACCTGGCGCATGCCGTCGGCCAGCAGCAGCAGGGGCTTGGCGAGGTGGTTGCCGAGCTGGATGGCCAGCAGCATGGCCACGAACACGGCCAACACCAGCACCAGGGTCAGGGTGCCCAGGTACATCTTGCGCAGGCCCTCGCGCTCCAGGCCGCGGCGCTGGTACTCGACATTGGCCTCCTGCACCGCCAGAGCGTTGCGGATCACCGCCTTGGGTGGGCGCCGCTCCACCAGCAGGTAGCGGTCAGCGTCCACCAGGCTGAGCGTGGCCGGCATGCGCACCAGCACCCGGATCAGAGCCTCGCCGCGCAGTGCGGCGGCCTCGTCGTCCAGGCCTTCCAAGCGCGCCACCAGGCCGCGCTCGGTCGCTTGGCGCAGCAGGCTGGCGGGCAGGCGTTCGCGCGCCAGCGAGGCCTCGGGCGGCGTGGCTTCATCCACCACCTCGCCGCGCGCGTTCAGAAGCGCCACACGCTGGGCGTCCCATTGCTCGCGCAAGCGCGCCAGCGCCAGCGTGGCGGCCGCGCCGCCGGGCTCAGCCAGGCGGCGCGCGCCCTGGCGGGCCAGCTGGCTGAGGTCCTGCACCTGGGCATCCAGCGTGGCGCGGCCCAGGTCCAGGCCGGCTTCCAGCGCACTGGCCAGGCGCACGTCGAACAAGCTTTCGATCGAGCGGTTGACGAAGGAATAGGACACTGCGTAGATCAGCGCCCCGGGCCCGACGGCCACGGCGGCAAACACCAGCGCCAGGCGCCCCAGCAGATGCCCGCCGAAACGGCCCCGCCGCACCCGCCAGACCAGGCGCAGCGCCGCGCCCAGGGCCACCAGTCCGAGCAGTGCACCCACGCCCAGGTTGAGCCAGTACAGCCAGGCTTGGTGCCGCTCGATGAAGCCGCTGGGCGTGGTGGCGCCGATGGAGAGCAAGTAGGCCAGCACACCACTGGCGGCGGCGACGGTGAGCAGGCTCAGCGTCCAGGCCCAGCGCCCGAGCCGGCTGGAACCCTGCACCTCCGTCATGAAGCCAGACCCAGCTCCGCCGGGTGCACTGGGCGTTCGCTGCGCACGCCCCATTCCGCCTCGCTGCCCAGGCCGATCTGCAGCGGGGCGGGCAGCTGGCGCGTGTCCAGACGCAGGCTGAAGCTCAGCAGGTAACTGGCACCGGGGTCGGGTTCTTCGCGCAGTTCGATCGCCCAGGCGCTGGCACGACGCAGGGCGGTCAGGGCCTCGGCCAGGGTTTCATAGCTCTGGTGCAGGCCGCCGGTTGAGAGCCGGTACTGACGCGTCAGCGCCTGAAAGCTCAGGCGCCACTGGCGTTCAGCGCGGCCCAAGGTGGCATCGCGCCAGTACCAGCGCTTGCGCGCCACGCGGGCCTCGGCCACGAAGTACAGCGGCACCCCTTTGTGCAGGGCGTCCTCGGCGGCACGCGGCAGCTCCAGTCGCACGCTGTAAGCCAGCCGCAGGCCGTCTTCAGCACGGCTGAGTTGCAGCTGATCCAGGCTGGCGCTCGCCTGTGCCCAGGCCAGGGCCGGCAGGAGCAGCATCAGGACAACAGTAACCAGGGCGCGCAGGGGCACGTCGGCGGGGCGGAAGCGGGGGGATTCAGCTGCGCAGCAGCAGGGCGTAGAAAAAGCCGTCACTCGGGACGGCCCAGGCATTGTCCGGCAGGCCCAGCAGGTGGCCGGTGCGGCCGGGCAGATCCAGCCGGCGCGCCTGCGGCTGGCGTTGCAAAAAGGCCGCTATCTGGTGTTCACCCTCGGCCTTGAACAGCGAGCAGGTGGCGTAGAGCAGACGACCACCGGGCTTGAGCAGGGGCCAAAGCGCGTCCAGCAGCTCGGCCTGGGTTTGGGCCAAGGCGGCGATGTCGCTCTCGCGGCGCAGCCAGCGCACATCCGGGTGGCGCCGGTTGATGCCCGAGGCTGAGCAGGGGGCGTCGAGCAGGACGGCGTCGAAGGCCTGCCCATCCCACCATTGCTGCACCTGGCGCGCGTCGGCGGCCAGGGTGCGGGCCTGCAGGCCCAGGCGCTTGAGCGTGGCGTCGACCTTGCGCAGGCGCTGCGCGTCGGCGTCCAGGGCCAGCAAGTCCAGCTCTGCCAGCTCCAGCAAGTGGGCGGTCTTGCCGCCGGGCGCGGCGCAGGCGTCCAGCAGACGGGCGCCTGCGGGCAGCGGCGGCAGGTTGCCGGCACCGTCCCACAGCAGGGGGGCGGCCAGTTGGGCGGCACCGTCCTGCACCGAAGCGGCGCCTTCGGAGAAACCGGGCAAGCGCTGCACCGGGCAGGGCGGCTCCACCACCAGGCCCTCGGGCGTCAGCGCACTCAGGGGGCGGGACTGCAGACCCGCGTCCGCCAGGCGTTTCGCGTAGGCCTCGGCATCGCCCTGGCGGCGGTTGACGCGCAGCGCCAGCGGGGGCGGCTGCTGGGCGGCCTGCAGCAGGGCCTGCCAGTGCGCGGGCCAGTCGCGCTGGAGGGCGTCGATCCACCACTGCGGGTGCTCGTACGCCACCTCGGGGTTGGCGGCGATGCGCTCCAGCAGCGCGCCCTGCTCGCGCTGGAAGCGTCGCAACACGGCGTTGACCAAGGCGGCCTGGCCGGGCACGGCGCGCTTGCAGGCCTGCACGGCCTGGTTGACCAGGGTGTGCGCGGGGTAGGCATCGGCGCCGGGCAACAGCTGGGTCAGGGCGGCGCGAAGCAGGCCCTCGACCACCGGTTGCGGCGCGCGCGGCAGCATGTGGCGCACCAGCGCCCCGGTGCGAGCGTGGGCGCGCACCGCGGCAAAGGCCAGGGCTTGGGTGCCGGCTCGCAGCGGGTCGGGGCAGGCGTCCAGCGCCTCGGTCAGGCTGCGCCCGGCCTTCAGCGCGGCCAGGGCGCGGGCGGTTTCGAGCAGGAGCTGGTGCAGGGGCGCGGCTTGCATCACGCCAGTGTAGGGAGGGGGCTTATTCCGCCAGAGCGCCCAGCCGCTCCATTTTGCGCACCCACTGCGCCACGCCGGCCTCGCCGAGTTGCTCGACGCCGCCGATCAGGGTCTCGCGCACCGGCGCGATGCCCACAAAACCCAGGATGTTGCGCTCCAGAGACTTGACGCTGTGGGCGCGGAACACAAAGCGGTACACCAGCGCCGGCATGCCCATGGTGACGATGACGCGCGCCGAGCGCCCGCCCAGGGCCTTGG
>JBDHSJ010000338.1:0-3842 GCA_039808065.1 Burkholderiaceae bacterium | reverse complement strand
GCACGCCAATCGCCCATGCCGAGCTGCCGGCGGTGCGGGCCTACCTCGCACGGCTGGCGCAGCGCCCGGCCTTCGTGGCGCAGGGGGATCAGGGGCAGGCCTGAGTGGCCGCTTCCGAGCCACGGCGCCACCCGTACTTCAGGTCCTTGAGCCCCCAGCCGGGCTCGAATCCTTCCTCCAGCACCGTGAAGCCGTGGCGCTCGTAGAACGCCCGGGCGCCGTGGTTCTGCTGGAAGGTGTACAGCCACAGGCCGCCAGCCGATTGCTGTTTCGCCCAATCCAGCAAGAGGCTGCCCACGCCCAGGCGCTGGGAACCCACCCGCACGTAGAGCTGGTTGACCGACTCCGCCGAAGCCGCAATGAAGCCCACCAGCTGCCCGGCCGACACGGCCAGCTGCACCGCGTACTGAGGCAGCACCGCATCCAGAAGGAACTGCCTCTGCTCCTGGATGGGATGAGGGTCCGTCACCCCGACGCCCGCTTCGAAGCTGGCACGCCACATGGGAATCAAGGCGTCCAGCCAGACAGGGCTGTAGGGCAGCTGCTGCAGGGCGTGGGGCCAGGGGCTTGGGCGGCTGGATGTCATGCGATTGGATTCGGTGGGTGAAGGCTCGGGTGGGCGCCTACTGCGCGCCGGGCCCCCAGAAGCGCTCCATGGCCAGGTAGGTGAAGGAGGCCGACCAGCCGATCAGCAGCAGGCCGTTGAGGGCTTCGATGCCCGCCAGCAGCCGCACCGCCCCCACCGGGGCCAGGTCCCCAAAGCCCAGCGAGGTGTAGGTCTCGGCGGAAAAGTACAGGCAGCTCGCAAAGCTGAACGGGGTGCTGCCGCTCAGCGCCCCCTCACCCAGCCAGGCCACCAGGCCGTAGAAGGCGATGGCATACAAGAGCATCTCCACCGCATGCGCCACGAAGGCGCCGAGGATGACGACCACCAGCTTCAGCCGGCCCGCGATGCGCAAGGCGGGCAGGCCGGTGTTGAGGGCACGCAGCGCCTCGTAGTGGATCAGCGTGGTGGCCACCACGAGCACTGCACAGATCAGCGCAACCAAGGGCATGAGGCGAGGACTTCGGATTCCGGAGGGGCGTAGCGGACTGCCGGGCACGCCAGCATGGTCCATCTGGGGCCGGGATGGCACAAGTCAATGAGACCACGCCGCGGGCCGCCGGGCCGCTACGCTGCGGCACCCCACCCAGGAGCACCCGGCCATGCAATCCCTGCTGTTCAAGAACGCCCGCATCTTTGACGGCAGCAGCGCCGACTGCGCCGAGGGCCAGTGGCTGCGCGTGGCCGATGGCCGAATCCAGGAGATCTCCGCCCAGCCGCTGCAGGCCGGCGACGACACCCGCGTCATCGATGTGGCCGGGCGCACGCTGATGCCGGGCCTGATCGACGCCCATGTGCATGCCTTTGCCAGCGACGTGGCGGTGGCCCGCATCGAAGCCGTGGGCGAGGCCTACCGCACCGCCCACGCCGTGCGCATGCTGGGCCACGCGCTGGAGTGCGGCTTCACCACCGTGCGCGACATCGGCGGCGGCAACTACTCGCTGTACAAGGCGGCGGCCGACGGCCTGTTCCGCGCCCCGCACTTCCACTACGCCGGCAAGATTCTTTCCATGACCGGCGGCCATGGCGACATGCGCCAGATCGAGCAGGCACCCCGCTACGCACCGGCCTGCGCCTGCGTCGAGGCCAACATGTTTTCGGTGATGGCCGACGGCGTGGACGAGTGTCTGAAGCAGGCGCGCGAGCAGCTGCGCCAGGGCGCGCATTGCATCAAGCTGATGGGCTCGGGCGGCGTGGCCTCGCCCACCGACCCGATCTGGATGAACCAGTACCGCGAGGACGAGATCCGCGCCATCGTGGGCGAATGCACGGAGCGCCACAGCTACGCCTCAGCGCATTGCCACCCGGCCAGCGCGGTGCGGCGCTGCGTCGAGTACGGCGTGCGCGCCATCGAACACGGCACCCTCATCGACGCCGAAACCGCCGCCTTCGTCGCCGAGCGCGGCGCCTACATCGTGCCGACCATGGTCATCATCCACGCCCTGGTGGAACTGGGCCGCGAGCTCGGCTTTCCGGCGCAAAGCCAGGCCAAGGTCGAGCTGGTGGCGCAGCAGGCGATCTCCGGCCTGGACCTGATGCGCACCGCCGGCGTCAAGGTGGTGTTCGGCACCGATCTGCTGGGCAGCACCTACACCCAGCAATGCCGCGAGTTCAGGCTGCGCAGCGAGGTCTTCACGCCGGTTGAACTGCTGCGCCAGGCGACCAGCACGGCCGCCGAAATGATGTTGATGGAGGGCCAGATCGGCTGCGTGAAGGTCGGCGCCCAGGCCGACCTGATCGTCGTCAAGGGCGACCCGCTGAAGGACATCGGGCTGCTGGCGGCGGATGGGCGGGAGCTGGGGTGTGTGGTGCGGGGTGGGGAGGTGATTCGGAGTGATCGGTGAGGGATGCGTGGCCGGTCGGCGCTGTGCACCGCGAGGTCAGCACCCGGCCAGGAGCGGGCTCTAGCCAGCGGCTGCTGAATGGGTCCGGTGATATGGTGATTTCTAGCGATCTGCAGGCATCAAGTTAGGCATCACTAGCGCGACCGAGGCTCACCATCGAAGTTCCCTGGCCCAGTCGGAGGTGCATCCTCTGTCTCCAAGAGCGAAAACTCACTCTTGAGCATGTCATTCCCGAGGCGCTCGGCGGACGTCTCACATCGCACTTGCTCTGCGGGGGCTGCAACTCTCGTTTGGGCCACCGACTTGAAGGGAAGGCCAAGGCCGACCCAACCGTTCGACTCCTGGTGCAGTCACTTCGTGATTCCATTCCAGCTCTGGCCGCCTCCTTGGAAGAGGGACAGAAGTTCTTTACGACTGGAGCCGGGCCATCCTCCACTGGCTTTGTCAGAGATGGCCAGTTCAAGGTCAGCAGTTCAAAGTTGCCGGATGGCTCTCTCATTCATGACACCCCGCTAGCCGCGTCTACTGTACGGAAGATGCTTCAGCGAGAGGGCCTTAAGCCGCACGAGATTGAGTCCGCAGTCACTAGCTTCGCGGAAGCACCAGACGACACCCGGGTCGACCTATCGCCGAACATTGCGGTTGTGAAGTGGTCGGTCTCTGGCCTCAAGTTGTCCTTGGACGGACCGTTCCTGAACCCGCTAGTGCCAACGAAGTCAGCTTACGAATTTGTGGCACTTCACGTTGGGACTGCCATCTGCGAAGACAGCCCGCCCCTTCGAGCAATCAGACAGGCCTTAACCACAGGAGTGCTGCACGAGCGCGATCTGCTGGTCGAGAGATTGCACGCTCCGGAAGCGAAGCCCTTTCACGGGCTCGTTTTCGAGGGCAATTCTCCATATGCGAAGGTGCAAGTCCGTCTCTTCGGGAAGCTGGCCTTTCGAGTTCACTTCAAGCGGCTGTCAGTGGCGGGAGCGCGCGCCATGTACACACATGACTTGTCAACGAACTACGAGACCGTCGCGCAGCTGCCGCCTAATGACGCTTGACCCCCGGTCAGCCTGAACCGCAATGGGAACTTGCCTAGGATGTGGAGCGACTGATTTGGGACCGCTGCTTGCCCCAGCAGGCTGACCGCAGTGGGTCGAAAGCCGGCAGCAGCGAGTCAAGTCGCGACCGACCGCTGACAGCCTGTCGCTGGCCTACCTCGAAACAACTCGTCCGCCTCAGCTCTCCCAGCTCAGCCCTTCGGCAATGGCGGCCGGGCTCAGCCTCCGCAAGCCCAGCCGCTCAGAGCGGGGTGGGCCGGGTTCGCGATCCGTTCCGTCCTGGTCTTCGTCTTGCCCTTGTGCTTCACGGTGCTGATGCGTTGCCCGGTCAGGAAGTTCGAGCTG
>JBDHSJ010000337.1:0-3869 GCA_039808065.1 Burkholderiaceae bacterium | reverse complement strand
TGCGGGCTGCGCACGCCGCGCCAGGCGCGGGCGTAGAAGGCCGCGCCGGCCA
Organism: Burkholderiaceae bacterium; assembly: GCA_039808065.1. Taxonomy (GTDB): domain Bacteria; phylum Pseudomonadota; class Gammaproteobacteria; order Burkholderiales; family Burkholderiaceae_C; genus Inhella. Next base: position 3,817 of record JBDHSJ010000337.1, on the reverse strand, counting down.
CCAGCTGGTGCGCCGGCACGCCGGCGGCACGCAGGGTCTGCACGCTTTCTGCCAGGCTGTCGTCCTGGCTGACCCCGCGCAGCGCCGCATGGTGGCCGGTGCGCGGGTTCCAGGCGCCGTGGTAGTCGTAGCTCATCATGAACACATGGTCGAGCAGCGGCGCGATGGCGACCCAATCCAGGCGCTGCAGCACCGGGCGCTGCACGTTCACCGCCACCGAAAGCCCGTAGCGGCGGCCCTGTTCGTGGCCCAGTTCGTCCAGTCCGGCGCGCAGCTCGCGCAGCAGGGCCAGGTAGTTCGCGCCGTCTTTCGGCCCGCCGAGTTGCACGCCGTTGGCGGCACCGTTGCCGCCGGGGTGCTCCCAGTCGAGGTCGATGCCATCGATGGCCTCATGCGCCAGCAGGTAGCGCGTGAGTTCGCCGATGAACACGGCGCGCGTGGCGGCGCTGGCGGCCATGGGGAAGAAGCCGTCCGAACCGCCCCAGCCGCCCACCGAGGCCCAGACTTTCAGGCCCGGCTCACGCCGCTTGCGCTGGCGCAATGCGTGGTTGAGGGCCGCCTCGGGCGCGCCATCGCTCAGTCCATGCGCCGGCTTGCCCGCACAGGCGGCGCGGTCCTTGGGCAACTCGTGCGGCCCGCACAGGCGCAAGAAGGCCAGCAGCAGGGTGTTGACACGGCCCTCGGGCAAGCGCTCCAGCGCCTGCAGGCCCTCCCAGCTGGCCAGATACAGACCGCGGACCGGTTCGGCGGCGGCCGGCTTCAGTAGACAAAGCGCCAGGGCGCACAAGCTCAGGATTCGCATGGAATTGGTCTGCTGGTTTTGAGCAACACCGCAACGATACCACTTGCGTACCAAAATACCAGCCAGCCGCCCATCTGCCCGCCACCAGCGCTGGCTTCTCCTATGAAAAGCCTTGCATTCATGGGGCACACCCCACCCGCGATCCGGGTAATCCCCTGCTGGAAAGTGGTAGCTAAGTGGATTGCACGATGGTTATAGTGGACTGCACACGGTCTCAAACAGGCATGCCAGATGCACACCGGATGAGACCACCGCCCGACCCCCACCCCCGCCGATCCGGAGAACCGCATGAGCCCCCGTCTGACCCCCGCCGCCCTGGCCGTTGGCCTGCTGATCAGCCACAGCGCCCTGCTGGCCCAAAGCACCGAGAAGAAAGCCGAACAGCTGGACACCGTGGTCGTGACCGGCATCCGCGCCTCGCTGCAGACCGCCGTCAACGTGAAGCGCAATGCCAGCGCGGTGGTGGACGCCGTGTCGGCCGAGGACGTGGGCAAGCTGCCGGACAACGACGTCGGCCAGGCCCTGGGCCGCATTCCCGGCATCTCGGTGGGCAAGGATTTCGGCCAGGGCGCCTCAGTCTCGATCCGCGGCACCGACCCGCAGATGACCTACACCACGCTGAACGGCCAGACCGTGGCCTCGACCGGCTGGTATGACCAGAAGGACATCGACCGCAGCTTCAACTACTCGCTGCTGCCGCCCGAGCTGATCGGCGGCATGGAGGTCTACAAGAGCTCGCAGGCCGACCTGACCGAAGGCGGCATCGGCGGCACCGTGATCGTCAAGACCCGCAAGCCGCTCGACCTGCCGGCCGGCACCGGCTTCGCCAGCGTGCGCCTGGGCAAGGGCACCATCAGCGACGACCTGAACAAGGAGGTCTCGGGCCTGTTCAGCTGGCGCAACCCGGCCAAGAGCTTCGGCGTGATGATCGCCGCCGCCATGGAAGACGGCAGCTACATCCGCCGTGGCGTCGAGGCCGACATGCGCTGGAGCGGCGACGTGGCGCCGACCACCTTCGTGCAGGACCGTGAGCGCAAGAGCCTGAATGTCAGCCTGCAGGCCCGCCCGGCCACCGGCGTGGAACTGGGCCTGAACTACCTGCGCCTGGAGCTGGATGCCGACAACAGCAACAGCAGCCACTACATCTTCACCGGCAACGCCGCTGCCGACTGCAAGGCCACCAATGCCGCCAACGGCCTGTGCGTGCAGTTCAACCGCCCCACCGCGAACGAGAACCTGCACAACGTCTTCCTGCAGAACTGGGTGCGCTCGGCCTCGATGAACAGCGACAGCCTGGTGCTGGACGGCAGCGTCAAGGGCAATGGCTTCAAGCTCAGCGGCGTGGCCGGCACCACCAAGGCCGAAGGCGGCACCAACCAGACCACCAACTTCGCCTACGGCCGCTGGAATGACGGCGGCGGCGTGCGCACCCTGCCGATCTTCACCGGCACGATCGACGCCACCGGCAAGCAGATCGTCATCACGCCTTCGTCGAACCAGAACATCGGCGTGAGCAACCTGCCGGCCAACTCCACGCCGGAAAGCTGGGCCTCGGGCCGCGGCCCGAACGAGGACAAGGAAAACTTCGCGCAGGCCGACCTGACGATCGATCTGGGCGAAGGCTTCCTGACCGCCTTCAAGACCGGCCTGCGTGCCACCCAGCACACCTTCACCAAGAGCGGCTACCGCGGCGTGCACGCCGCCACCGCCGTGCCGGCCAGCAGCGCCAGCCTGTACGACGGCAGCCTGGAGCTGGTGGGCGGCTGGAGCGTGCCCAAGCCCAATATCGGCGCCGCCCTGGCCGCCGCCCGCGCCAACATCACCGGCTGGGTCGAGGACCGCTCGGCCTACGGCCAGCTGAAGGAAGACAACCAGGCCCTCTACGGCATGTTCGACTTCGAGGCCGACAAGTGGAAGGGCAACTTCGGCCTGCGCTACATCCGCACCGAAGCCACCGCCACCAGCTACGCCTTCGACGGCACGCCCCTGGCAGCCGGCGACGTCGGCCAGAACAATGGCTGGGGCCGCAGCAAGACCTCGCGCAAGAGCAGCTACAACGACTGGCTGCCCAGCCTGAACGCCGGCTACGAACTCAGCAGCGACACCATCCTGCGTGTCGCCGCCGCCAAGGCCATCACCCGTCCGAACTTCACCAACATGTTCAATTCGACGGTGGTGGGCTTCGACGACACCAACGCCAGCAACGACGCCTTCAACTACGGCAGCCCGGCGCTGAAGCCGCAGTCCTCCAACCAGTTCGACATCGGTCTGGAGTACTACTACGGCAAGGGCAATTTGGTCTCGGCCAACGTCTTCTACAAGAAGATCAGCAACTTCATCACCACCCAGACCCTGGTGAACCAGAAGGTTGGCGTGGTGAGCCCGGACAGCGGCAAGGACAGCTGGACCATCAACCAGTACGTCAATGCGGGCGGCGGCAAGATTTCCGGCATCGAGCTGCAGGCCAACCACAACTTCGGCAACGGATTCGGTGTGGCGGCGAACTACACCTACTCCGACGCCACCGCCCCGGCCACCAGCTACCAGGACCAGCTCAACGTCTTCACGCTCTCGTCCAAGCACAACATGAACCTGGTGGGCTACTACGAGACGAAGGACTACTCGGCGCGCCTGGCCTACAACTACCGCTCGAAGTACATGGTGCGGGAGAGCGGCTGGTACGGCAACCGCATGCACGACGCCACCGGCAGCCTGGACCTGAGCCTGGGTTGGAACCTCACCGACACCCTGCGCCTGTCCTTCGACGCCGTGAACCTCTTGAAGAAGGACGACGTGCAGTACGGTGCGGCGGGCGCCAACACCACCCTGCGCCCCTCGCTGAAGGCCGGCTTCCCGACCTGGTACTTCGAAGGCGAGACCACCTACCGCGTGGGCCTGAGCGCGAAGTTCTGATCGAAGCCGGGACTGCCCACCATCGCGCCGGGGTCTGAGCCCGGCGCCACCAGGGCTTGCGATCAACAGCCAGTCAGCGCGATCTGACTGGCTGTTTTTTTT
>JBDHSJ010000336.1:0-3870 GCA_039808065.1 Burkholderiaceae bacterium | reverse complement strand
ACACCATCAGCGGCTACCAGATCACCAAGAACTTCAACAAGTGCATGGACTGCCATGCCTGGCAGAAGACCAAGGAGAGCGGCGCCACCAAGATCAGCGTCACCCACTTCAAGACCCGCGAGGGTGTGGAGCTGGACACGGTGAGCCCGCGGCGCTACTTCTGCACCCAATGCCATGTGCCGCAGAGTGATGCCAAGCCGCTGGTTGCGAACACCTACGAACGTGCCAAGGGCATGAAGTGACCCACCCCCGAAGCGCCTGCGGCGCCTTCCCCTCAAGGGGGCCGAGCCCGGACTTGAACAGTCCACTGGACTGTTCAAGCCTGGCGAAGGCCAAGGGCTCTGCCCCTTGGCGCCGCCAGTGGCCTGGCAGAGCCAGATCCACGGCGGCCGCTTGAGGGGCTGCGTACTGCCAAGAATGAGAACGAAAAGGAGTTGCGGAGCATGAAAGCCCTCATCCAACGTGCCTGGGCCTTTGCCCACACCAAGCAGTTCTGGGTCCTGTTCGCGGCCTTTGCCGGCGGCATCATCTTCTGGGGCGGCTTCAACACGGCGATGGAGTGGACCAACCGCGAGGCCTTCTGCATCTCCTGCCACGAGATGGAGCAGAACGTCTTCGTCGAGTACCGCAACACCATCCACTACCAGAACCGCACCGGTGTGCGTGCCACTTGCCCGGACTGCCATGTGCCCAAGGAGTGGGGCCCCAAGATGATCCGCAAGATCCAGGCCTCCAACGAGGTGCTGCACAAGATCCTGGGTTCCATCAACACCCCCGAGAAGTTCAACGCCAAGCGCCCCATCCTGGCCGAGCACGAGTGGGCGCGTATGAAGCGCAACGACTCGCAGGAATGCCGCAACTGCCACAACTTCAGCTACATGGACTACGCCGAGCAGAACAGCCGCGCGGCCACGCGCCACCAGGTGGCCTTTACGGCCGGGCAGACCTGCATCGACTGCCACAAGGGCATCGCCCACACGCTGCCGCCGATCGAGCAACCGATCGGCGCGGCCAAGGAAGGAGCGGTGCAACTGCCGCCCAGCAACGCCGCGTCGGATTCGGCCCCGGGGCGCTGAGGGTTTGAATGGCCGATACCGGCCTGCGGCGGCGTCAGCCCCGCAGTCCGGATTGCTTCAGGCAGGCACCAGCAACTGGATGGCCTGCGCCGGGCAACCGCTCACGCACGCCCCGCAGCCGGTGCAGGCCTGCAGCTCCAGCACCGGCACCGGCGCGCCGCCACGGCGCGGAGGGAAGCGCAGGGCGCGTGCATCGCAGGCATCGCCGCAGACGCGGCAGTCCACGCCGCGCTGCGCCAGGCAGCTGCTGCTGATTTGCGCCTTCCAGGCGCCGAAGCCCGGCGTCCCTGCCAAGGCACCCGGTGTGCAGGCGCGCTGGCAGGCGCCGCAGAAGTCGCAGCCGGCGCGGCTGAAGTCCATCTCCGGAAAGCCGCCGCTGCCGCGCCGGATCACCTGCGGTGGGCAGGCGGCAATGCAAGCGTCGCAGCGCGTGCATGCGGACTCAAAGCGCGCCTCGGGCAGGGCGCCGGGCGGGCGCTGAATCGCCGCGCTGGCGGGCTGGGCACGGAAGAAGAAGCGGCGACGCGGATCCATCGCGCCATTCTGGGCGCCTGCACCGGCCGCCCGCTTGCACTCCATCAACAATGCGCCGCATGAAAGTCTTTGGCATCGCCGGCCGCTCCGGCATGGGCAAGACCACCCTGCTGGAAAAGCTGGTGGTGGAATTCGGCCGGCGCGGCTTGAGCGTCTCTCTCATCAAGCACAGCCACAAGGACATCGAGGTCGACCGCCCGGGCAAGGACAGCTTCCGCCTGCGCGAGGCCGGCTGCCAGGAGGTGCTGCTGCTGGGCGCCTCGCGCTGGGCGCTGATGCATGAGCTGCGCGGCGCCGAGGAGCCGCCGCTGGACTACCTGCTGAGCCGCATCCAACGCTGCGACCTGGTGCTCGTGGAGGGCTTCAAGAGCGGCGATTTCCCCAAGCTCGAAGTCTGGCGGGCCGAGGTGGGCAAGCCCATGCTGTGGCCGGACTGGCCGGGCATCGTGGCGCTCGCGACCGACGCAGCGCCGCCGGTTGAGCGGCCTTGGCTGAGGCTGGATGCCATCGGCGCGATCGCCGACCTCGTCTGGCAGCATGCAGCCCCCATGGAGGCACCGCATGGCCAGCAAGGAATTGAACTGCCCCGCGCCTGAGGACAAGGCCGGCGCCAAGATCGACTACCTGGCCAAGCGCCTGGGCCAGGTCCTCGCGCCCCTGGGCTTCAGACGCAAGAGCCGCACGATCTGGCGCGAGCAGGGCGAGGGCGCGCAGCGGCATTGGCAGATCGTCAATCTGCAGGCTGGGCAATGGAACGAGGGCCCGCGCGGCGAGTTCTACGTCAACCTGGCGCTGCAGTTCCCGGCCATCGAGCGCTTGCAGGCCCAGCGGCCAGGGCAGGCTTGGCGGCTTGAACACCTGGAGCAGGCGGACGAGTGCCATGGCCATCTGCGCGCGCGCATCGATGCCACCCTGCCCGCCGGACATGAGTTGGCCCGGCCTGAGTTCAAGCTGGGCCGCGACACCGACCTGCCTGCGCTGGCCAGCCAGCTGGACCAGGCGGTACTCACCCAGGTGCTGCCTTGGTTCGAACGGCATGCGCGCCTGGAAGCGCTGCGCGACTTCGAGGGTTCGCTGATCGCTGCCGACATTCCGCTGCGCATCACCGCGGCGCTGGCGTTGGAGGACCGCGCGGGGGCGCAACATCTGCTGGCCGCCCACCCCGGGCGCTGGGCGAACCTCAGCCCCCACTTTGTAATAGAGCTGCGTGAGTGGCTGGACGGCCAGGGGGTGGACACGCAGGCACTGGAAGCGGCCTGCGCGCCACGCCCCCCCGATGCCTGGACCCAGCGCCAGCAAGCCCGCGAGGAAGCCGAGCGCCAGGCACACGAGCGCCAGGCCCAGGCGCTGACGGCCACCCTGGACGCGCAGGACCCGGACCCGCCCACCTTGGCGGCGGCGTGGGTGGCCGAGTGGCAGGCACGCTGGCGCGAGGAACCAAAGGCCCTGGAGGATCTGCCCAGCGGGGCGCGCGTCGCTACGCTGGAAGCGGGTGGCCGCGAGGCGGTGCTGCGGGCCCTGCTGCAAAGCCTGGTAGCGCGTGAGGTGGGTGCGCAACGCCACCCGATCCACACGGAGGCGGGGGCATTCGAAGGGGATGAGGCCGTCGCGGCGCTGGTCAAGGCGCTGCTTCCGCAGCTGGGCCCGCTGCAGCAGCCCGAGCCGCTCTTCGCCGCACTGCAGGCCTTGCAAGGCCGACTGCTGCAGGACCTGTTGACGGCCAGCTACCCCTGGGGCTTCGCCGTGTTGGCGGCCTGGCTGGAGCGCCAACCGCGCACCCCGGCGTTGGCGCAAGGCATCGCAGCCTGGCTTGAGCAGCTGCCCCGGACCCAGTTGGCCCGCTGGGACGCGCTGAACGCCGCACTGGCGGCGGAGCGTGCCAAGCCGCTCGATCCGAACCACTTCATGTACGAGACCCTGAAGGAGGCACGCGAGCGCGAGGACGAGCTGGCGGCGCAGCATCCGGTCGACGCGGAGGCGGTGCGCCGGCGCATCGCCGCCTACCCCGAACAGGGCCTGGGCACCGCCGACAAGGCGGCCGTGCGCAGCTGGCGGCGCTGGCTGCGCCGCGACCCGCTGACCGGCCTGCTGCCGGTGCAGTTCGAGCCCGATGATTTCGGCGCCCCCGCGCAAGCCGCTTGGGACCGCGCACCGCCTGCGCTGCAGGCCGCCGCCGCGCCCTTGGTGCAGCACTGGCTGGATGGTGTGCCCACCAAACCCAGCCCGCGCTGGCTGCGCGAGCTGCGCGCCCGCATGGCCG
>JBDHSJ010000335.1:0-3877 GCA_039808065.1 Burkholderiaceae bacterium | reverse complement strand
AAGCGCTCGCACATCAAGCTCAGACCGCGGGGGCCGCCGGGCAAATCCTTCACTTGCAGACCTTGCGCCAACAAGAGTTGGCGGGCCACCAGGGCATCTGTGGCGGCGTCGCCACTCGGCTGGCCGGGTGCTGGCAGGGGACTGGGGCCCAGGGCAGAAGCCAGGCTGCGTGTCGTTTCGATGCGCGGCGCCCAGCCCGCGCCAAAGGCCTTGCGGGCCAGAGGCAGCTGCTGAACGAAGGGCAGCAGCAGCACGGCGTCGCGCGGCGCGATCCCGGCCTCCCGCAGACGCACTCGAACCCACTGGGCCACTTGGCACCAAAACGATTCCACTCCGGCCGCCTCCGGCCAGGCTTGCCAGCCCTGCACCCTCTCTCCTTGCGGGCCGCCCAATGCCCCTGAATCGGCCTACAGGTCCAGCACGTGTAGGCCTTGTGTAAGAATCATTCTGCCCTCGGCCATGGGGCTCGCCCGGCTGCAGTGGCGCGGCGATTTGGCGCGGTCGATGACCGTTTTCAGCCCCTTCCAGACTAGGAACCCCCTACATGAGCAGCGACCTGATCAAACACGTCTCCGACGCTTCGTTCGAAGCCGACGTGCTCAAGTCCGGCACTCCGGTGCTGATCGATTACTGGGCCGAGTGGTGCGGCCCCTGCAAGATGATCGCCCCCATCCTGGACGAGGTCAGCAGCGCCTACGAAGGCAAGCTGCAGGTCGCGAAAATGAATGTGGACGAGAACCGTGAAGTGCCAGCCAAGTACGGCATCCGCGGCATCCCCACGCTGATGCTGTTCAAGGACGGCCAGTTGGCCGCCACCAAGGTCGGTGCACTGTCCAAGCAGCAGCTGACGAGCTTCCTGGACGCCCACCTATAATTTGCGTCCACGGGCGCCGCAGCAACGCGGCGCCCGCTCCTGTAGCCCCCCGGCAATCGAGGCGCGGCACAGGTTTCTCCCCCCAAGATCCCTCCGACCTTCCGTTGTTCCGCCGCAGGCCACAGGCTTGCCCCGGCTCTGCGTGAGCAAGCCGCCAGGACCGATAGGACCCTATGCATCTCTCCGAACTCAAGGATCTGCACGTCTCTGCCCTCATCAAGATGGGCGAGGCGCTGGAGATCGAAAACGTCACGCGCATGCGCAAGCAGGAGCTGATGTTCGCGATCATGAAGAAGCGCGCCAAGGCGGGCGAGCAGGTCTTCGGCGATGGCGTGCTCGAAGTGCTGCCCGACGGCTTCGGCTTCTTGCGGTCGCTTGACACCAGCTTCATGGCCAGCACGGACGACATCTATCTGTCGCCCAGCCAGATCCGCCGCTTCAACCTGCACACCGGTGACATGGTCGAGGGCGAGGTGCGGGTGCCGAAAGACGGCGAACGCTACTTCGCACTCGTCAAGGTGGACCGCATCAACGGCCTGCCTCCGGAGGACAGCAAGAACAAGATCATGTTCGAGAACCTGACTCCGCTGTTCCCCAAGGAACAGTTCAGACTCGAACGCGAGGGCATCAAGGGCGAGGAAAACGTCGCCAGCCGCATCATTGACCTGGTCGCCCCGATCGGCAAAGGCCAGCGAGCCCTGCTGGTGGCCCAACCGAAGACCGGCAAGACGATGCTGATGCAGCATCTGGCCCACTCCATCGTGGCCAACCACCCCGAGGTGCACCTGATCGTCCTGCTGGTGGACGAGCGCCCCGAGGAAGTGACCGAGATGGTGCGCACGGTGCGCGGCGAAGTCATCAGTTCCACATTCGATGAACCCGCCGCCCGCCATGTGCAGGTGGCCGAGATGGTGATCGAGCGCGCCAAGCGCCTGGTCGAGCTGAAGAAGGATGTGGTCATCCTGCTCGACTCGATCACCCGCCTGGCCCGCGCCTACAACAACGTGCTGCCCAGTTCGGGCAAGGTACTGACTGGTGGTGTGGACGCCAACGCCCTGCAGCGCCCCAAGCGCTTCTTCGGCGCGGCCCGCAACGTCGAGGAAGGCGGCTCGCTGACCATCATCGGCACCGCCCTGATCGACACCGGCTCCAAGATGGACGAGGTGATCTACGAAGAGTTCAAGGGCACCGGCAACTGCGAGATCCATCTGGACCGCCGCATGGCCGAGAAGCGCGTCTACCCCTCGATCCTGATCAACCGCAGCGGCACCCGCCGAGAGGAACTGCTGCTCAAGCCCGAGATCCTGCAGAAGACCTGGATCCTGCGAAAACTCCTCTACCCGATGGACGAAATCGAGGCGATGGAGTTCCTGCTTGAAAAGATGAAGGCGACGAAGAACAACCATGACTTCTTCGACCTGATGCGTAGAGGGGGCTGAGACAGGACCGAGCAAAGCTCTGCGGGCTTTGCGACGCCTGTCGAAGGACTCGCCGCGTCCGGCGCGGCGCGTTTGGAGAGCTCTTGTCAGCACTGCCACCTAGACTCTGTCTATAATCGCGGGCTTTTCGCCCCACACCCGGAAAAGTGCGCCCGCAACACAAGGGGCGTGGCTCTCCACCTACTTCTGAGGTCCCCATGAAAGAAGGCATTCACCCCAATTACCGCGACGTCTGCTTCGTGGATCTGTCCAATGGTTTCAAGTTCGTGACCCGCTCGACGGTTGCCACGAAGGAAACCATCAAGATGGAAGACGGCCGCGAGCTGCCACTGATGAAGCTGGAAACCACCAGCGAGTCGCACCCCTTCTACACCGGCACCCAGAAGAGCGTGGACAACCTGGGCGGTCGCGTCGAGAAGTTCCGCAACAAGTTCGCTCACCTCAAGAAGTAAGCCAACTCTTGTTGCCCCGAAAAAGCAGCCTGCGGGCTGCTTTTTTGTCTGCGCCGGAAAGGCAGCCTGCGGGCTGCCTTTTTGTTGGCATCATCCGCCGCCGTGACCCCTGCTTCCCCTGCCCTCGTTGCCCAGGCCGGTGCCCGTCCGCTCTCGCGTTGGGCCTTGCTGTTGATCTGCCTTGCCTATTTGCTCCCAGGTCAGTTGAGCCGTGAGCCCTGGCGACAGGGCGACCTGACCAGCTTTGGCTTCATGGCCGCACTGGCGCGCGGTGAATCCTCCTGGTGGACCCCAACCCTGGCCGGCCTGGCCGCGCCCGACGGCGCGCTGCTGCCCTACTGGCTGGGTGCGGGCAGCATGCTGGCCCTGCCGATGCTGGACAACGCCCTGGCGGCGCGCTTGCCCTTCATCTTGCTGCTAGCCCTGGTGCTGGCGCTGGTCTGGTACGCCACCTTCCATTTCGCACGCACCGAAGCGGCACAGCCAGTTGCATTCGCCTTTGGTGGCGAGGCCAACACGCTGGACTATGCGCGCGCCCTGGCCGATGCCGCCCTGCTGGCCCTGATAGCCTCACTCGGGCTGCTGCGCATCGGACATGAGGCCACGTCCGCACTGCTGCAACTCGTGGGGGCAGGTCTGTGGCTCTACGCCATGGCAGCCGCCCCCTATCGCGACCGCCGCGCCCAGGGCCTGGTGGCGCTCGGGCTGCTGATTCTTTCCCTGAGCGGCGCACCCTTTGTCGCCCTGCTGCTGGCACTGGCCGGCTTGTTGATTTGCCAGTACTCCCGCTTTGAAGGCGCCAGACGGCTGCGCTGGGGGCTCGGCCTGGGCATGCTGACGGCGGGTGCGGCCGCCTTCATTAGTCATGCCTGGACCTGGCGGCTCGACGCCCTGCAGGCCGGCAACCTGCTGCAGTTGCTGCTCTGGTTCCTGTGGCCCAGCGGCGCGCTGACGCTCTGGACGCTGTGGCGCTGGCGCGGCCATCTGGGCTTTCGCCATATCGCCGTGCCGCTGAGCCTGGCCGCGGTGGGGCTGCTGGCCTGCCTGTCGATGGGCGGAAGCGACCGCGCCCTGCTGGTCGCCCTGCCCGGCCTTGCCGTGCTGGCCAGCTT
>JBDHSJ010000334.1:0-3882 GCA_039808065.1 Burkholderiaceae bacterium | reverse complement strand
CCCCCCGAAGCGCCTGCGGCGCCTCCCCCCGAGGGGGCGCCGCCAGTGGCCCGGCAAAGCCGGTTCCACGGCGGCCGCTTGATCGGACTGGCACCGCGCAATTTGAATCACACCACCGAAGGAGCTCAACATGACCCTTGAATGGCTTACTCCCGCCGCTGTCGGCGGCACCCTGCTGTACTCGCTGATGGGCGTGGTGATCTTCTGGGTCAGCTTCATCGTGGTCGACAAGATCACCCCCTACAAGCTGTGGGAGGAGATCGTCGAGCACCGCAATCTGGCGCTGGCCATCGTCGTCGCCGCCATGTGCATCTCGATCGGCCTGATCGTCGCCGCAGCGATTCACTGAGTCTTCCGGCCCGGGGCGGCCCGGCCCTTCCCATGTCCACTGCCCCTAATGCGCGCGTCTCCCTGCCCGAGGCGCTCCTGCTGGCCAGCGTCTTCCTGATCGCCGCCTGCGGCCTGGCCTATGAGCTGGCCGCCGGCGCGCTGGCTTCCTACCTGCTGGGCGACTCGGTGCTGCAGTTCAGCACCGTCATCGGTGCCTACTTGTTCGCACTGGGCATCGGCTCCTACCTGAGCCGTTTCGTCGAGCGCCAGCTGGTGGCGCAGTTCCTGCGCATCGAGCTGCTGGTGGCGGTGGTGGGCGGGCTGCTGCCCATGGGTCTATTCGCCACGCACAGCCTGCTGCCGCCGGGCAGCGAGGGCGTATTCCGTGTGCTGCTCTACGCCCTCGTGGTGCTGGTGGGCAGCCTGGTGGGGCTGGAGATCCCGCTGGTGATGCGCATCCTCAAGACGCGCTCGGGCGGCGAACGCGCCTCGCTGCGCGAACTCGTCAGCCAGGTGCTGACCTTCGACTACCTCGGCGCCCTGCTGGTGGCCCTGGCCTTCCCGCTGCTGCTGGTGCCGCATCTGGGCCTGGTGCGCACCGGCTTGTTCTTCGGTCTGCTGAATTGGGCCGTGGCGCTGTGGGCGCTGTGGATGTTCCGACACGAGCTGCGCGCTTTTGCCGCCCATGCGCTGGCCTGTGCCGCGGCTCTGGCCCTGCTGCTGCTGGCCTGGGGTGGCGCCGAGCGGCTGACGCAATGGGCCGAGCAGCGCTTCTATGGCGAGCCGATCGTGCTGCAGCAGAGCAGCCCCTACCAGCGCGTGGTCGTCACCCAGGGTCGCACCGGCGTCAAGCTCTACCTGAACGGCAATCTGCAGTTCCACGAACGCGACGAGTACCGCTACCACGAGGCCCTGGTGCACCTCGCCCTGGCCGCGCATGGCGCGCCGCGCCGCGTGCTGGTGCTGGGAGGCGGTGACGGGCTGGCGGTGCGCGAGATCCTGCGCTACCGCGAGGTGCAGGAGGTGGTGCTGGTGGAGCTGGACGAGCACATCACCCGGCTGGCCCAAGGCCCGGTGCTGGCACCGCTGAACCACGATGCCTTGCGCCACCCCAAGGTCAAGGTCATCCATGCCGACGCCTACGCCTGGCTGGAGACCCAGCCCGGCCAGAGCTTCGACGTGGTGATTGCCGATTTCCCCGACCCCAGCAACCACGCCCTGGCCAAGCTCTACAGCACCAGCTTCTACCAGCGCGTGCTGGAGCATCTGAACGCCAGCGGCTTCCTGGTCGTGCAGTCCACCTCACCCCTGGTGGCCCGCCACAGCTTCTGGACCGTGGTGGACACGCTCGAAGCCGTGGGCCTGCAGACCACCCCGTACCACGCCAATGTCCCGAGCTTTGGCGAATGGGGCTTCGTGCTCGCCGGCCACCGCCGTTGGCAGGCTCCGCGCCAGTTGCCTGAGGGGCTGCGTTTCCTGACGCCGCAGACCTTGCCGCTGATGATGAGCTTCCCGCCCGATATGGACCGGGTGGCTGGCGGCGTGAACCGGCTCTCGGACCCGGTCCTCGTCCAGCACTTCCTGCGCGAATGGGGCGCCGTGCATTGATTTCCCGCCGTGCCGCCCTGGCCGCTCCCCTGCTCGCGGCCTGCACCCAGAAGACGCGTGAGCCTGACGGTGGCTGGCTGGGACCCGACCCCGCCCTGGCCCATCGCCTGCGCGAGCCCCTGCCCGATGCCCGCACGGCCACACCGCGCCGCACCCAGGTGCTGGTGCTGGGCGGTGGCGTGGCCGGCCTGGTGTGCGCGCGCCAGTTGCGCGCGGCGGGTGTGGAGGTGGCCGTGCTGGAGCTGGACCTGCGCGCAGGCGGCCACAGCCGCGGCGCCGAGCTAGCCGGCCAGCCCGTGCCGCTCGGCGCCCACTACCTGCCGCAGCCCGGGCCCGAATCGCCCGAGCTGCAGGATCTGCTGGTGGAGCTGGGGGCAGCCCGGCGTGTGCAGGGGCGCTGGCAGGCCCAGGAGGCCTTTCAATGCCACGCGCCGGCCGAGCGCTTGTTCCACCGGGGGGAGTGGCTCCCCGGCCTGCTGCCGCCCGCCGAGACAGAGGCTGCGCAGGCGCAGCGCCAGCGCTTTGCCACCGCGGTGCGCGCAGCCCAGCAGCTCGGCTTCGCCCTGCCCAGCACGCGCGCCCCCTGGACGGACGGGCACCGCGCACTCGATGCGCAGACCTTCGCCCAGTGGCTGCAGGCCGAGCAACTCGACGAGCCCGAACTGCTGGCCTACCTGGACTACTGCTGCCGCGACGACTACGGCGCGGGAGTCACACGCGTCTCGGCCTGGGCCGGCCTGCATTACTTCGCCAGCCGCCACGGCTTTGCCGCCAGCGCTGAAGAAGCGCACGAACAGCCGGTACTGACCTGGCCGCAGGGCAATGCCTGGCTGGTGGAGCGCCTGGCCGCGCCGCTGCAGGGCGCCATCCACGCCCAGCGCCTGGCACTGGCCGTCACCGAAGAGCGCCAGGGCGTCAGCGTGCTGGCCCAGGGGCCGGAAGGTCTGGAGCACTGGCAGGCCCAGGCGCTGGTGCTGGCCACGCCGCTCTTCATCGCCCGCCGCCTGCTGCGCCGCCCAGACGCCGCGCTGGACGCCCTGCAGCTGCCGCGCGCGCCTTGGCTGATCGCCAATCTGCGCCTGGACGGCCCGCTGCTGCAGCGCCGCGGCGCGCCGCCGGCCTGGGACAACGTCATTCACGGCAGCGCGGCGCTCGGGTACGTAGACGCCCGTCACCAAAGCCTGGACCCGCGCCCCGGCCCGACGGTGCTGACGGCCTACTGGGCCCTGCCCGAGGCCCGCCGCGCCGAGCTGCTGAGCCGCCCCTGGCGCGACTGGCTGGCCGAGCTGCTGGCGCACTACACCGGCGTGCACCCGGACCTGCCCGAACGCCTGGTGGAGGCGCGGCTGACGCGCTGGGGCCATGCCATGGCCATCCCGGCACCCGGCGTGCGCGGCCAAGCGGCATTGGCCGCGCTGCGCCAGGGCCGCGGCCGCCTGGCTTTCGCGCACAGCGACCTGGCCGGCTACTCGGTGTTCGAGGAAGCCTTCGAAGCCGGCCGCGCCGCGGCCGAGCAGCTGCTCACTCGTCCGGCCCCAGGGCGTTGAGCTCGGCCGCGCAGCGGGCCAGCAGCTCCACCGCGCCGATGCTGTTGAGCCGGTAAAGGTTCTCGGTGCCGCGCGGGTGCAGCTCCAGCAGCCCGGCCTGGCGCATGATCTTCAGGTGATGCGAGATGGCCGGGCGCGACAGCGGCAGGTGCTCGGCAATCTGGTTGACGTTCAGCGCCTCGTGCTGGCTCAGCAGCAGCAGGATCTGCTGGCGCGGAATCTCGGCCAGCGCAAAGAACAGCGGCTTGCATTCGGCAAAGGTCTGTGCAAGCTGCTCGATCGAGGTGCTCATCGCACGGTCCTTTGGTTCAAACGTTCAAACCAATTGTAGGCAGCACGATCCAGACCCCGCGGCGACACTGCGGTCATGGCCAGCTCCCCTCGCCCCTCCCACACC
>JBDHSJ010000333.1:0-3883 GCA_039808065.1 Burkholderiaceae bacterium | reverse complement strand
GCAGGCCAGCCGACTGCAGGCGAAGCGCGCAGGCCAGGCCGACGATGCCGGCCCCCAGCACGAGCGTTTGCAGCGCACGCGGCGCCTCGGCCTGCAGCGGCGGCAGGAAGTCCAGGTCGCGCGCGTTCATGCCGGCACTCTCAGGCGCATTGGTAGGCGGTCTTGACCGTCGTGTAGAACTCCGCCGCCGCCGCACCCTGCTCGCGCGGGCCGAAGCTGCTGCCCTTGCGGCCGCCAAAGGGCACGTGATAGTCCACGCCCGCGGTGGGCAGGTTGACCATCACCATGCCGGCCTGGGCGTGGCGCTTGAAGTGCTGGGCGTGCTTCAGCGACGTGGTGCAGATGCCGGCGGCGAGGCCGAACTCGGTGTCGTTGGCCAGGGCCAGACCGGCTTCGTAGTCCTGCACCACCGCCAGCGTGGCCACCGGGCCGAAGACCTCGACGCGGTCGGCGCGCATCCCCGGCCGTGGCACCTCCAGCAGCGCGGGCTGCAGGAAATGGCCCTGGGTGGCGCGCGCCACGCGCTGGCCGCCGCAGACCAGCCGGGCACCCTCCTGGCGCGCCAGCTCCAGTTCGCGCTCGACGGCTTCAAGCTGCACGCCGTCCACCACCGGGCCGATCTGCGTGCCGGCCTCCAGCGCATGGCCCACCACCAGCTTGTCGGTGGCAGCGTGCAGCGCAGCGCGGAAGCGCTCGGCGATGCCGGCGGTGACGATGAGCCGGCTCGACGCCGTGCAGCGCTGGCCGGTGGAGTAGTAGGCGCCCTGGATGGCGCAGTTCACGGCCTGGTCCAGGTCGGCGTCGTCCAGCACCAGCAGCGGGTTCTTGCCGCCCATCTCCAGCTGCAGCTTCTTCAGGCGCAGGCCGCAATCGGCCGCCAGTCGCCGGCCCACGCCTTCCGAGCCGGTGAAGCTGATGGCCGCGACCTCCGGCCGCTCCACCAGGATGGGCCCGACCACCGAGCCGCGCGCCAGCACCAGGTTGAACACGCCCTCGGGCAGGCCGCTGCGGTGCAGGATGTCGGCCAGCGCCCAGGCGCTGCCGGGCACGCGCTCGGCGGGTTTCAGCACCACCGCGTTGCCATACGCCAGCGCGGGCGCCACCTTCCAAGCGGGAATCGCGATCGGGAAATTCCAAGGCGTGATCAGGCCCACCACCCCGAGCGGCTCGCGCCGCACCTCGACGCCGACGCCGGGGCGCACGGAATCGAGCACCTGACCTCCTTGGCGCAGGGCCTCGCCGGCGAAGAACTTGAAGATCTGGCCGGCGCGGCCCACTTCGCCGATGGCTTCGGGCAGGGTCTTGCCTTCCTCGCGCGCCAGCAGGCGGCCCAGCTCCTCGCGGCGGGCCAGGATCTCACTGCCCACGCGGTCCAGCACATCGAAGCGTTGCTGCGGGCCGCTCAGGCCCCAGGCCGGTGCGGCCGCGGCGGCGGCGCTCACCGCGGCGTGCACGGCCTCGGCGTCGGCCTCGTAGGCGGTGCCCACCGGATCATCCAGATCCGAGGGGTTCTCGTTCACGGTGGCGCGGCCGCCTTCCCACCAGTGGCCGCCGATCAGGCTGCGGAACTCCATTGCTTAAACCTTGGGCAGAGCCGGGCGGGTTGCCAGGGCCTTGCGCACCACGGCCTCGACCTGGGCACGGCGCTCGCCGGCCAGGGGCAGGCGCGGGGCGCGGCAGCGGTCGTTCGAACCGATGGCCAGCGCCTCGACGAACTTGATGTTCTGCACCAGGTAGGTGGAGACATCCAGGTCCAGCAGCGGGCGGAACCAGCGGTAGATGGCGCGGGCCTCATCGATGCGGCCGGCCTTGACGAGGCGGTAGATCGCCACCGTCTCGGCCGGGAAGGCCACCACCAGGCCGGCCACCCAGCCATGCGCGCCGGCGCACAGGGCCTCGAAGGCCAGGTTGTCCACGCCGGTCAGCACGTCGTAGCGGTCGCCCAGGCGGGTCAGGATCTCGGTGCAGCGGCGGATGTCGTCGCTGCTCTCCTTCACGGCCACGAAGCGCTTGTCGTCGGCCAGCTCTTCGAGCAGGTCGGTCGTGACGTCGACGCGGTAGGCGATGCGGTTCGAGTAAATCATCACCGGCAGGTCGGCCGCGGCGGCGATGGCGCGCAGGTTGGCGGCGGTCTCGCGGGCATCGGTGTGATAGATGGTGCTGGGCACCACCATCAGGCCGTCGGCGCCGGCCTTCGCCGCGGCCTCGGCCAGCTGGCAGGCCTCGCGGGTGCCGGCCTCGGCCACGGTCAACAGCGCGGGCTTGGTGCCGGTGACCTCCTTTGTGAGCTTGAGCACCTGCAGGCGCTCCTCGTGGCTCAGCATCGGGCCTTCGCCCAGCGAGCCGCAGGCGATCAGGCCGTCGCAGCCGGCCTGCATCTGCAGCTGGAAGCAGCGCTGCATCTCGGCGGCATCCAGCCGGCCTTCAGGGGTGAATTTGGTGGTGACTGCAGGGATGACGCCTTGCCACATGATCGGACTCCTTGGTGCGCGTGCCGCGCGGGTTGATGGCCGAAGCATATTGCATATTGGATCCAATGTTCAAGGCTTGGATCCATTTCCCTGCGCGCGGCCACAATCAGGGCTTCGCCGCATCATGCCCCTGCGCGCCCCTCCATGGCCCTGCCCCAGCTGACTCCCGCCACGATCGCCCCTTCGGCCACCGATCAGGTCTACGAGGCCCTGCACCGCGCCATCATCAGCGGCCAGCTGAAGGACGGCGAGGCGCTGCGCCAGGAAGAGCTGGCGCGCCAGTTCCAGACCAGCCGCATCCCGGTGCGCGAGGCCCTGACCCGGCTGGAACAGCATGGCCTGGTGCAGATCAAGCGCTACCACGGCTACACCGTCACCGGCCTGAGCCAGGAGGAAGTGGTCGAGATCTGCAACTTCCGCGCCCTGCTGGAAGGCGAACTGATCCTGCAGGCCGTGCCGCAGCTCACCGGCCCGGTGTTGGCCGAGGCCAAGAAGCGCTGCCAGGCCTTCAGCAAGGAAAGCGATGCCGTGCGCTGGGGCGAGCTGAACCGCGACTTTCACTGCGCGCTGTATGAGCAGGCCGGCCTGCCCTACTACCTGCAGGCCGTGGTGGCAGCGCTGGACAAGACCGAGCGCTACCTGGTGGATCAGTTGCAGTTGACCGACGGCCGCGCGCAGGCACGCAGCGAGCACCTGGCCATCCTGGAGGCCTGCGTGGCCGGCGACGGCAAAGCGGCCGCCAAGCTGACCAAGCAGCACATCTTGGGCGCCTGCGAGCGCTTCGTGGCCTTCATGCAAGCGGGCGTCCAGGAACAGGCCCAGGGTCAGGTCAAGCCGCGCCGGCGGCCAGCGACAGCCTAAGCTCGAACACCGCGCCACCGCCCGCGCGGTTGCGTGCGTAGATGGAGCCTTCGTGCGCATCCATGATCTGCCGGGCAATGGCCAGGCCCAGCCCGGTGCCTCCGGCGCCATCGCGGGTGCGGCTGGATTGGACGAACGGCTCGAAGATGCGTTCCAGTTCCGCCTCGGGAATGCCGGGGCCCCGGTCGGCCACGCACAGCCGCAACGCGCCGGCTTCGCACGGGAGCTCCAGCTCCACAAGGGAGCCCGCCGGCGCAAACCGCAGCGCATTGGCCAGCACGTTGCGCAGCACCTGCAGCAAGCGCTCGGCATCCGCATTCACCCACACGGCTTGCGCAGGCGGCGTCCACTGCAGACCCACGGTCTTGCGTTGCGCCATGGGCTCCAGTTCACGCAGAGCGGCATCCACCAGATCCCGCAGATCCACCATGCAGCGGCGGCCAAGCACCTCCCCGCGCTCGGCCTTGGCCAGGTCCAGCAGATCGCACACCAGCTTGAGCATGCGTTCCCCGGCGTCGTGAATGGCGGAGAACATCTGCCCGAGCCGCTCC
>JBDHSJ010000332.1:0-3891 GCA_039808065.1 Burkholderiaceae bacterium | reverse complement strand
CGGCCAGCGCCTCGGGCCCGGGCGCGACAGCGGCGGCGCTCCGCCCTTCAAGCGCGCCGAGGCCGAGGCCGTGGCCGCCCAGCTGGCCGGCCTGCGCGCGGTGGCGCCGCAGTCCAGCCTGGGCGTGGCGGCGGTGGCCGGGGCGCGCAACTGGTCCACCCAGGCGGTGGGCAGCACCCTGGCCTACTTCGAGGCGCTGAACTGGCAACTGGCCGGCGGGCGGCTCTTCAACGAAGCCGAGGAGCGCGCCGGCGCGGCGGTCTGCGTCATCGGCGCCACCGTGCGGCGCGAGCTGTTCGGCACGGCCGACCCGATCGGCCAGGGCCTGCGCCTGCGTCAGCTCGGCTGCACCGTCATCGGCCTGCTGGCCGCCAAGGGCCAGGCCGCGATGGGGCAGGACCAGGACGATGTGGTGGTGCTGCCCCTGGCCACGCTGCAGCGCCGCCTGAGCGGCAACACCAACGTGGGCCTGCTGCTGGTGGCGCGCGAACCCGAGGCCGACAGCGCCAGCGTGCAGGCCGCGCTGCGCCAACTGCTGCGCGAACGCCGCCGCCTGAGCGCGGACGACGAGGACAACTTCAACATCCTCGACACCCGCCAGCTCGCCCAGACCCTGGCCGGCACCACCGAGGTGATGACCGCCCTGCTCGGCGCCGTGGCGGCGGTCAGCCTGCTGGTGGGCGGCATCGGCATCATGAACATCATGCTGGTCAGCGTGACCGAGCGCACGCGCGAGATCGGCATCCGCCTGGCCATCGGCGCACTGGAACGCGAGGTGCTGCTGCAGTTCCTGATCGAGGCGGTGGTGCTCAGCGCCCTCGGCGGCCTGGTCGGTCTGCTGCTGGCTTTGGCCGCGTCGCTGGGGCTGACGCAGCTGATGGGCCTGCCCTACCGCTTCGACGCCGACATCCACCTGCTCGCCTTCGGCTTCGCGGCCCTGATCGGCGTGCTGTTCGGCTATGTGCCGGCGCGCCGCGCCGCGCGCCTCGATCCGATCGAGGCGCTGCGGCACGAATAGGAAGTGGGCCGTGACAGCCTGCACGGCAACCTGGTGGCCACCGACTTCCGCACCAGCATGTGGGTCGTGCCCCTGCTTCTGGCCTTGGCCTATCGCCGCGCGCTGCGCTTCACCGGCAAGGTTGCGGTGCAGGTGGGCGTGACCCCCGCTGCCGGCGTCGCCACCTGGGCGCTCAGCCCCATCGAGTTCCAGGCCAATAGGGGCATCCTGCTGGCCTTCGTGTTCGTTTGGAACATGCTGGGGGTGGCGCTGCTGATTCCGGAGTTGTCGCCGTGCTTAAGGACCCGCGGGTCTGACCCCCAGGGCGGTTGGCGGGCGGCGGATCGCTTTGATGAGCTGGTGGCTCGGGCTCGCGGGCAAGGGCCGCAGTGCAGCGGAAGCCGCCCTCCGTCTCGACAATGGCGAAGAACCCCCATCGGCTAGGAAGCTGAGCCTTCCGACCAGCAGCGAGGTCGTTCCCCGCTGCAACCCAAACCGGCGTGGATCGCACCGGAAGAGCCGGCCTCCATCATTCCCGGCGTTCCCGTACCAGACGCCTCCCCACCCGCAGCTGCATCCAGGTGGACGGTTGTGAGCGTTGCAAATGGTGGGCGTCGGGCTGACAGGCTCTCAAGAGGGATTGCGCGTCAGCTGAAGCGGCGTCAAGAAAGCTCTGGCCCCGGCCAGATCTGAACTGCGAACTCGAACAACGCTTCACCCCGTGCGGCGATAGCTTCCTCATCCCAGGACTTGCGCTGCATCAGGGCGCGGTTCAACTGCAGGTTCGAGTGTTCGAACAGCGCCTCGCGCTTCTCTTCGAAGCCGTGGTTCTGAAGGGCACGGTTGACGCCGAGGTGGACGAGGGTCAGGTTGCCGATGTTTGATATCGCTCCTTCCCGGTCCAAGATGGCTTGAGTTCTTGGGTCGACATCCGTCCTGGAGAAACGCAAGGGCTGAGCGTTCAAGGCCTCGAAGGCGGAGACCGTTTTGCCGTCAGCAAGTGGCCAGTGGCTGTACCAGGACCTTGGCATGATGTGATCAATGTCCAAGGCGTCAAGGGTCAGCGGCACCAACTCCTCGGACTTCTCACTGCGCATCGCCGTTTCCAGGCGATGGAAGATGGCACGCAGCTTCGCTGCATCAAGCCGCCCAGGGTAGGCCGGTCCCTTGGTCCAGCTGCGCCTGAATTCTTCGTCTGTAGGCCAGCGCGATGCATCGCCGGTCAAGGACTTGAGTGCAGTGCGTAAGGCCACCGCAGTCAGTTCTCCATCGATCAGGCGCTTCAGCTGTTGGGCAAAGACCTTGTTGTAGTTCTTGCGGGACAGGTCGCAGACGGCGCGGCGAACGAGGTATGACTCGATGCAGCTGTAGATCTCTTGCTGTTCTTGGACCGACAGGGATGAGGTCGCCACCCGAAGCGCCAAGGCATGTGTCGGGGATGCATCCCAGACTGCAATGCGACGACCAAAAACGGCGATCGGTTCAGAGCCCGTACCAGTCACCAGCGCCCGGTAGTGTTCGCCGAAGCGATTCAGCATGCCTAGCTGTGCGCCAGCGGCTTGAAGACCCGCGGCACTGTCCACGAAGCGACGGTAGCCCGCGTACAGGCGGCCGACGTCGATCTCGTCGCCGGTCTGCGCCTGAACGGCCGTCTGAACGAACCACTCCAGGCGTGGCCGGCTGAGCCGGCCACGCGTTTGTTTCTCCGACCAAATCGGGGCCTCGAACTGACTCCACAGGTTGTTGTAGAGGTCATCGGCATCGGTGCCAGCCCGCATGAAGATGAAGTTGCGGATGAGGTCGGTTGCATGTAGCTCAGCACCGTGCCCGTTCAGCGTTTCGAAGATCACCTGGGCGTCATCGTCCTCGCCGAGAGAGATGCAGACGATGGACAAGTCGGTCAGGACCGCTGCAGTCAGCGCGTTTGCGCGGGTCGACGCGTCGACCTCCGGTTCGTCGTTGACCCAGTCAAGCATCTGCTCGTGAAAGAAAACAATGGCTTCAAGCGCTGGCGGATGGTCCGCGCCAATCTTGCGCAAGTTGCCAGCCTGAGTGAAGCTGGTCGGGAACCGCTGGCGCAGCTCATCGAGAGACGTTGCCGTCATTGCCTGTTCGTACTGCTTGCGATCGCGGAACGTCGGCCAGAGTTTGAAGCGTTCTACGGCAACGTCCTCCATCGTCTCTGGGTTCGAATTGGTCAGGCAGGCCTCGATGAGAGGCAGCAGCTTTTCGTTCTTCGCTGCGCGCAAGGTATGGACCAGCGCAGTCATTACGTACTGCAGTGTGGTTAGCCGTTGCTGGCCATCGATGATGTGGTGCCGCTCTACACCGAGGAGGCCCGACTTCTTCTGGGGCTCCAGCACCACTGCACCCATGAAGTGGGGGAAGGTCTTGCCACCTTGCAGACGCGCTTCGGCTTTGTCGCGGATGTCTTCCCAGAGGCGGCCCCACTGGTCATCGCGATTCCAGACGTAGGGGCGTTGGTAGAACGGCACGCGGTACTGGCGCCGATCTTGGTAAATCTGCTGGACGGTGAAGGTTCTCGAATCCATGTGCAGCCCTCCCTGGGCTTTTGTGTTGATGACGGCGGGTGCGGTGTGACAGTTACTTGGACTCCGGCCAAGCAACCGTCTACATCGATCCCAATTCGAGCACAGGCTGTTAGCCGCCAAAGCACTCAACGAACGACGGCTTCCAGCCTGAAGCCGCAGTCGGATCTTCAGAATGAGGCGAGAGCCTCTCAGCCCCCCGGCGGCGGGCGCATCCACGCCAGCGCCCCCAGCGCCGCGCCGGCCAGGCCGATGCACAGCCACAGGCTGTGCACGCCCCAGGCCTGCAGCGCCAACCCGAAAGCCAGCGGCGCGGCGGCCTGGGCCAGGCGGGCCGGCAGCATC
>JBDHSJ010000331.1:0-3895 GCA_039808065.1 Burkholderiaceae bacterium | reverse complement strand
TCTTCCCGCTGCTGCCCTACGAGGCCCAGGACCGCGTGGCCGTGGCGCTCGGACTGCCCGCCTTCGACGACTTTGAGCCCCCTGCGGCGCCGGCCGCAGCGCCGGCGTCCGACCTGCCCTTCCAGCTGGAGCGCCCAGAGGACTTCGATGAGCAGGAGCGTGAGTGGCAAAGCCTGGTGGGCGAGCGCCTGCACCATCGCGAACCGCCACCGCCCCCACTGCCCCGGGCGAGCCCGGTTCGAGCCGACCACGCGGCGGATTGGCCCGAACTGGCCTCGCTCGACGCGTGGAGTCGCCAGTCTGCGCCGCAGCGAATGGCCGTCGCAGAAGCCCTGGCCCGGGCGCTCGGCCCTGGGCACCGGGTGCAGGAGCGCGCCGGCACCCAGCAGTTGCCTCGGGTGCGCGCTGAAGGCTTGGAGCTGGACTGGGTGGCCGTGCCCGGCGGCGAGTTCGAGATGGGGCTGAGCGATGCGGAGGCGCAGGTCCTGCAAGAGCGCCTGCGGGCGGCCTCGCCTGATTCAGCCGGCTATGTTCAGCACCTGCTCACCCTGTGCCGGCCGCTGCGCCGCGTCCGGGTGCGCCCGTTTCTGTGCGCGCAGACGCCGCTGCGGGAGCCCCATGGCGCCCGGTTGAAAGTCAAAGGCGATCCTGGCAACCCGCACGGGGTGTTGCGGGTGGATGGCGATGCAGCGCTGGCCCTCGCGCAGCGCACCGGCCTGCGCCTGCTCGGCGAGGCGGAATGGGAGTGGATTGCGCGCGCCGCCGGCACACGCGCCTGGCTATCCGGCGACGAGGAGCCGGCCGCCTGGGCCGCGGCCACCGTGGCCACGCCGCTGGCCGCACTGGAGCATCCGCTCGGCATCCTGGGCCTGGGCTGGGGCGAATGGGTGGACGACGGTGCACACCCCAGCTACGCAGGCGCACCGGCAGACAGCCGATCCTGGGAGCCGATGTCCGAGCTGGCCCTCAGCCGCAGCGGCGCACTGGCCGTGTGGCCTTGGCAAAGCGGCGGCGAGCTGCTGCTCGCCCACGTGGCCGTGCGTGAGCCCTGCGACCACGATGCCCGCCACGCCCTGTTTCTGGCGCAGGACCTGCCGACGCGCGGGCCCTGAGGGGGCCTGCTAGCCCTCGCCCGACTCGTTCAAGGGCCCGGCACAGACCACACACCGCCGTTCCCGCCGCGCGCAGCTGTCGCACAGGCGCCAGGCGTTGTTGCGGTAGTGGCGCTCGGTGCCTTCGGCCTGGCCGTTCCAGCTGCAGCCGCAGTGGGGGCAGGCGCTGAACGAGCGCACAAGCGGCGTGGCGCGGCAGCGTGCCGAGCAATAGGGGGTCGGGGCCGGCCGCAGGACCGGACCCGAGGGCGGCGGCGCGGCGCCCGGGTCGCTCATCGCCGCAGGTCCTCGATCGTGACGGTGCCGCCAGACCGCCCAACGCCACGCAGCTCGGGCCGGTACATGTCTTCCGCAAACGGCGCCGGCACCGTGAAGCGACCCGGGCTGACGACGCGCAGCAGGTAGTAGACGGTGACCCAGTCACCGCTCAGCTCGGCGGCGGCCACATAGCGGTCGTCGCGGAACTCGCGGTGCTTGATGCGGGCGTCCTGCGCCGCTTCCAGCAGCTGCTGTCCGTTGGCCACCATCGATTCGACGCCGCCCTGGCTGAGGTTCAGGTTCTCGATCTCCAGGCCGGCGGGCACGTGGTCGACGATCAGCGCGTCCTTGATCGGCGTCTTGCTGCGCGCCTGCACGCGCACCAGCAGCATCTCGCCCACCTTCAGCGTGCGGCCGTTGTAAGCGCGGCCATCGGCCTCCAGCCATTGGCGGTTCAGCTCGATCACGTCGTCACGGAAGGCCGGTGGTTGCTGCGGGAAGCCGCTGCCTTCCAGCTCGACAAAGAGCGGGCTGGCGCCGCTGTTGCTCAGGCTCACGCCGGCGGCGATCTGGGCGGGCTCATACGTGCGCATCTCGGTGCTGCGGCTTTCCAGCGCCTGGCTGGATTCGCCGGCCTTCAGCAGGGCCGTCCAGGGGCCCTCGCGCTTCATGCCGCCGGCGGCGCGGGCCGCCTGCACCAGGGCGATCTTTTCCTGGGTGCTGCTCCAGCGCCGGCTGCCGAGCTGCTCGGCGGCGTCAAACAGCAGCTGCTCGCGCTGGGCGTGCTGCACATCGTGGCGGTGCAGCAGGGCATAGGCCATGGCGTAGTCGCGCACGGCCGAGCCGTAGTCGCCCAGCCATTCGCCCCACCAGTAGCCGGGCAGGTCGCGCGGCAGGATGCCGTAGCTGCGCTTCATTGCGTCGTCCAGCGCTTCCTTGGCGCGGCGCTCGTCGCCCATCAGCTTCAGCGCGGCCGACAGGTGCAGCAGCGGCAGCGGCGAGCGCGCACGGTCGCGCACGCTGTCGTGCAGGTAGCGCAGGGTCGAGAGCGGTGCCTTCTGCTCGCGCGCCAGCTGGTAGCCGATGTGCGCCAGCTCGGCAAAACGGCGGTGGCTGTCGCGCACCAGCTCGTAGTCGCGCCAGTTGAAGTTGGCCGTGTTGCCCTTGGCCAGGGCGTCGGTCTTCAGCTCCTTGGGCAGGCTGGGGAAGCGGTTGGGCGCCTGCGCCAGCTCGCCCTGCATCCAGGTCACCGCGCGGGTCTGCAGGCTCTCGGGCACCTTGAAGCCGGCGGCCTTGGCGTCCTGCAGGAAGCCCAGCACATAGGCGCTGATGTAGCCCTCGTAGTACGAGCCAGTGCCCCACAGGGTGAAGCCGCCATTGCTGGCCTGCATGCCGGCGATACGGCCCAGCGCCCCTTCCACGAACGCCTGGCGCTCGGCCAGCGTGCGCGGCTTGATGCCCCAGGCCTTGGCCGCGGCTTCATCGACGAACAGATGCGGGTAGGCCGCACTGGTGGTCTGCTCCAGGCAGCCATAGGGGTAGTCCAGCAGGCCCTGCACCAGCTTGCCGATGTGCAGCGGCGGGTTGTCGCTGACGCTCATCGACACCTGGCTGCTGCTGGGGTGGAAGCGCTGGATCAGGCTCGTGTCCAGGCGCGTGCTCTCGCCCTGCGCCAGACGCAGGCGCCGGCCCTCGCGCTCCATGCTGTAGGGCGGCTGCACCTGCAGCCAGCTCTCGCGCTTGAGCTTGAGGCCGCTGGCGGTGCTGACATTCAGCGTGATCTTGGCCAGGCCATAGGGCCCATTCGCCTCCACCGGGAAGCGCAGGATCTGGCGCTGCTTGTCCTTCAACTGCAGCGGCGCGGCATTGCTGCCGAGCTTGAGCGGCGCGGCCCCTTCGATGGCCACATTCACCGTCTGCGCCTGGCCGCTGAGGTTGGTCACGTCGAGCGCAATCTGCGCCTGGTCGCCCGGGGCAATGAACCGCGGCGTGCTCAGCTCGGCCACGATGGGCGCGGCGCTGACCATCTCGGCCTGCGCCTTGCCGTAGCGCTCACCGCTGGCGGCCACGGCCATCAGGCGCAGGGTGCCGTTGAAGTCGGGGATGTCCAGCATCACCGTGGCCTCGCCCTTGGCGTCCAGGTTCACCGGGCCGCTGAACAGGTCCACCAGCTTGACTTTCTTGGGCATGGACTGCGTGTCGCGCGCGGCGGCGTCACCACCCCACTTCAGGCGCGCCAGCTGGCCGTCCATCTTCTCGATCAGCTTGCCGTAGAGATCCAGCCACTCAGGTGCGAAGCGGTGCTTGCCGAAGAAGAAGTCAAAGGCATCCGGCGTGGCGTAGCGGGTGATGTTGAGGATGCCCACATCGACGGCCGAGACGGTGATCCAGGCGTCCTTCGGGGCGCCCTCCACCTTGATCTTCACCGGCACCTTGCGCTCAGGCTCGGTCTTGGCAGGGGCCTGCAGGGCGATCTTGAATTTGCGGTCTTCGCGCGCCAGCGGCAGGTGCAGCAGGCCCACGGC
>JBDHSJ010000330.1:0-3914 GCA_039808065.1 Burkholderiaceae bacterium | reverse complement strand
AGGCCGCGTGTGGCGGGTGCCACGCCGGCCGCCA
The DNA here is from genome assembly GCA_039808065.1 of Burkholderiaceae bacterium. Taxonomy (GTDB): domain Bacteria; phylum Pseudomonadota; class Gammaproteobacteria; order Burkholderiales; family Burkholderiaceae_C; genus Inhella. The sequence continues at coordinate 3,880 of JBDHSJ010000330.1, read as the reverse complement.
GCACCCGCTGCAGGCGGCGCGGCCCGGCACTGGCGCTGCGGGCGCGCACCCGGTCCGGCTGGTAGCGGTGGAACAGGGCCAGCGCCGGCAGCAGGGGCAGCAGGGCCAGCAGCGCGGTGCCCATGCGCAACAGCAGGGTCTCGCCGGTCCAGATCGCACCGACCGGGAACTCCAGCAGCGGCAGTTCGGGCTTGAAGTCGCCCCCGCCGATGCCGATGTCGTGGGTGCCCAGCACCTCGCTCATGCGGTTCACGGTGGTGGCCAAGCCCTGCACATCGAGCAGCAGGCTGGGGTTCAGGCCCACGGCCTTCTCATTCAGCGGCAGCAGGCTCAGCAGCAGCACCCAGAGGAAGAAGTAGGCGACGTCGCCGCGCCGGCCCATCAGCGGGGCCCAGGCGTCGCACAGGGTGGCGCAGCTGGCGGCCAGGATCAGGCCGGGCGTCATCAGCAGCAGGTAGTGCTGCAGGTAAACCAGGGGCAGCCAGGGCCCTTCGCCGCGCAGGCCGTGCAGGGCCCAGGTGCCGAGCAGCTGCACGCCCATCAGCGCGAACAGGAACAGCAGCGCGCCCAGGAAGCGGGCCAGCAGCAGGCGGCTGTTGGTCACCGGCGTGGCGGCCAGCACGCCGGCCAGGCCGCAGCGCAGGTCTTCCTGCATGCGGCCGCGCGCCAGGTAGAAGCCGGCCAAGCCCAGCAGCAGACCGCCGAAGTGGGCGCTGCCAAAGGCCAGGGTCTGGCTGTCGTAGCGCAGGCGCTGTTCACCCACCACCACCAGGGCGGTGCCCTCGGCCGGGTTGGCCACCACCAGCCAGCTGATGGCCAGCACCGCCAGCATCACCAGCAGGGTGGCGGTGCGGCGGCTGCGCAGCAGGAATTCGACGCGCAGCAGGGCGGCCAGTGGGTTGGCACTCATGCCCGCGTCCATGCCCGCGTTCATGCCGCCGCTCCCTGCGGCAGCGCGTAGCGCAGCGCCATCAGGGCCTCTTCCAGGCTGGGCAGGCCGGGCTGGGCGCCGCGGAAGGGCGCTTCGGCCTGGGCCACGCGCAGTCGCACGCTGCCGCCGGCCTGGCGCTGCGCCTGCAGCACCTGCCAGTGCGGGCGCCAGGCCTCGTACTCGCTCTCGTCCAGCTCGCCCGTCCACACCAGGCCCTGGGCCTGCTGCAGCAGGGCGGCCGGGCTGGTGCAGGCCGTCAGGCGGCCGCGGTTCAGGATGGCCAGCTGGGTGGCCATGTTCTCGACGTCCGAGACGATGTGGGTCGAGACGATCACCAGCTTGCTGAAGCCGATTTCGCTGAGCAGCTGGCGAAAGCGCAGGCGCTCCTCGGGGTCCAGGCCGGCCGTGGGTTCATCCACCACCAGCACATCGGGCTCGTTCAGCAGGGCCTGGGCAATGCCCAGGCGCTGGCGCATGCCGCCCGAGAAGCTGGCCGCCTGGCGGTGCGCGTGCTCGTGCAGGTTCACCTGCTCCAGCAGGCGGCGGATGCGCGCGGCGTCGCGCACACCCTTGAGCGCGGCGAAGTACTGCAGGAATTCGAGCGCGGTGAGGTTGGCGTAGACGCCGAAGTCCTGCGGCAGATAGCCCAGGCGGCGGCGCATCAACTCCGGCTTGGCCACGATGTCCTGGCCTTCCAGCAGGATGCGCCCGCGGCTGGGTTTGCACAGCGTGGCGATCATCTGCATCAGCGTGGTCTTGCCCGCGCCGTTGTGGCCGATCAGGCCGAGCACGCCGGCCTGCAGGTCGAGGTTCACGGCGTCCACCACGGCGGTCTTGCCGTCGAAGCTCTTGCTCAGGTCTTGGAGTTGCAGCATGCGGGCCCCTGCGTTGGCGAAGGGGCGCACGGTAGGCGCGCGCGGGCCCGCCCGCAGCCGGCTTGCGACAGGCCGTCAGACGGCCGGCATCGGCTGCACGGCCGGCGGATTCAGCGCTTGAGCTGGTCGCGCTTGAACTCGACCACAACCCACTCCTGCGCGTCCGGCAGCGCCGGCTTCTTGCGGGTGATCGGCCGCCAGCTCTTGGCCAGTTCGGCGTTCAGGGCGGTGAAGTCCTGCTGGTCGGCCGGCACGTCCTCTTCGGCAAAGATGGCATTGACCGGGCACTCGGGCACGCAGACGGCGCAGTCGATGCATTCATCGGGGTCGATGACCAGGAAGTTCGGCCCTTCGCGGAAGGCATCAACGGGGCAGACGTCGACGCAGTCGGTGTACTTGCAGCGGATGCAGGCCTCGGTGACGACAAAAGTCATCGCCGTTCCTCAAGCACAACATGCGCCGCCGGAGCAGCAGCTGTCCGATGCGAGCGATTGCGAGGGCTTGGCCAGGCGCACGCGTCCGGCGGGCATGTCCGCCCAGGCCAGCAGGCCGGCTTGGGCTTGCAGGGCGGCACGCAGCGCGCCGGGGTCCTGGTCCAGCAGCAGCTCCAGGGGCTGGTCGGCGGGCAGGGCGTTCAGGCGTGCCAGGGCCTGTGCCACGGCGGCTTGCAGCGGCTGGTTGCGCAGGTCCAGGGTGTCGATGGGGTGCATGGGGTTCCTTCGTGGGGTTCAGCCGTCTTTGCCATCCAGGCGGGTGCGGCACAGCCAGGGGGTGTAGATCCCGAGGTAGATTGCAAAGGCCAGGCTCCAGGCCAGGCCGGCCAGCAGCAGGGCGGCGTTGGTCCAGGCCGGGTTCAGGGCGGGCAGGGCCACGCGCAGGGCGGCGGCGCCCAGCACCAGGGCATAGGCCGTCACTTCGGCGCGGCCCACCTGCAGTGCGCGGCCGGTGTGGCCGCGCGCGGTGCGCGTCACCATGCCGATGATCAAGCCGCCCGTCAGCCCCACGGCCAAGGCGTGCAGGCCCAGGCTGGCGGGCAGCCAGCCCAGCGCGGCGGCGGCCAGCAGCGCCAAACCCAGGGGCAGCCAGGCATAGGCGGCATGCAGGATCCACAGGATGGGCCGGCCGCGCGTGCAGGCCCCCTGCCAGCGGTAAAGCCGCTGCGCGTTCAAGCCGGCAGCGGCCAGCAGCAGCACGGCCTGCGCGCCGGCCTGTGCCTTCAGCACCCAGGCCAGCAGGGCCAGCGCGGTGGTGGCCAGCGTGGCCCACTCCAGCCGCGGTGCCGGCAGCAGGCGCAGGCCGGGCGTGGCGCTGGCGGTGAAGGCCGGGATCACGCGCCCGCCCATCACGCACTCGATCATCACGATCAGTGCCAGCGCGGCGTACAGGGCCTGGCGGGGATCGAGGGCCGACACGCCGGCCTGGGCCAGATGAAAGGCCAGATTGCTGAGCGCCAGCAGGGCCAGGATGCCGGCCAGCGGCAGGTTGCGGCGGTTGCGCGCGCGCAGCAGGCGCTCGAGCAGCACGGCGCACACCAGCGGCAGCAGCGCCAGGTCCAGCAGCGCGAACAGCGCGTAAGGGCCGCTGAACGCGGTGAGGCGCGCCGCCAGCCATAGCAAGGCCAGCGCGCCCAGCGCGGGCCCGCGTGGCGTGGGCAGGCCGGTCCAGGCCTTGCCGGCCGTCATCAGGAAGCCCACTATCACCGCGGCGGCAAAGCCGAACAGCATTTCGTGCGCGTGCCACAGCAGGCCGGGCAGCACGGGTTGGAGGGGCTGAATGGACGGGTGACCCCACAGCAGCGCCAGCCACAGCGGCAGGCCCAGCGCCGCAAAGGCCGCTGCGCCCAGATAGAAGGGCCGGAAGCCCAGGCGCAGCAGCGGCCATCCCTGCGGAAGCGCAGGGGGCGCGGCTTGCGGGGGCAGGATGGGCAGGCTCATGGCTTGAAGATGCTTTTGCTTTGCATCTTATTGGGGAGAACCCTGCAAAGCAATACGATGGGTGCATCTTTCGTGCGATCCTGCCCGCCATGCGATTGGCCGAATACACCGACTACACCCTGCGCGTGCTGATGTTCTGC
>JBDHSJ010000329.1:0-3932 GCA_039808065.1 Burkholderiaceae bacterium | reverse complement strand
CGGCCGAGCCGCGCGACGAGGCCGAGCGCATCGCACGCTTTCGCCTGCAACTGGTGGCGAGCGACGACCGCGCGGCGCTGGCCAGCCTGGCCGCGCTGCGGGCCACGCAGCCGCCGGTGGCGGCCACCGCGCTGCCCAGCTTCTTGCAGTACGAGCTGCTGGCCGAGGCGCGGCTGCTTGGGGGGCAAGACTGGGGTGCCGCCCTGGCCGAACGCTTCCGCGCCCGCATCGGCGCGCTGGATGACCGCCGCGCACACCGCGCGGCCCAGCTCTTCAGCTACAGCTTGCCGCGCGCCTGGGCCGATGTGCAACGCACCGTGGCGGCGCTGCGCTTCGAGCCCGAAGGCCTGCCGCCCGAGCAGGCCGAGCGCCTGCTGCTGAGCTACCAGCCCTACCAGGCCTACAGCCAGCTGTTGCCGCATGCGCAGGCGCTTGTGCAGGCCGACGAGCAGGCGCGCTATGTGCGCGACGAGCTCGACCTGCTGACCCCTGACGGCACCACGCTGTCGGCTTACGTGGTGCGGCCCCGCGCGCTGCAGGGCCGGCTGCCAGCGGCCCTGGTGTTCACCATCTACACCCCGAACGACACACCGTGGCGCGAGGCGGTGCATGCGGCTTCGCACGGCTACGCCGGGGTGATCGCGTTCTCACGCGGCAAGCTACGCAGCACGGCCGCCATCGAGCCCTATGAACATGAGGTGCGCGACGTCAACACCGTGATCGACTGGATCAGCCGCCAGCCCTGGAGCAACGGTGCGGTGGGCATGTACGGCGGCAGCTACAACGGCTTTGCCCAGTGGGCCGCACTGAAGCAGCCGCACCCGGCACTGAAGACCATCGTGCCTTACGTGGCCGCCATCCCCGGCCTGGGCCTGCCGATGGAGAACAACGTCGGGCTGACGGCGAACTACGGTTGGGCCTTCTATGTGGGCAACCACCGAACCTTGGACGAGGCCACCTACAACGACCGGGCGCGCTGGGGCACGCTGGGTGACCGATGGTTTGAAAGCGGGCGGCCCTTTCGCGAGATCGACCAGGTGGACGGCACGCCCAACCCTTGGTGGCAGCGCTGGCTGCGCCACCCGGACTACGACGCCTACTGGCAGGCCATGGTGCCCTATGGCCGCCGCGAGTACGCGCGCATCCACATCCCCGTGCTCAGCATCACCGGCTATTACGACGACGGGCAGATCTCCGCGCTCGAGTACCTGCGCCAGCATGAGGCGCACCACCCGCGCCCGAATCACCATCTGGTCATCGGCCCGTATGACCATTTCGGTGCGCAGCAGCCGCGCAAGAGCCCGCAGCTGCGCGGCTACGCCATCGACCCGGTGGCCCAGTTCGACACCCCGGCGCTGACCTTCGGATGGCTGGACCATGTGCTGCGCGGCGGCCCGCGCCCGGCCTTGCTGAAGGACCGCATCAACTACCAGGTGATGGGCGCCAACCGCTGGGGGCATGCACCCTCGTTGCAGGCCCTGCACGCCGAGCCCACGCGCTTTTATCTGCAACCGGCCAGCCGCAGCGGGCAGCCGCATCGCCTAGGCCTGCGGCCGGCGCCGCGCCAGGCGGCCGCGCTGCAGCGGGTCGACTTCGCCGACCGACGCAGCAGCGGGAACGAGTACTACCCAGACCCGCTGCTGCGGCGCGAACTGGACCGCAGCAGCGGTCATGTCTTCATCAGCGAGCCCCTGCCTGAGGCGCGCGTGCTGGCCGGCAGCTTCTCTGGCCAGCTGCGCATCCAGATCAACAAGCGCGACGTCGATCTCGGCCTGGTGCTCTATGAGCTCACCCCCGAGGGCGAGTACCTGCACCTGTCGTACTTCCTCGGCCGCGCCAGCTATGCGGCCGACATGAGCCGGCGCCGCTTGCTCCAGCCCGGCCGGTCGACCACGCTGAACTTCGAGCGCACGCGCATGGTGGCGCGCGAGCTGCGCGCGGGCAGCCGCCTGGTGCTGCAGGTCAACGTGAACAAGAACGGCGGCGCCCAGCTGAACATGGGCACGGGCAAGCCCGTCAGCGACGAAAGCCTGGCCGATGCCGGCGCCCCGTTGCAGATCCGCTGGCAGGGCGGCAGCTACGTGAACCTGCCGCTGCAATAGCCGCGCGCGCGCCCCGCGCCCTTCACGCCGCCCGACTCAACCGAAGCGGAACTGCCCCAGCAAGCCCTGCGGGTTCATCAGGCCCGCCACCGCCGCTGACAGCTGCTTCACGCCAACGTCGGTATGCGCGTCATACGTGGACTGCAGCAGCGGCCCCAGCCCATGCTCGGCGCTGAAGGAACCCCCATGCGCCACCACCAGCGCGTAGATGCCGGCGCGCAAGCGCGCGCCGTCCTCCGCCGACAAGGCGGCCGAGGCCTTGGGCCAGACCAGGTTGAAGTGCTGCCCGCCATCGCCCAGGTGGCCGAAGTCGCACACCTTGGCCGGTGCGAAGTGTTCGGCCAGCCAGGCAGTGGCCTGCTCGCGGAAGGCCCACACGGCGCGGCGCGGCAGGCTGATGTCGAAACCTATCACCGCCCCCTGCTCGCGCAGGCCCTCGCTCACCGCATGGCGCAGGCCCCAGAGGCCTTCGTCGTTGTCGAGCGCGGCGTCCACCACCTCGCCGGATTCGAAGGCCGCTTCCAGCGCCGTGTGCAGCAGCTCGCGCAGGTTCAGTTGCGACGCCGGCAGCTCGGACGAGAGCTCGACCAACAGGCTGTAGGGCGGCAGCTCGCTCGCAAAGGGCGAAGCCCCGCCCTGCACATGGATGGCCGCCTCCAGCGCATTCGCGCTCAGGCCCTCGAAGGCCGAAACCAGCACGCCGAACTCGTTCATCCAGCGCTGGTAGAGCGGCCACACCGCCTCCAGCGAGGCCGGCGCCACCAGGGCCACGGCGGCTTGCGTGGGCAGCGGCGCCAGGCGTAGCGTGGCCTCGGTGATCAGCCCCAGGCCGCCCGAGGCGCCGATGAAGAGCTGTTGCAGGGCCAGGGCCGAGTTGTCCTTGGCCAGGCCGTGGCCCAGGCGGACGAGCCGACCATCGGCCAGCGCCACTTCCAGGCCCAGGGTGTTGGCGCGCACATCGCCATAGCGCAGCATGCGCGTGCCGCCGGTGTTGTGGGCCAGCATGCCGCCGATGCTGGGGTCGGCAGACAGGTCAATCGGGAACTGCAGGCCGTGCTCAGCCAGGCGTTGATTGACCTCGCTGAGCTTGAAGCCGCTGGAGACGCGCAGGGTGCGGTCCAGCGGGTCCAGCTCGAAGACCTCGCGCAGGCGCTCGGTGCTGAGTAGCACCTGGCCCTGTGGCGTGGCGGCCTTGACCAGGCCGGTGTGGGCGCCCTGCAGCACCAGCGCCACGCCGTGCTCGCCAGCGAGACGCAGCAGCTCGGCTGCCTGCGCGGCGCTGCCGGGCTTCAAAAGCGCCGATGCACTGCCGGCGCCGTAGCGGGCGCCGCTCAGATAGCGCGGCTCGAGCTCGATGCTGGCCGCCGCGCCGGCGCCGGCAAGAAGGGCCTCAAGCGTCACGCGGGGCGCCCTTGGCTTCGCGGCGACGCCGCCAGGCGGCGGCCAGTGCCGCCGTGACCCCGGAACTGGCCAATAGCAGCGGCGTGAGGGCGCGCGCCTGCTCACGGGGCAGCACATGCAGCCAGTCCATGAGGCCATTGCACACCCACACCACGAGCAAGACAGTGGTGATGGCGGCGAAGGCCGCCGCCACCCAGAAAAGACCCTTGATCGACATACTCAACTCAGAATTTCCAGTGCCTCATGCGTCGTCATCTTGAAGATGGCGGTCGCATTGCCGGCGTCGAAGGCCAGGTCCAGGCGGCCGCATTGCAGGCGCTCGCGCTGGATGAACTCGTAGAAGCTGCCGGGCACGTGGCGGGTCACCCAGTCGCCGTCCTCGTCCAGGAACTCGCGCTCGACCTGCGCGGCCTTGAAGGCGGTCTGCAT
>JBDHSJ010000328.1:0-3934 GCA_039808065.1 Burkholderiaceae bacterium | reverse complement strand
GGCCTTTCATCCTGGCCGTGCGCGGGCCGCGTGGCACGGGCCTTACGCGCACGCAGACCATCGACACCTTCGAGCGCCGCCTGCACGCGCACGCCGAAGACGAGTTCGCGGAATGCCTGCGCCAGATCCACCGCATTGCCGAACTGCGCCTGAGCGAGAAGCTCAACGAGGCCCTCCCCGCCGGCGAGCAGGTGTGGGACTGGGCCGAGGCCCTGGCCCGGCACAGCGATGTGAACGATGCGCTGACCGTCACCTACCTGACGCCCGCACACCGCGCCTGCGCGCAGGACCTGCAGGACTGGATGCGCGCCGCCGGTTTTGACGAGGTCTGCCTGGATGCCGTCGGCAATGTGGTGGGCGTCTATCACGGCCAGGACCGCAGTGCGCCGCGCCTGCTGACCGGCAGCCACTACGACACCGTGCGCAACGGCGGCCGCTACGACGGCCGCCTGGGCGTCCTGGCGCCCATGGCCCTGGTGCAGCGCTGGGCCGCGCAAGGCCTGCGGCCACGCCATGGCTTCGAAGTGGTGGCCTTTGCGGAAGAGGAAGGCCAGCGCTTTCCCGCCACTTTCCTGGCGAGCAGCGCCCTGGTGGGCCGCTTCGACCCGGCCTGGCTGGATCAGCAGGATGCCGACGGCATCAGCCTGCGCGCCGCCATGCAGTCCGCCGGGCTGCCCGGCACGCTCGAATCCATCCAGGCGCTGCGCCGCGACCCGACGCGCTACCTGGCCTTCGTCGAGATCCATATCGAACAGGGTCCGGTGCTGGACGCGATGAACCTGCCGCTGGGCGTCGTCAGTTCCATCAATGGCAGCCACCGCTACACCGGCGAGGTGATCGGCGTGGCCAGCCATGCCGGCACCACGCCCATGGGCGCGGCCCGCCGCGACGCCGCCGTGGCCGTGGCGGAGCTGGTGCTGCAGGTGGAGCGCATCGCCGCCAACCTGCCCGAGGCCGTGGGAACGGTGGGGCAGCTGGAGGTGCCGGCCGGCTCCATCAATGTGGTGCCGGGGCGCTGCCGCTTCAGCCTGGACCTGCGCGCCCCGCGCGACGCTGTACGCGACCGCCTGCGCGACGAGGTGCTGCAAGCCCTGGACGCCAACTGCCAGCGCCGCGGCCTGCAGTACACGCTGCGCCCCACGATGAGCGCCGACGCCGCCCCCAGCCACCCGGACTGGATGGCCCGCTGGGAAGCCGCCGTGGCCGCACTGGGACTGCCGGTGTTCCGCCTGCCCAGCGGCGCCGGGCATGACGCCATGAAGCTGCACGAATTGCTGCCCCAGGCCATGCTGTTTGTGCGCGGCGGCAACGCCGGCATCAGCCACAACCCGCTGGAAACCATCACCGCCCACGACGCCCAGCTGGCCGTGGACGCCCTGCACCACCTGGTGGAGAACTTATGACGGCCCATGCAAGGCTGGATGCCTGGATTGACGCGCATTTCGACGACGAGGTGCGCTTCTTGCAAGAGCTGGTGCGTGTCCCCACGGACACGCCCCCGGGCCACAACGCCCCGCACGCCGAGCGCACCGCCGAGTTGCTGGCCGCCATGGGTTTGCCCTGCGAGGCCCACCCCGTGCCAGCGGCCGAAGTGCAAGCGCAGGGCATGCAGAGCATCACCAACCTGATCGTGCGCCGGCGCTTCGGTGCGACCGGTCCGGTGGTGGCGCTGAACGCCCACGGCGATGTGGTGCCGCCCGGCGAGGGCTGGAGCCAGGACCCCTATGGTGGCGCGGTGGTGGATGGCAAGCTCTATGGCCGCGCGGCGGCCGTCAGCAAGAGCGATTTCGCCAGCTACACCTTTGCGCTGCGCGCACTCGAAGCCCTGGGCCTGCCCTTGAAAGGTGGCGTGGAGCTGCACTTCACCTACGACGAGGAGTTCGGCGGCGAGCTCGGCCCCGGCTGGCTGCTGCGCCAGGGGCTGACGAAACCCGACTACCTGATCGCCGCCGGCTTCAGCTACCAGGTGGTCACCGCCCACAACGGCTGCCTGCAGCTCGAAGTGACCCTGACCGGCCTGGCCAGCCACGCGGCCTACCCGCATACGGGTATTGACGCCCTGCAGGCTGCCACCGATCTGCTGCATGCGCTGTATGCCGACAACGCTTCGCTCAAGCTGATCCGCTCCGAGGTGCCGGGCATCACCCATCCCTATCTGAATGTCGGACGCATCGAAGGCGGCACCAACACCAATGTGGTGCCCGGCAAGGTCACGCTGAAGCTGGATCGCCGCATGATCCCCGAGGAGGATCCGACCGAGGTCGAGAAGGAGTTGCGCCACCTGATCGAGACCAATGTGCGTACCCATCACCCCAAGGTGAAGCTGGGCATTCGCCGCCTGCTGCTGGCGCACGGCCTGAGGCCCGATCCGCGCAATGCCCCGCTGGTGTCGGCCATCCAGCACCATGCCCAGCAGGTGCTGGGCGAAGCCATCCCCGAATGCGGGACCCCGCTCTATACCGACGTGCGGCTGTACGGTGCCGCTGGCGTGCCCGCCGTCATCTACGGCGCGGGCCCGCGCACCGTGCTGGAAAGCAATGCCAAGCGCGCCGACGAGCACCTCGACCTGAACGACCTGCGCCGCGCCACCCAAGTGGTGGCGCGCACCCTCTACGACCTGCTGAAGACCCACTGATGCGCCTCCTGATCTCCACCCTGCTGCTGGCCGCAACAGCCCACACCGGCCACGCCGCCCCCCTGAAAGTGGCCACCTGGAACCTGGGCTGGCACCTGGACCGCGAGCTCGCCGCGCAATGGCGCGCGGCCTGTTCGGCCCCTTTCAGGCTCGTGGACGGGCGCTGGAAGCCCGCCGCCGAGCCCAGCGCCGACACCCAGCCCGGGTGGAAGCTGCCCTGGGGCCGCAATGCGCCGATCGACTGGGACATCGGCGCCCTGCCCCCTTGCGACACCTACCAGCACAACCGCCAGGCCGTTGCCGTCACGCCCGAGCAGGACGAGCAGCGCCGTGAGCGCCTGCGCGCCGTGCTGGCCGAAAAGCTGGACGCCGATGTGATCGCCTTCCAGGAGGTGAGTGGCGCGGCGGCCGTGCGCGAGTTGGTGGGCGAGGCCTACGAGGTCTGCAGCTACGAAGGCCATAAGGTGCAGCGCCTGGCCTTTGCCTGGAAGCGCAAGTTGGGCAGCGGGCGCTGCGAGCTGGATTGGCACCTCGCCCTGCCGCAGCGCGCCATGGCCGATCAGGTGCGCCCGGGGCTGGCCCTGAGCCTGCAGACCGGCGGCAAGACCCTGCGCTTTCTGACCGTGCATCTGAAGTCGTCCTGCGTGTCCGCGCTTGACGCCAACAACCCGCTGTTCCCGGCCGCGGCCGGCGAGGCCCGCGGCCAATTGGATGGCCCCAACCCGCACTGCCAGAGCCTGCAGTCGCAGGTGGCCCCGCTGGAAAGCTGGCTGGAGCGCCAAAGCCAGGGCGCGGACGGCCTGGTGCTGCTGGGCGACTTCAATCGCAACCTGGGTCACGAAACCAGCGAGGCCGCCGATCTGCCCGCGCGCAGCGCCGGCGGCGACGCCGCGGCGCCGCATGGCCCCGAGGTGAAAGTGCGCAATCTGTGGCGTGAGCTGAACGACGGCCAGCCCCAGGCCCTGCGCCTGCTGTCAGCAGACTGTGCGGGGCTGCCCGCCTGCGCCCTGGCCAAGACCCGACTGCTGGACCGCCAGGAATACGGCCAGCTGCGCGCCACCCTAGGCTGCCGCAACCCGGTGGGGCTCGATCACATCGTCGTGGCCGGTGCGCTGAAGGGCGACAGCGCGTTCAAGCTGGCTCTGGGCGCAGCGGGTGAAACCCGGCCGAACGCCCAAGGCCAGGTGGAACTCGGGCTCTCGGACCACTGCCCGCTGGTCGCCGAGCTGGAACCCTGAGCGCGGAAGCAGGGGCCCGTGCGTTAGCCTCGCGCCATGTTCAAACGCCTGTCCCTGCTCG
>JBDHSJ010000327.1:0-3956 GCA_039808065.1 Burkholderiaceae bacterium | reverse complement strand
GCGTGCACCCGGCCCTCGGTCAGACGCCAGAGCAGCCAGCTGTCCACTGTGCCCACGGCCAGTTCGCCGCGCTCGGCGCGGGCGCGCCAGTCGGGCTGCTGCTGCAGCCAGCTGGCGATCTTGGTGGCGCTGAAGTAGGGGTCGAGCGTCAGGCCGGTGCGCTGACGCACGAAGTCCAGATGCCCGGCCTCGCGCAGGGCCTGGCAGGCGGCGGCGGTGCGGCGGTCTTGCCAGACGACGGCGCGGGTCAGCGCCTTGCCGCTGGCGCGCTCCCACAGCACCACGGTCTCGCGCTGGTTGGTCAGGCCAATGGCCGCCACATCCGCCACGCTCCGCCCAGCCAGCGCCTGCCGCGCCGTGTCGAGCTGGGTGGCCCAGATCGCCTCCGGGTCATGTTCGACCCAGCCGGGCTGCGGGAAATGCTGCTCGAAAGGCTGCTGCGCCTGCGCCTGTATCTGGCCCTGCAGGTCGAACAACAGCGCACGCGAGCTGGTGGTGCCTTGATCCAGGGCCAGCACAAAGGTCATGGCGGACTCCTCAGTAGCCGTTCGGGTTCATCGATTGCCAGCGCCAGGCGTCGGCACACATCTGCTCCAGGGTGTGCGTGGCCTGCCAGCCCAGCTCGGCCTGGGCCTTGGCGGGGTTGGCCCAGCTCTGCGCGGCATCACCCGGGCGGCGCGGGGCGATGTGGTGGGCGATGGGCTTGCCGGCAGCGGCCTCAAAGGCGCGCAGCACTTCCAGCACCGAATGGCCCCGGCCGGTGCCGAGGTTGTAGACATGCAGGCCGGCATGACCGTGCACGTGGCGCAGCGCGGCCAGGTGGCCGGCGGCCAGGTCCATCACATGGATGTAATCGCGCACGCCGGTGCCGTCCACGGTGGGGTAGTCGTTCCCAAACACGGCCAGCGATTCGCGCCGGCCCACGGCCACCTGGGCGATGAAGGGCATGAGGTTGTTCGGAGTGCCCTGCGGGTCCTCGCCCATGCGGCCGCTGGGGTGGGCGCCCACCGGGTTGAAGTAGCGCAGCGCGCACAGACTCATGGCATTGCCGGGCGCCGCGGCCAGGTCGGCCAGGATCTGCTCCACCATCAGCTTGCTGCGGCCGTAGGGGTTGGTGGTGCCGGTGGGGGCGTCCTCGCGCAGGGGCATAGTCTCGGCCATGCCGTAGACGGTGGCCGAGCTGCTGAACACCAGGGTGCGCACGCTCTCGGCGCGCATCGCGGCCAGCAGGCTCAGGGTTCCCTGCACGTTGTTGTCGAAGTACTCGAGCGGCTTCTCGACCGACTCCCCCACCGCCTTTAGGCCGGCAAAGTGCATCACCGCCTCGATGCCCACATCGCGCAGCACGCGGCGCAGCAAGGCGCCATCGCGCACATCCCCTTCCACCAGCGCCGGCTTGCGGCCACTCAGCTCGGCCACGCGCTCCAGCGCCACCGGCGAGCTGTTGCTGAAGTTGTCCAGCACCACCGGCTGGTGGCCGGCCTCGATCAGCTGCAGGGTGGTGATGGAGCCGATGAAACCGGCCCCGCCGGTGACGAGCACGCGCATGAAGGACTTCCTTCTCGTTCTGGGGATTGCGATTGTGCGAGCGGCCGATTCCGCGCCGATGCGGGGCGCACAATCCCGCCCCGCCATGAACGTGATCATCCTTGACGATTACCAGGACGCCGTGCGCAAGCTGCACTGCGCCACCAAACTCGAGGTCGAGGGCATCCAGGCCAAGGTGTTCACCAACACCGTCAAGGGCATTGGCCAGCTGGCCGTGCGCCTGCGTGACGCCGATGTGCTGGTGCTCATCCGCGAGCGCACCGCCTTCCCGCGCCAACTGCTGGAAAAGCTGCCCCGGCTCAAGCTGATTGCCCAGACGGGCCGGGTGGGCTCGCACATCGACGTCGAGGCCTGCACCCGCCTTGGCATCGCGGTGGCTGAGGGCGTGGGCTCGCCGCACGCCCCAGCCGAACTGACCTGGGCCTTGATCATGGCCGCCATGCGCCGGTTGCCGCAGTACATCGGCAATCTGAAACATGGCGCCTGGCAGCAGAGCGGCCTGAAGTCCGCCTCAATGCCGCCGAATTTCGGCATCGGCCTGCTGCTGCAGGGCAAGACCCTGGGCATCTGGGGCTACGGCAAGATCGGCCAGCTGCTGGCAGGCTATGGCAAGGCCTTCGGCATGCAGGTGCTGGTGTGGGGCAGCGAAGCTTCACGGCTCAAGGCCATGGCCGATGGCCACCAGGCCGCCGAGAGCCGCGAGGCCTTTTTCGCTGGCTGTGACGTGCTCAGCCTGCACCTGCGCCTGAACGAGGCCACGCGCGGCCTGGTGACGCTGGAAGACTTTGCGCTGATGAAGCCCAGCGCGCTGTTCGTCAACACCTCGCGCGCCGAACTGGTGGCCGAGAACGCGCTGGTGGCCGCCCTGAACCGGGGCCGGCCCGGCATGGCGGCGGTGGATGTGTTCGAAAGCGAGCCCATTCTGCAAGGCCACCCGCTGCTGCGCCTGGAAAACGCCGTGTGCACGCCGCACATCGGCTATGTGGAGCAGGCCAGCTACGAGCTCTACTTCGGCGCCGCGTTCGACAACGTCGTCGCTTTCCTGCGCGGCCAGGCGCAGAACCTGGTGAACCCGGACGCGCTGAAGGTCGCCCGTTGAACGCACCGCGCTCGCCCTGGCACTTGGCCTGGGTGTGCAACCGCCTGGCCCTGCAGGGCTTTGGCGGCATCCTGGCGGTGGCCCAGCATGAATTCGTCGAGCGCGAGCGCTGGCTCAGCGACACCGAGTTTCTGGAGCTGATGGCCGCAGCCCAAGTCCTGCCCGGCCCCAACGTCATCAACCTGGCCATCATGCTGGGTCAGCGCCACTTCGGCTGGCGCGGTGTGCTGGCGGTGCTGGGCGGCATGCTGCTGGTACCGGGCCTGCTGGTGATCGCGCTGGCCGCCCTGGCCAGCCAGCAACTGCACCGGCCCGAGGTGCAGGGCGCGCTGCGCGGCATGGGCTTGGTGGCTGCCGGCCTGCTGCTAGGGGCCAGCTGGAAGCTGGCCTTGCCGCTGCGCCGCTCGCCCCTCGGGCCCTGGGCCGTCGCCGGGCTGGTGCTGGCCAGCCTGGTGCTGAGTGCGGTGCTGCGCTGGCCGTTGATCGCCGTGGTGGCCCTGGTGGGCGGCCTGGGCATGGCCTGGGCGGCGCACCGGGCGCGGCCATGAACTGGACCGAGCTGGCGGCCGTGGCCGGGCAGTTCGCTCTGCTCTCGCTGCTGTCGATCGGCGGCGTGAACGCCATCCTGGCCGACTCCCAGCGCATCCTGGTGCTTCAACGTGGTTGGCTGGACGAAGCGGGCTTCGCCCAGGCCGTGGCCCTGGGCCAGGCCGCCCCCGGGCCCAACATCATGGTGGTGGGGGTGCTCGGTTGGATGGCCGCCGGCCCGGCTGGGTTGCTGGCCTGCCTGGGCGGGGTGCTGCTGCCCTCCACCCTGCTGGTGTGGCGCTACGCGCGCTGGGCTGAGGCGAACCGCCAGCACCCGCTGCTGCTGGCCTTCCAGCGCGGCTGCGCGCCCCTGGTGCTGGGGCTTTCACTTTCGGGAGCCTGGGTGCTGGTGCAGCCCTACACCCAGGCCGGCTGGCCGGCCTGGGCGCTGGTGGCCGGCGTGGCCATCGGCACGGCGCGCACCAAGCTGCCACCGCTGGCTTGGCTGGCGCTGGGCGCGGCCGGCGGCGCGGCCGGGCTTTGGTGAATCAGGGCGTGAGCCGCAGCCGGTAGCGGGGCTCAGCCGGCAGCAGCGGCCCGAAACGCCCGGCCGCCCAATCGGCGTGCTCGCTCAGGTAGAAGGGCGAGAGCGGGTGCCCGCTGGGCCCACCAGGCATGGCGAACAGGCCGCGCGCTTCCGCGCCCGGCGCCACCACCAGGCGTTCGCTGGCCCCAAAGCTGCGTGCCTGGGCGCGCGGCGTGAGCGTATCGCCCACCATCG
>JBDHSJ010000326.1:0-3991 GCA_039808065.1 Burkholderiaceae bacterium | reverse complement strand
ATGACTTCGGACGGCGCCCACGTGGTAGCCCAGGTGACTGGAACTGCCAGGGCAAAAAGAACAACACTGAACGTTGACTTCACTGATTCAACCCTCCTTGAATCCAAACTCCGTCGAGCAACCGCTCATCCCCCAACATCAACCACGCAAACAGCTTCTCATGCAGCGAGGCGGCAATCGACAGCCGATGCGCCAGCACCGAACCCTCGTCCGCCCAGCGCCAGCAGCACAGATCCGCCATCAGCCCGGGCTCCAGCCGGCCGATCTCGTGGCCGAGATTGAGCGACTCCGCATTCCCCGCCGTGGCCGCGTGCAGCAGCGTGAAGGCATCCAGGCGCTGGCCTTGCAGGGCGGCGACCTGGTAAGCGGCGGCGAGGGTGCGGTGCATGGACAGGCTCACGCCACCGCCCACATCACTGGCGATGGAGAGGCGCAGCCCTTCCGCGGCGCGGCCGCGCCAGTCGAACAGGCCGCTGCCCAGGAAGAGATTGCTGGTGGGACTGTGGGCGATCACCGAGCCGGTGGTACGCAGGGCGGCGCGGTCGTTCTCGTCCAACCAGATGCCATGGGCCAGGGTGCTGTTGGGTCCCAGCAGGCGGTGCTGCTCGTACACGCCCAGGTAGCTGCGTGCCGTGGGAAAAAGCTGGCGCACCCACTCCACTTCTGCGCGGTTCTCGGCCACATGGGTCTGCAGATAGCTGCCGGGGTGAGCGGCGAGCAGGTCCCCGGCCAGATCCAACTGGGCCTCGCTGCTGGTGGGGGCGAAGCGCACGGTGTGGGCGTAGGCGTTGCGGCCCTGGCCATGCCAGCGTTGGATCAGATCGACGCTGTCGCGCTCGGCATCCGCCACCGTGTCGCGCAGGCCGTCGGGGGCGTGGCGGTCCATCAGGCATTTGCCGGTGATCAGGCGCATGCCGCGCTGCCTGGCCGCGCCGAACAGCGCCTCGACGCTGCATTTGTGCACGGTGGGGAAGACCAGGGCGGCGGTGGTGCCATGGGCCAGCAGCTGGTCCAGAAAGCGGGCGCTGCCGGCGGCGGCGACGGCCGGGTGGCCCCAAGCGCGCTCGGCGGGGAAGGTGTAGCGGTTCAGCCAGTCCAGCAGCTCGGTGCCGTAGCTGGCGATGACGTCGAGTTGCGGCGCGTGCACATGGGTGTCGATGAAGCCGGGCAGGATCAGGCGGCCGGGGCGTTCGTCCCTTGTCCAGGTGGCATCAGGGGCCTCGGCCTGGATGGCCTGGATGCGGCCGTTTTCGATCAGCAGCCAGTGCTTGGGGCGCCAGCGCACCGTGGGCGGCGCGGTGTCGAGATCGGCGTCGGCAGGGCAGGGCGCGGTGACATCCAGCAGGTCACCGAAGACAGCAAGTCGGTTCATTGAAATTGGACTGCGCGCTCCAGGTGCGCACGCGCATGCGCCAAGGGGCTGGCGCCAAACATCCCGCCTGGCCGGTGCAGGCGGCTGGACAGAAAGTCCGCCGCCATTGTGGCCGGGCTGCGTTCGCGCAGCAGCTGGGCTTGCGCCAGCAGCACCAGTTCCTGGGCCAGGGCGCGGGCCTGGGGTTCGGCGTCGGCTGCGAACAGGGCGCGGCGCAACGTGGCGGCACGGGCGCGCTCGGGGGCGTCCAGGGTGGGCTCCAGCTGGTCGAACCAGGCCTGCAGCGGCTCGGCCTCACGCTGGGCGGCGCGCAGCACATCCAGCGCCATCACATTGCCGCTGCCTTCCCAGATGGCGTTGACCGGCGCCTCGCGGTACAGGCGCGCGAGCAGGCCGGTCTCGACATAGCCATTGCCGCCCAGCACCTCCATGGCCTCGCCGGTGGCGGCCAGAGCGCGCTTGCAGACCCAGAGCTTGGCGGCGGGGGTGAGCACGCGCGCCCAGGCGCGCTCCACGGGGTTGTCGTCGCGGGCATCGAAGCTCTCGGCCAGGCGCAGCATCAGCTGCAGCGCGGCCTCGCTCTCGATGGCCAGGTCGCCCAGCACCTGCTGCATCAGCGGCTGCTCGATCAGCAACTTGCCAAAGGCCGAACGGCCCCGGGCCCAGTGGATGGCCTGCAGCAGGCCAGCGCGCATCAGCGCCGCGCTGCCCACCACGCATTGCAGGCGGGTGAAGCCGGCCATCTCGGCCAGGATGGCAATGCCGCGCCCTGGCGGGCCGATCAGCAGCCCTTGGCTGCCATGGAACTCGACCTCGGAGCTGCTGTTGCTGCGGTTGCCGAGCTTGTCCTTCAGGCGCTGGATGCGCACGCCATTAAGTTCACTGCCGTCCAGCTGCCAGCGTGGCACCAGGAAGCAGCTTGGGCCTTCCTCGGTCCTGGCCAGCACCAGATGGGCATCGCACATCGGTGCCGAAAAAAACCATTTATGGCCGTCGATCGCATAGGCCGGCGCGCCCTGCCAGTCCCAGGCCAGCGGCGAGGCGGTGGACGCGCAGCTGCGCAGGTCCGAGCCGCCTTGCTTTTCCGTCATGCCCATGCCGATCCACAGCGCCTGCTTCTCGGTCAGCGGGCGGTCGGCAGCGTCGTGCGCGCGGCTGTGCAGACGCTCGCGCAGGGCGGTGTAGAGCGTGGGTGCGTGGCGGGCCAACACGGCAATGGCGGCCTGCGTCATCGTGGCCGGGCACAGGCTGCCGGCCTCCACCTGGCCATGCAGATAGAAGCCGGCGGCGGCACGTGCCCAGCCCTGGCCTTCGAAGGGCCCGGCGATGAAGCCGCCGCCGCGGATGGCGGCCAGCAGGCGCTGCCAATGGGGGTGGAAGTCGACGCGGTCGATGCGGCGGCCGCGCGCGTCGTGGGTGTGCAGCTCGGGCGGGCGGCGGTTGGCCTGCTCAGCCCAGTCGAAGGCCGCGGGGCTGCCGATCTGCCCGCCATAGCGGGCCAACTCGGCATCGGCCCCCAGGCGCTCGCGCAGTGCCACATCGGCGGCCCAGAGGTCCAGGCCGCAGCATTCGTCCACCAGGTTGTCGTTCATGAATCTTCGGGCAGCAGCCCTGGTTCGGCGCACAGGCGCCCGCGCCCGCCCTGCTTGGCGGTGTAGAGGCCGGCATCGGCGCGGCGCAGCATGTCCTCGACATGCCGGTCCCCGGGGCGCAGCAGGGCCCAGCCGGCGCTGTAGTCGAGCGGAAAGCCGAGCTCCTTCTCGGCATGCTCGGCCAGGCTGCTGCGCAGCCGGCGGTCCAGCGCCAGCACGCCTTCGCCCTCGCTGCGGTTGAGCAGCACGGCGAACTCCTCGCCAGCCAGGCGCGCGGCGCAGTCGCCGGGGCGCACGGCGGCACGCAGCAGGCGGGCCAGCAGGCCCAGGGCTTCGTCGCCGCGGGCATGGCCGTGCAGGTTGTTGACCTGGCTGAAGTGGTCCACGTTCAGCAGCACCACTGCCAGGGGCTCGCGGTGGCGGCGCGCCACCGAGATCATTTCGTTGCCGCGTTGGTCGAAGGCGCGGCGGTTGGCCAGCTGGGTCAGGCTGTCGGTCTTGGCCTGGTGGCGCAGGCGGCCCTCAGCCTCACCGCGCCAGGCGGCGAGGTAGGCCATGGCGCCCAGGCCGGCACCCAGCAAGGCCACCACCAGGTAGATGCGGGTGAACAGCGAATCGCTGCGCAGCGAGGGGTAGAGCGTGGGTTCCAGCAGGCCGGTGCCGGCGCGCCAGAGCGTCAGCACGAACAGCAGGGCCAGGGGCAGGGCCATCACGGCACGCCAGCGCGGGCTGGTTTCGGGGGCGCGCGGGGTGCGCCAGGCCAGGCCCAGCAGTAGCAGGGCCTGCAGCAGCGCCAGCCAGGCATTGGCCGCGCCCTGACGGATCAGCGACTGCTCGGCACCCAGCAGCAGCAGCGGCGGCTCCAGCGCCAGCAGCGCCCAGGCCCAGCGCATGCCCGGCCGCCCACCCAGCCAGCCCTGCAGCGCGCGCAGGCACAGCACCAGGCTCAGGCCGACGAGGAAGTAGGACAGCGTGAGCCCGAACACCGGCGCCACGCGCTCACCCAGCAGCAAAAAGACCCAGCCGC
>JBDHSJ010000325.1:0-3997 GCA_039808065.1 Burkholderiaceae bacterium | reverse complement strand
ATGACTTCGGACGGCGCCCACGTGGTAGCCCAGGTGACTGGAACTGCCAGGGCAAAAAGAACAACACTGAACGTTGACTTCACTGATTCAACCCTCCTTGAATCCAAACTCCGTCGAGCAAGCGCTCATCCCCCAACATCAACCACGCAAACAGCTTCTCATGCAGCGAGCCGGCGATGGAGAGCCGATGCGCCAGCACCGAACCCTCATCGGCCCAGCGCCAGCAGCAGATGTCGGCCATCAGCCCGGGCTCCAGCCGGCCGATCTCGGCGCCAAGGTTGAGCGACTCCGCATTGCCGGCCGTGGCCGCGTGCAGCAGCGTGAAGGCATCCAGGCGCTGGCCTTGCAGGGCGGCGACCTGGTAGGCGGCGGCGAGGGTGCGGTGCATGGACAGGCTCACGCCACCGCCCACATCGCTGGCGATCGACAAGCGCAGCCCTTCGGCGGCGCGGCCGCGCCAGTCGAACAGGCCGCTGCCGAGGAAGAGGTTGCTGGTGGGACTGTGGGCGATGACCGAGCCGGTGGCGCGCAGGGCGGCGCGGTCGTTGTCGTCCAACCAGATGCCATGGGCCAGGGTGCTGTTGGGTCCCAGCAGGCGGTGCTGCTCGTACACGCCCAGATAGCTGCGCGCCGAGGGGAAGAGCTGGCGCACCCACTCCACTTCGGCACGGTTCTCGGCCACATGGGTCTGCAGATAGCTGCCCGCATGCGCCGCGAGCAGGTCGCCGGCCAGGTCGAGCTGGGCCTCGCTGCTGGTGGGGGCGAAGCGCACGGTGTGGGCGTAGGCATTGCGGCCGCGGCCATGCCAGCGCTGGATCAGGTCGATGCTGTCGCGCTCGGCATCCAGAACGGTGTCGCGCAGGCCGTCGGGGGCGTGGCGGTCCATCAGGCATTTGCCGGTGATCAGGCGCATGCCGCGCTGCTCGGCGGCGCCGAAGAGGGCATCGACGCTGCATTTGTGCACGGTCGGGAAGACCAGGGCGGCGGTGGTGCCATGGGCCAGCAGCTGGTCCAGGAAGCGCGCGCTGCCGGCGGCGGCCACGGCCGGGTCGGCCCAAGCTCGCTCGGCCGGGAAGGTGTAGCGGTTCAGCCAGTCCAGCAGCTCGGTGCCGTAGCTGGCGATGACGTCGAGCTGCGGTGCGTGCACATGGGTGTCGATGAAGCCCGGCAGGATCAGGCGGCCGGGTCGTTCGTCGCGTGGCCAGCTGGCGTCGGGGGCTTCGGTCTGGATGGCGGCAATGCGGCCGTTCTCGATCAGCAGCCAGTGGTTCGGGCGCCAGCGCACATTGGGCGGCGGGGTGTCGAGGTCGGTGTCGGTGTCGGCAGGGCAGGGCGCGGTGACGTCCAGCAGGTCACCGTAAAGGGCAAGTCGGTTCATTGAAATGAGACTGCGCGCTCCAGGTGCGCACGCGCATGCGCCAAGGGGCTGGCGCCAAACATCCCGCCTGGCCGGTGCAGGCGGCTGGACAGAAAGTCCGCCGCCATTGTGGCCGGGCTGCGTTCGTGCAAAAGAGCGGCCTGCGCCAGCAGCACCAGCTCCTGGGCCAGGGCACGTGCCTGCGGCTCGGCCTCGGGTGCGAACAGGGTTTTGCGCAGGGCGGTGGCGCGGGCGCGCTCGGGCGCGTCCAGGGCGGGTTCCAGCTGGTCGAACCAGGCCTGCAACGGCTCGGCCTCGCGCTGGGCGGCGCGCAGCAGGTCCAGCGCCATCACATTGCCGCTGCCTTCCCAGATGCTGTTCACCGGCGCCTCGCGGTACAGCCGCGCCAGCAGGCCGGTCTCCACATAGCCATTGCCGCCCAGCACCTCCATCCCTTCGCCGGTGGCGGCCAGCGCGCGCTTGCAGACCCAGAGCTTGGCGGCGGGGGTGAGCACGCGGGCCCAGGCGCGCTCGACCGGTTCGTCGTCGCGCGCATCGAAGCTTTCGGCCAGGCGCAGCATCAGCTGCAGCGCGGCCTCGCTCTCGATGGCCAGGTCGCCCAGCACCTGCTGCATCAGCGGCTGCTCGATCAGCAACTTGCCAAAGGCCGAACGGCCCCGGGCCCAGTGGATGGCCTGCAGCAGGCCAGCGCGCATCAGCGCCGCGCTGCCCACCACGCATTGCAGGCGGGTGAAGCCGGCCATTTCGGCCAGGATGGCGATGCCGCGCCCGAGCGGGCCGACCAGCAGGCCCTGGCTGGCGTGGAATTCGACCTCGGAGCTGCTGTTGCTGCGGTTGCCCAGCTTGTCCTTCAGGCGCTGGATGCGCACGCCGTTGAGTTCACTGCCGTCCAGCTGCCAGCGCGGCACCAGAAAGCAGCTCGGGCCTTCCTCGGTCCTGGCCAGCACCAGATGGGCATCGCACATCGGTGCCGAAAAGAACCATTTGTGGCCATCGATCGCATAGGCCGGCGCACCTTGCCAGCTCCAGCCCAGCGGCGTGGCGGTGGAGGCACAGCTGCGCAGGTCCGAGCCACCCTGCTTCTCCGTCATGCCCATGCCGATCCACAGCGACCGCTTCTCTCCCAGGGGACGGTCGGCGGCATCGTGTTCACGGCTGTGAAGGCCCTCGCGCAGCGCGGCATAGAGCGCAGGTGCGTGGCGCTGCAAGACGGCGATGCCGGCCTGTGTCATCGTGGCCGGGCACAGGCTGCCGGCCTCCACCTGGCCATGCAGGTAGAAGCCCGCGGCAGCATGTGCCCAGCCCTGTGCCTCAAAGGGTGCGGCGATGAAGCCGCCACCCCGGATGGCGGCCAGCAGGCGCTGCCAATGGGGGTGGAAGTCGACGCGGTCGATGCGGCGGCCGCGCGCGTCGTGGGTGTGCAGCTCGGGCGGGCGGCGGTTGGCCTGCTCGGCCCAGTCGAAGGCCGCGGGGCTGCCGATCTGCCCGCCATAGCGGGCCAACTCGGCATCGGCCCCCAGGCGCTCGCGCAGTGCCACATCAGCGGCCCAGAGGTCCAGGCCGCGGCATTCGTCCACCAGGTTCTCGTTCATGCGTCCTCGGGCAGCAGCCCCGGTTCGGCGCACAGGCGCCCGCGCCCGCCATGCTTGGCGACGTACATGCCGGCGTCGGCGCGGCGCAGCATGTCTTCCACATGGCGGTCGCCCGGGCGCAGCAGGGCCCAGCCGGCGCTGTAGTCCAGCGGAAATCCGAGTTCCTTCTCGGCATGTTCGGCCAGGGCGCTGCGCAGGCGGCGGTCCAGGGCCTCCACGCCTTCACCCTCGCTGCGGTTCAGCAGCACGGCAAATTCCTCGCCGCTCAGGCGCGCGGCACAGTCGCCGGGGCGCACGGCGGCACGCAGCAGGCGGGCCAGCAGGCCCAGGGCTTCGTCGCCGCGGGCATGGCCGTGCAGGTTGTTGACCTGGCTGAAGTGGTCCACGTTCAGCAGCACCACTGCCAGCGGTTCGCGGTGGCGGCGCGCCACCGAGATCATTTCGTTGCCACGTTGGTCGAAGGCGCGGCGGTTGGCCAGCTGGGTCAGGCTGTCGGTCTTGGCCTGGTGGCGCAGCCGGCCCTCGGCCTCACCGCGCCAGGCGGCCAGATAGGCCATGGCGCCCAGGCTGGCGCCCAGCAAGGCCACCACCAGGTAGATGCGGGCGAACAGCGAATCGCTGCGCAGCGAGGGGTAGAGCGTGGGTTCCAGCAGGCCGGTGCCGGCGCGCCAGAGCGTCAGCGCGAACAGCAGGGCCAGGGGCAGGGCCATCACAGCGCGCCAGCGCGGGCTGGTTTCGGGGGCGCGCGGGGTGCGCCAGGCCAGGCCCAGCAGTAGCAGGGCCTGCAGCAGCGCCAGCCACGCATTGGCCGCGCCCTGACGGATCAGCGACTGCTCGGCACCCAGCAGCAGCAGCGGCGGCTCCAGCGCCAGCAGCGCCCAGGCCCAGCGCATGCCCGGCCGCCCGCCCAGCCAGCCCTGCAGCGCGCGCAGGCACAGCACCAGGCTCAGGCCGACGAGGAAGTAGGACAGCGTGAGCCCGAACACCGGCGCCACGCGCTCACCCAGCAGCAAAAAGACCCAGCCGC
>JBDHSJ010000324.1:0-4005 GCA_039808065.1 Burkholderiaceae bacterium | reverse complement strand
GCTCAGGCGCAAGCGGGTCCAATCGCGGCGGTCGAATTGCAGGGCCTGCAGTTCGACGGGACGGCTGGGGGCCAGGGCCGCCAGCGCTTGCAGCGGGCTGGGCGGCGCGGGCGGGGCGGCTGCGGTGGCCGCAGCGGCCGCAGCGGCCGCAACGGGTAGGGCCTGAAGGCGCTCGGTCAGCCTGTGCAACAGCGCTTCACGCAGCGCCCCTTGCTGCTGCGCGGCACGACGCGCCAGGCCTTGCAGCACGGCCCAGCGGGCCGGCGCGGTGTGGGCGCGCAGGGGGTGGGCCTGCAGCGCGGCCTCCGGGTCCTGGTGTAGGGCCTGCGCGTCCATGGTTCAGGGGGCGGACGCGCCGGATGCCGCCGCAGCCGCTGCGCGCGCACGGCGCGGCATGGGCGAGAGCTCCACGCGGCGGTTCAGCGCACGCCCCGCGGCATCGTCGTTCGAAGCCACCGGCTGCTGCGGGCCGAAGGCGGCGGCAAACACGGAGCCGGCCGGCAGGCCCTCGCTCATCAGCGTGCGCGTCACCGTGAGCGCGCGCAGGGCCGAAAGCTCCCAGTTGTCGGCAAAGCGGGCGTTGCCGCCGCGCACCGGCTTGTCGTCGGTGAAGCCGCTGACCATCAGCACCTCGTCGCGCGTGGCCAGGTAGCTGGCCAGGGGGGCGGCCAGGCTGCGCAGCAGGGCGCGGCCTTCGTCGTGCAGCTGGTCGGAGCCGGTGGCGAAGAGCACGCTGCCGCTGATGCCAATGCGGCCCTCGTTCAGGCTGATCAGGCCGCTGGCCAGGGGGCCGGCCAGCGCGCGCTCCAGGGCCTCGCGGCGCTGCGCTTCGAGCTGGCGCTGGCGCGTCTCTTCTTCCAGGCGGCTGGCCAGGTCCATCTGCGTCACCAGCGCCAGGGCCAGGATGAGCACGAAGGCGCCGAGCACGCCGACCATCAGGTCGCCAAAGGCGGCCCAGACGCTGGTGTCGGCGTGGTTGCCGAGCTCGTGGTCGAGGTCCATGCCGCTCACGCTGCCGCGAGGGCCGGGGCGCGCTCGCGCAGCGCGTCCAGCACCTGCTTCTGCGCCAGGGTGCAGAGCTCGATGAGCTCGCGCGCCTGGGCCACGGTGTAGGCGAGCTGTTCGTCGCTGCGGGTCTGGGCGCGGGTCAGGCCTTCGTCCAGGCGCTCCAAATGCCCCACCAGGCGTTCGCTGCCGCTGTGGAACTGCGCTACGGCGGCGCCGAAGCCCTCGCCCAGGCTGCCCATCTCGGCGGCGCTGGCGGCCAGCTGCACGCTGGCCTCGCTGAGGCCGCTGCGCGCGTTGGCCAGCTCGGTGGCCAGGCGCTCGCCGAGCTGGGCCAGTTGCGCGCCGCTGCCCTGCACCAGGGCGTCGATGGCGCGGCGCTGTTCGCCCGCGGCCTGCTGCAGCGTGGCCAGCAGCTGGTGCAGGGTCTGCATCAGCTCGGCGCGCTCGTGCAGCGCGGCGTTGTCCTGCGCCAGGCTGCGCGAGAGCTGCTCGCGCAGCGACGCCACCACCTCGGCGGCGGCGCGCGGGGCCTCGGCGGCCTGCTGCAGCAGCGCGGTCACTTCCTGCACGGTGTGACGGGCCTGGGCCTCGGCCTGGGCCACCACGGCCTGGGCGGTGTGGGCCAGGGCTTGCGACTGCTCGGCCTGTTGCGCGGCGTGCGCGGCAGCGGCCTGCTGCCAACCCTGCTGCAGCGCGGCGGCCTGTGCCGCCAGGGCTTCGCGCCAGGCGGCCAGGCGCTCGGCGTCGTCTTGCGCCAGGCGCTGCTGCAGGCCGTGCTGGGCCTCGCGCAGATGGGCCAGCAGTTGTTCGCTGCGCTGGCTGAAGTCTTCGGCCAGGCCGTTCACCCGGGCCTGCTGTTGGGCGGCGCCCTCGTTCAAGGTCTGCTGGGTGTGCTGCGCCACTTGCTGCAGGGTGGCGCCGGCCTCGGCCAGGCTGTGCGCCAGGGCCTCGCGCTGGGCCTGGCTGTGCTGCTCCAGCAGGGCCTGCAGGCGCTCGGTGGTGGTCTGCAGGGCGTGCTGGCTTTCCTGAGCGCCGGTCTGCAGGGCCTGGGCCACGCGCTCGGCGCTGGCCTCCAAGGCCTGCTGGATCTGGCCGGCGCTGGCTTCCAGCGCGGCCTGGGTGTGCTGCACGGTTTGCTGCTGGGCCAGCTGGTTGATCTGGCTGTGCGCCTGCAGGGCGCTGCAGCTTTCCTGCACGCTGGCCTGCAGCGCCTGCGCGGCCTGGGCGGCGCTGGCGGCCAGGGCCTGCTGCAGGGCCTGGGCCTGCTGGGCGGCGGCCTCGCCCTGGGCCTGCAGCGCGGCCTGCAGGCGCTCGGCCACGGCCTGGCTGTCGGCGCGCAGGGCCTGGGCGGCCTGGCCCAGTTGCTGCTCGGCGTGCTGGGCCAAGCGGCTGTGCAGCTGCTCGGCGCTGCTGCGCACGGCGCTGGCGGTGTCGGCCAGGGCCTGCTGCAGGGTCTCGGTCTGGGCGGCCTGGTTCTGGGTCTGGCGCTCGGCCTGGGCGGTGAGTGCCTGCTCCACCCGCTGGGCGCTGCCTTGCAGGCTGTGGTTCAAGGGTTCGAGTTGCTGGCGCAGATCGCTGGCGAGGGCCTGCTGCAGCTGGCCGGCTTGGGTGGCCAGTGCGTGCAGCGTGCTTTGCACGGCGGGGCGCAGGGTGTCGGCGGCTTGCTGGGCGCTGGCGCCCAGGGCCTGGCGCAGGCTGGCGTCCACGGCCTCGGCCAGGGCGGTGAAGCGCTGCGCGGTCTGGTCGTGGAACTGCTGTTGTTGCTGGCTCAGCTGGGTGCTCAGGGCGCCCAGCGCGCTCACCAGCTGCGGCAAGGCCTGCGCTTGCTGCTCCAGCGCGGCCTGGGTGGCTTGCTGGCGGGCCGCCGCCGTCCAGGGCTGCAGCGGGCCGACCAAGGCGGCTTCCAGGCCCTGCGCGGTGCCGGCGCGCTCGCGCCGGGCCAAGGCGCTCATCAGGCCCAGCATGGCCGAGCCGGCCACGCCGGCCACCGAGCAGCCAAAGGCCAGGCCCAGGCCTTGCACCGGGGTGGTGAGGGCCGCGCGCATGGCGGCCAGATCGGCCGTGGCGCGCAGCGCCTGGGCGGTGCCGCCCAGGGTCTGCACCAAGCCGATGAAGGTGCCCAGCATGCCCAGAAGCACCAGCAGCGCGGCCAGGGCCGGGGCCAGCGCGGGCGCTTGCCAGGCAGCCGGGAGGCCTTGCAGGCGCAGGCGCACCGCCGCGCGCACGGGGGCGGGCAGGGCCTGCACCCAGGCTTCGGCGCTGGCGGGGGCGGCCGTCTGCAGCCCGTCCAGCGCCTGTTGGAAGCCGAGGCTGGCGCGGCGGTAGGCGCGCAGCTCCCAGGCGCCCAGGGCGTAGAAGGCGGCGATCAGGGCGGTCATGCCCAGGGCCAGCGGGTGGTGCTGGGCCGTGGCCCAGCCGGCCCAGGCCAGGGCCAGGGCGCCGGCCACCAGGGCGGTGTTCGACAGGAGGGCGGTGAAACGGTTCATCGGGCGGTTCGTCTTCCGGTCGTCAAGGCGTGTCGTCGTCATCGTGCAGGGCTTCGATCAGGCCGCGCACCGGCTGCAGGCGCAGGTCCAGCTCGGCCTGCAGCACACGCTGCAGTTCGTCCCACAACTGGCCGCGCCAGCCGGGGGCGGGCCAGGCGTGGCGGTCGTCGGGGTCGGGGTTGGGGTCGGCGGCGCGCAGGCTGATGCCGCGCTGCGCCGTCATCGAGGGCAGGCCGGCCAGCGCCTGCTCGTCGAGCGCCTGCAGCGCGCGCTCGAACTCGGCGTCGAGCGCGGCCAGGCGTGCCAGCCGCGGCGTGGTCTGCATCAGCTGGCTGCGCAGGCGCTCGCGCAAGCCCGTCACGCGGATGGCGAGGCTGCGCTGCTGCGTGCTGTGGTGCAGGCGGTAGGGGGCCACGGCATCCAGCGCGCCGGTGGGCTTGGCGGCGGGCTTGGGCGACGCGCGCACCGGCAAGGGCGCTGCAGCCCCGCGGGCCAGCGTGAGTGGGCCTTC
>JBDHSJ010000323.1:0-4023 GCA_039808065.1 Burkholderiaceae bacterium | reverse complement strand
CGGTCGCGGAAGGCCTCGTCCACTTTGGCCTGCGTGGCCAGGTAGTCGGCAAAGTCGGCCATCAGCAGGTAGTTGTCCACCTGCAGCAGCTTGTCGACGATGGCGCGGTAGCGGCTCACATCGCCATTGGCGAAGCTGCCATCGCTGAGCGCGTCGATCACGGCCTTGAGCTGGCGGTTCTCTTCCACATACAGGCGCGGGTCGTAACCCAGGGCCTTGATTTTCTCGACCTGTTCGGTGCGCAGACCGAAGACGAACATCTCGTCCACCCCCATGTGCTGCGCCATCTCGATGTTGGCACCGTCCCAGGTGCCGATGGTGCAGGCGCCGTTGAGGGCGAACTTCATGTTGCCGGTGCCGCTGGCCTCGGTGCCGGCGGTGGAGATCTGCTCCGACAGATCGGCCGCGGGGATGATGGTCTCGGCCAGGCTGACGCCGTAGTTCGGCAGGAAGGCGAGCTTGAGCTTGTCGCCCACGCGCGGGTCGCTGTTGACCACGCGGGCCACGTCATGCGCCAGCTGGATGATGAGCTTGGCCATGTGATAGGCCGAGGCGGCCTTGCCGGCGATCACCACGGTGCGCGGCACCCAGTCTGCCGTGGGGTTGGCCACGATGGCCTGGTAGCGCGCGATGACATGCAGCAGGTTCAGCAGCTGGCGCTTGTACTCGTGGATGCGCTTGATCTGCACATCGAAGAGGCTGGTCGGATTGACCGCCAGACCGAGTTCCTGGCGGATGCGCTCGGCCAGTTTGTCCTTGTTGGCCTGCTTGACGGCCAGGAAGGCCTTTTGCAGCTTGGCCTGGCCGGCCTTCTTCTTCAGCTTGGCCAGCTCGCCCAGGTCGGTGCGCCAACCCTCGCCCAGGGTCTCGTCCAGCAGGGCCGAGAAGCCCGGGTTGGCCTGCATCAGCCAGCGGCGCGGCGTCACGCCGTTGGTGACGTTGTGGAAGCGGTCCGGGAACAGGCGGGCGTAGTCGGCAAAGATGGTCTGCACGCACAGGTCGGAGTGCAGCTGGGCCACGCCGTTGACACGGTGCGAAGCCACCACGGCCAGAGCGGCCATGCGCACGCGGCGCTCGCCGCCGCCATGCTCCGGCCCCTCGTCGATCAGCGAGACGCGGCGCAGCAGGGCGGTGTCACCGGGCAGCTGCGCCTTCACGCCGTCCAGGAAGCGCTGGTTGATCTCATAAATCAATTCCAGATGGCGCGGCAGCAGGGCCTCGAACATGCGCAGCGGCCAGGTCTCCAGCGCCTCGGGCATCAGGGTGTGGTTGGTGTAGCTGACAGCCTGGCGGGTGATGGCCCAGGCCTCTTCCCAACCCAGGCCATGCTCGTCCAGCAGCAGGCGCATCAGCTCGGCCGGGGCCAGGGCCGGGTGGGTGTCGTTCAGGTGGATGGCGTTGGCCTTGCCCAGACCTTGCAGGCTGCCGAATTCACGCAGATGGCGGGCAATCAGATCCTGCAGCGAGGCGCTGACCAGGAAGGCCTCCTGCTTCAGGCGCAGTTCGCGGCCGGCCTCGGTGCTGTCGTCAGGGTAGAGCACCCAGTTCAGCGCCTCGGTCGCCACGCGGTGGCGGTTGGCCCCCTCGTAGTCGCCGCGGCAGAAGGCCTCGAAGTCGATCGGCTTGGCCGAGCTGGCCTGCCATTGGCGCAGGGTGGAGACGCGTTCGCTGTGATGGGCCGGCACGATGAAGTCCACCGCCTGCGCCACCACCTCCTCGCCGCCCACCCAGCGGCGCTGGCCACCTTCCACCACCACCCGGCCGCCGAAGCGCACGGTGTAGCGGCACTCGGGGCGCGGCTGCTCCCAGGGCGTGCCCAGGCGCAGCCAGTCATCGGGGCGCTCGACCTGGCGGCCGTCGGTGATGCCTTGAGCAAACATGCCGAACTGGTAGCGCAGGCCGTAGCCGAAGCTGGGCAGGCCCAGCTCGGCAAAGGAATCGAGGAAGCAGGCGGCCAGGCGACCCAGACCGCCATTGCCCAGCGCGGCGTCGGGCTCGCGCTCCAGCACGTCGGAGAGCTGCAGGCCCAGCGGCGCCAGGGCCTCGGCCAGGGTCTCGGTCAGGCCCAGGGCGGCGAGCGCGTTGCTCAACGCGCGGCCCATCAGGAATTCCATCGACAGGTAATGCACGCGGCGCACCTTGGCCTTGGCGCCGCGCTTGGCGTCGGCCGCCTGGGTCTTGGCCCAGCGCTCGGCCAGCACGGCGCGGCAGGCCGTGGCGGCGGCGCGCAGGGCGCTGTCGCGGTCCAAGGGGGCCTGGGCCAGCTCGGCGGCCAGGGCGGCCTTGAAGGCCGATTGCAGACGGGTGCGCTGGGTGGTGGACATGGGGGCCGTCGTCACGTGCATGGGATTCAACCGCGTGAAGGCCCCTATCGCTTGCTACGGGGCCGTGGGCAAGATCACCACGGCGCGCTCGCCCTGCATTCAGGACGCAGCAAGCCGCGGCGGCGTGGACTCAGTATCGCCGAGCCGTCGCGTCGCGTGTAGTTTGACTACATCGGGATAACCCGAATTTTGCCAGCATCTCTTCGAGAGACTGCATTGGTATCCCGCAAAGCCTACGGGTTCCCAATGTTGTGAAACTACATTTGGCTCGGTATATTGGCTTCACCAACAAGCGGCGCCCTTCCCGTTCCAGCGCCCACGGAGACCACGATGGCGGATGTGCAGTTCAAAGGAGTGACCAAGGCCTACGGCGACGTGCGCATCCTGCATGGCATTGACCTGGAGATTCGCGACGGCGAGTTCATGGTCTTCGTCGGCCCCTCGGGCTGCGGCAAGAGCACCCTGCTGCGCACCATCGCCGGGCTGGAGGACATCACCGGCGGCGAGCTGCGCATCGGCGGCCGGCTGGTGAACGACGTGCCGCCCGCCGAGCGCGGCATCGCCATGGTGTTCCAGAGCTATGCGCTGTACCCGCACATGAATCTGTACGACAACATGGCCTTCGGCCTGAAGCTGGCCAAGGTGCCCAAGGACGAAATCGACCGCGCGGTGAACCACGCGGCCAAGATCTTGCACATCGACCACCTGCTGGACCGCAAGCCCAAAGACCTGAGCGGCGGCCAGCGCCAGCGCGTGGCCATCGGCCGCGCCATCGTGCGCAAGCCCGAGGTCTTTCTGTTCGACGAGCCGCTCTCGAACCTGGACGCCGCCCTGCGCGTGCGCATGCGCTACGAGTTCGCCAAGCTGCACGAGGACCTGAAGACCACGATGGTCTATGTGACGCACGACCAGGTCGAGGCCATGACCCTGGCCGACCGCATCGTCGTCCTGAGCGCGGGCAAGATCGAGCAGGTGGGCAGCCCGCTGGAGCTGTACGAGCACCCCTGCAATCTGTTCGTGGCGGGCTTCATCGGCAGCCCCAAGATGAACTTCATCGAAGCCGAGCTGGTGAGCGGCAACGACCTGCGCGCCACCGTGCGCCTGGCCAGCGGCGACACCCTGGAAGTGCATGTGGACGCCAGCCGCGCCAAGCCGGGCGACAAGGTGACCCTGGGTGTGCGGCCCGAGCACTTCACCCTGCAGGCAGCGGAAACCAACATGCTGCACGCCACAGTGACCTTTGTGGAGTCGCTCGGCGGCGCCACCTTTGCCTACTGCGCCTTCCCCGGCGTGGAAGACGCCCTGACCTGCGAGTTCGATGGCCGCTCGCGCATCCGCGCCGGCAACGACCTCAAGCTGCACCTGCCAGCCGACCTGGGCTATCTGTTCGACGCCGCCGGCCAAGCCTTCCCGCGCCTCGGGGCTCGCCACGAGGAAGCGAAAGCAGCATGAAGGCCTTCGCACTTTCGCTGGCTCTGCTGGCCGCCCCGCTGGCGGCCGAACCGCTGCAGCTGCTGGTCTGGATCAACGGCGACAAGGGCTACAACGGCCTGCAGCGCGTGGGCGACGCCTTCACCAAGCTCAGCGGCGTCAAGGTGGACGTGCAGCACCCCGAGGGCGCGCCGGAAAAATTCCAGCAGGCAGTGGGCGCCGGCAAGGGCCCGGACATCTTCTGCTGGCCGCACGACCGCGTGGGCGA
>JBDHSJ010000322.1:0-4029 GCA_039808065.1 Burkholderiaceae bacterium | reverse complement strand
GGCCTACCGCGTGCTGGGCCTGCGCGATGGCGCCGCGCGCGCGCAGGCCGCCGATGCACTGGACATCCTGCTCGGCACCCTGCTGCGCCCGCTGCACCGCGACACCCGGCGCCAGGCCTTCACGGCGCTGAAGAATGCCGCCCATGCCGAGCCGGCGGCGCGCCGCGTGCTGGCGCGCGCCCGCGAGGCCTTTGCCCTGCCCGACCGCCGCTACCCCAAGGAAGGCCTGCTGGACCTGGTGGCCTACATCCTGCACCGGCACCCCGGCCTGGCCCTGGAAGGCGAGGCCCCCAACGTGTACCGCCACGCTCGCGCATCATGAGCTTCTTCCAGAGCATTGCCTACGCGGCGCCCAGCGCCTTCGTGGCCCGCCCGGGCCAGGCCGAGCTGGGCCTGGCGGCCGATCAGCAGCGCCCGGTGCGCTTCCAGGCCTGGGTGGCCCAGCATGGCTTTGTGCTGCGCACCGCGCTGCGCGCGCTCGGCCAGGCCATCTGGAGCGCCGACCATTGGGACGCCCAGGACGAATTCGCCCAGCGCGTGCTGGACCCGGTGATCACCGTCCACCCCGATCGGCTCTGGTTCGAAGCCTTCACGCAGGACCTGGGCGCCTACCTGTCGCTGCGCGTCGACCCCGAGGTCTTTGAGACCGAAGGGGCGGTGCAGTACGGCACCACGAACATCGACTTCAGCGCCTGGCTCTGGGGCGCGCTGGGTGAGATGCGCAGCTCGCGCCGCACGCGCTTTCGCGTCGGCGCCGAAGGCTTCGAGCTGCATACCGAGGGCGGCGGCGGCCGCTTCGAGGCCAAGGTGGAGCTGCCCGACAACTGGGTGCGCGGCTTCCTGCAGGTGCAGGCCGCCATGGCCCTGCCCGGCACGCGCCTGCAGCTGCGCCCGGTGGACCTGCTCGCGGCCATCCGCTTCTTGCAGCAGAACAAGGCCAAGGTCAGCCCACGCGGCTTGCGCTACGAGCTGCAGCCGGGCCAGGACGCGGCGCTGCTGATCGAACCCTGGGACCAGCGCGTGCCCCTGGTGGGTGCCAGCCATGGCTACACCGAGCCGCGCAGCATCCGCACCTGGGGCCGCCGCAAGCTGGCCCTGATCGAGCCCCTGCTGCCCTTCGCCGAGCGGGTGGATGTCTACCTCAAGGGCCGCGCCCTGCCCAGCTTCTACGCCGTGCAGCTGCCCGGCATGTGCTTCGTGCTGGGCCTGAGCGGCACCGGCGCGGGCAGCGGCTTTGGCGGGGGAATGAGCGGCGGCGGCGCCCTGCACCTGCTGCTGGACAGCCAGCGCAGCGACGCCGCCACGCAGCAGCAGGTGCTGGCCGCGCTGGCCGCGCGCTTCCATGCCAGCACCGAGGCCCTGGCGACGGCCTGCGGCCTGCCCCTGGCGGCCTGCAGCCAGGCGCTGGCGGCGCTGAACCGCGCCGGCCGCGTGATGTGGGATGTCGAGACGCGCGAGTGGCGCCACCGCGAACTCTTCCACCCGCCGGTGGATGCCGAGGCCCTATTCCCGCCCGAGCCGCGCGTGGAGGCCGCCGCCGCCCTGCTGGCCCAGCCCGGCGCGGTGCAGCTGCACAGTGCCGAACCCGAAGTTCAGGTG
The DNA here is from genome assembly GCA_039808065.1 of Burkholderiaceae bacterium. Lineage (GTDB taxonomy): Bacteria > Pseudomonadota > Gammaproteobacteria > Burkholderiales > Burkholderiaceae_C > Inhella. The sequence goes on along the minus strand of JBDHSJ010000322.1, from coordinate 2,430 downwards.
CAGACGCGGCGCTTCCGCGACCCCCGCACCGGCGCGCCCATCGAGCGCAAGACCGAGTACCGCCAATGGCGCCTGCTCGGGCGCTGTGCCGAACACGAGACCGAGCTGGTGGTCAGCGCCGAGGAGCGCATCGTTTTCGGCCGCTGCGGCTGCGCGCACTTTGCCGAGCATCTGCTCAACCAGGGCCCCTGCGCCCACATGCTGGCCCTGCTGCGCGCCAGCGAAGCCCAACGCCAAGGTGCTTGACATGCACGCCACCCCCCGCCACAGTGCGCCCCGCCCGGAGCGGTTGCAGCTAGCGCCCATGCTGCGGTGTTTCGCCGCGGTCGCCACTTGCCACCATCACTTCGCCACGGTCCCCACGTACGAAACGTGGGGAGGCCGTGAGTCCAGAGCCTTGCAGGTAACGCCCGCTCCGGGCACCTTTTGCGCCAAGCACTTGCGGGCGCGGCGGGGGAGCGGCCCATGCGCCTGATCCTGCTGATCGCGCTGGCCTATCTGGCCTGGCGCTTGTTCCGCTGGGCGCGCTTTCACTTTGCCCAGCAGCGTCCGCCGGTGCGCGATGTCTCCCGCCTGGCCCGCGACGACGATGACGACGCCCTCGGTGCCACCCAGGAAGTGGTGGACACCAGCGGCGCGCCGCTGAAGCCCCAGCACCGGCGCCGCGCCTGGCGCGACCCCCGCCTGCTGCCCAAGCCCAAGCGCCACTGGGGCGACCCCAAACCGCCCAAGCAGATGAGCAAGGACGAGGCCGACCGCCTCTTCGCCGCCACGCTGCGCACCCGCAACCGCCAGCTGCGCGACCTGGCCACCGACGCCGAGCAACTGCAGCGCCATGGCCTGCCGCTGTGGCGCAGCGAGGCCGAGGTGGCGGCCGCGCTGGGCATCAGCGAAAAGACCCTGCGCCACTTCTCCATCCACCGCCAGAGCGAGCGCCAGCCGCATTACCTGGCCTTCGCCATCCCCAAGCGCAGCGGCGGCGAGCGCCTGATCCTGGCGCCCAAGCGCCGGCTCAAAGGCTTGCAGCGCCAGCTCAACCAGCTGCTGGTGAACAAGCTGCCGGTGTCAGACGCCGCGCATGGCTTTCGACCCGGCCGCTCGATCGCCAGCAACGCCGCGCCCCATGTCGGCAAGGCCGTGCTAGTCAAGCTCGACATCCAGGACTTCTTTCCGAGCCTGCATGTGGGGCGGGTGCGCGGCCTGCTGATCGCCCTGGGCTACAGCTACCCGGTGGCCGCCGGCCTGGCTGCGCTGATGACTGAGGCCCCGCGCCAGCCCGTGCAACTGGACGGCCAGACCCTGCATGTGCCCGTGGGCGTGCGCCACGCCGTGCAGGGCGCCCCCACCAGCCCCGGTCTGGCCAATGCCATCACCCAGAAGCTGGACCGCCGACTGCAGGGCCTGGCACGCGCGCACGGCTTTGCCTACACCCGCTATGCGGACGATCTGGCCTTCTCTGGCGACGACCTCGCCACCGCCCGCCAACTGCTCAAGCGCGTCGAATCCATCGTGCGCGCCGAGGGCTTCCGCGTGAACCGCGCCAAGACCCGGTTGCTGACCCAGGCCAATGCCCAGCGCATTGCCGGTGTCACCGTCAACCAGGGGCTGGGCTGGAGCCGCCGCCTACGCCGCCGCTTGCGCGCCGCCCTGCACCAGGCGCGCGGGGCCGACAACCCCAGCCAGTGGCAGCGCCTGCGCGGCACCCTGGCCTTCGTGCGCATGCTGAACCCGGGGCAGGCCCAGGGGCTGGAGCGGGTGGGGCGCAAGCCTCCGGGCTAGAAGTTGCCGGGAGGAGGACTCGACCGATTCCAACGTGCACAAAGGTCGCCGGGCTTTGAGCAGGTCCGGCATGACGTGCATGCTTTTCGCAGCTTCTTGTGCATGTGAAGTGCAGGAATCTCTTCATGCCCCTCGTCGCGCGCTGGAGTACCTGCAGTCCCGCCGGATCGACACGCCTGCGCTGCTGAAGAAGCTGGCTGGGACAAAGCGGCATGGCCGCCTCCACTCCAAATCAGTGCATCCTGATCAATACCTTGGGTGTCGAGGCGGCCATGGACAGCTCCGAGCGGGCAAGGTGAAGTGAACTTGGGTTTCACGGGGGGCGGGGCGTGATCCGAAAACCCAGCCGACAGCCCCGCGACTGCAGTACCAAACCAAACAAAGGGCGCCCGCAGGCGCCCTTGAAGGGAAGGAAGGCTCCGGCCTACTCCACCGCCTTCACCATGTCCTCGACCACCTTCTTGGCGTCGCCGAACACCATCATGGTCTTGTCCATGTAGAAGAGTTCGTTGTCCAGGCCGGCGTAGCCCGCCGCCATCGAGCGCTTGTTGACGATGATGGTCTTGGCCTTGTAGGCCTCCAGGATCGGCATGCCGTAGATCGGGCTGCCCTTGACCATGGCGGCGGGGTTCACCACGTCGTTGGCGCCGA
>JBDHSJ010000321.1:0-4041 GCA_039808065.1 Burkholderiaceae bacterium | reverse complement strand
CAGCCGCCGCCTGCTGCGCCTCAGCCCCGAAGGTGGTTTGGCGCAGATCGAGTACTTCGACCCGCAAGGCCGGCTGCTCAAGACCCAGGTGCATGAAGGCCTGAGCACCGATGCCCAGGGCCGCTGGCGCGCCCGCACGGTGCGTGTGCAGCAGCACCAGGAGGCGCGCCGCTCGGTGTTCGAGGTCGAGCGGCGCGAGTTCGGCCTGAACCTGCCGGAAGCCTGGTTCCACCAGCAGCTGGCGGCATGAGGGTGCTGCTGTTGGGTGTGTGCGTGGCCGGCGCGCACGCCGAGGGCCTGCGCCACGAACTGTTGCTGCAGGCGCAGGCCGGTGCCCAAGCCGCCTGGGCGCAGACGCGCTGGGAAGGGCAGGGCGCCCGGCTGGAGTTGGAGGCGCAGGCGCGCGAGGGCGAGGGCGGGGAGCTGCGCCTGGGCGAGGCCTGGTGGCAGCAGGGCGCCCTGCGCCTGGGCCGCCAGCGCCTGGCCTGGGGGCTGACCGACACCGTCTCACCCAGCGACCTCTTGAACCCGCGCGACTGGCGCGACCTCAGCCGCCCGGTCAAGCGCCCGCTGTGGGCGGCCAGCTGGCAACAGGGAGGCTGGCAGGCCGTGCTGGCGCGTGCCGAGCCCGCCCGCCTGGCCCGCGGCGCCTGGGCCTTTCCCCTGCCGCCGGGTTTGCAGGCCGAGCAGCCGGCCGCGCCAGCCTCGCGCGGCCAGGCGGCGTTGCGCTGGCAGGGCCGCTGGGGCGAACAGGAGGCTGCGCTGCTGGCCTACCGTGGCCACAGCCACGCGCCCCACTTCGAGCTGCAGGGCGCGCGTGTGACCGCTCACCATGAACGCCTCAGTGCGGTGGCGGCGAGCTGGCTGCACCCGCTCGACGGTCGCTCGCTGCTGCGTGCCGAGGTCGGCCGCTTCTGGGGCGCGCAAGCCGCGCCCTTCACGCAGTGGGTGGTAAGCGTGGACCGGGAGTGGGGCCTGGGCGAGGGCAGTGTCTATGCCTTGCTGCAGACCCAGGACAGCCAGGGCCAGCGCCCGGTGCTGGGCGTGGACCTGCGCCGCGCCCTGGACCGCCACGCGCTGATGCGCCTGCAGTACCGGCACGACGCGGGCTGGCAGCTGCAGCTGGAGGCGGTGCTGCGCCGCGACAGCCACTTCACCCGCCTGAGCGCCAGCCGGCCGCTGGGCGGGGCGCTGGAGCTGGAGGCCGGTGCGCAGTTCATCGGCGGCCGCGCCGGGGGCTTCTGGGCGAACTGGCGGGATCAAGACCGGCTGTTCCTGCGCCTGCGCTGGGTGGGCTGAGTTCCTCCACCAGCGCTTGGCGCAGCGGAGCCGCCAGCCGGTGGCGCGGCCGATGCAGGGGCGTGAGCAGCACCACCCGGAAGGGAATGCGCACCGCCAGCTCGCGCACCACCAGGTGCTCGCCCGCGCAGGCCTGTGCCGTCAGCGGGTTGACGATCGCCAGCCCCAGGCCGGCCGCCACCAGCGCGCAGACGGTGGCGGCGCTGTGCGTCTGCACACGCAACTCGCGGCGGATGCCGGCGGCGGCAAACAGCGCGTCGATCTGCAGGCGGTAGGGGTCGGCCGGGGCCAAGCTGATGAAAGCTTGGTCGGCGAAGTCCGCCAATTCCAGCACCGGCTGGGCGGCCAACGGGTGGCTGGCGGGCAGCACCGCCACCTCGGCCAGATCGGCCAGCACCTCGGCCTGGCAGCCGCTCGGGGCTTCGGGGCGTTCGGTGAGGGCCAGGTCGTGGCGCTGCTCGGCCATCCAGGCTTCCAGCAGCGGGCTTTCGGCCGGGGTGATGCTGATGGCCGCGGCCGGGCAGCGCGCCAGGGCGGCCGGCACCAGGGCATGGGCCAGGGCAGGCTGGGCCAGCAGCTCGAAAGGCTGCTGCTCGGCCTGCGCCAGCGCGCGCGCCTGGGCCTGCACCTCGGCCAGGCCGCTGTAGTGGCGCTGCACGGTCTCGAACAGGGCCAGGGCGGCGGCGGTGGGCCGGATGCGCGCGCCGCCGCGCTCGAACAGGGCGTAGCCCAGGCGTTGCTCCATCAGCGCCAGCTCGCGGCTCAGCGTGGGCTGCGAGCTGTGCAGGGCCTGGGCGGCGGCGGTCAGGCTGCCGGCCTGCATCACGGCGCGGAAGACCTCGACCTGGCGGTGGCTGATGGACATCCGCGAAGCATATCGAAACTGGATGACGTCACGACAAATTGCGATTGGACTGAATGAGTCAGGCCGGGCAAGCTGCGCGCCATGCTGACCGCCCCCCAAGTTCAAGCCCTGGCCACCGCGTTCGGCACCCCGCTGTGGGTGATGGATGCCGACACCATCCGCGCCCGCGTGGCCCAGCTGCGCGCCTTCGACACCCTGCGCTACGCGCAAAAGGCCAACCCCAACACGCATTTGCTGCGCCTGCTGCGCGCCGAAGGGGTGAAGGTGGACGCGGTGAGCCGCGGCGAGGCGCTGCGGGCGCTGAAGGCCGGCTACCAGAGCGGCGCCGCGCAGGCGCCGCTTGCTCAGGCGGCCGAGGCGGAGATCGTCTACACCGCCGACCTGCTGGACCGCGAGAGCCTGGATTTCGTCGTCGACCGGGGCCTGGTGGTGAACTGTGGTTCGATCGACATGCTGCGCCAGCTGGGGGAACGCAGCCCGGGCCACGCGGTCTGGATTCGCCTGAACCCGGGCTTCGGCCACGGCCACAGCCGCAAGACCAACACCGGCGGCGAAGGCAGCAAGCACGGCATCTGGCACGAGCAACTGCCGGAGGCGCTGGCGGTGATTCGCGGCAGCGGCCTGCGCCTGGTGGGCCTGCACATGCACATCGGCTCGGGCGTGGACTACGGCCACCTGGCCCAGGTGGGCGGGGCCATGGTGGCGGCGGTGCGCCAGGTGCTGGCGGCCGGGCTGGACTTGCAGGCGATCTCGGCCGGCGGCGGCCTCTCCGTCCCCTACCGCGCCGGCGAGCCGCGCGTGGACACCGCGCATTACTTCGAACTCTGGGACGCCGCCCGCCGCGAGGCCGCCGCGCTGCTGGGCCACCCGCTGCACCTGGAGATCGAGCCCGGCCGCTTCCTGGTGGCCGAGGCCGGCTGCCTGCTGGCCGAAGTGCGCGCCGTCAAGCGCCAGGGCAGCGTGGACTATGTGTTGGTGGACGCTGGCTTCAACGAGCTGATGCGCCCGGCCATGTACGGCGCCCACCACGGCCTGCGTTTGATTGCGCGCGACGGCCGCAGCCTGGGCGAGGCCCGGCCCACCGTGGTGGCCGGCCCGCTGTGCGAAAGCGGTGACGTGTTCACCCAAGGCGAGGGCGGCGAGCTGCGCCCACAGGACCTGCCCGCCGCCCAAGTGGGTGACTGGCTGCTGATCGAGCACACCGGCGCTTACGGCAGCGCGATGAGCAGCAACTACAACAGTCGCCCGCTGGCGACCGAGGTGCTGTTGGAAGGCGGCCAGCCGCGGCTGATCCGGCGCCGCCAGCGTGTGGAGGAATTGCTGGCGCTTGAGGACTGATCCGGATGGCGCCGGCCGGCCGGGCTGCGACAGTTCGGCATGGCTTGTCGTGCGTGGTTTGTCTGGTTCCTGCTGGCTTTCTTGACTGCTGCGGCGCGGGCGCAGCCCGTGCTCGAAGCACGCTTTGACGCCGGCAATCGCCCGTTCGCGTCTGAGCGCCAGGGCCAGGCGGTGGGGTACTACCCCCAGATCGTTGAAGCTGCTGCCCGGCGGGCCGGCTTGGTCTTGCAGGGGCAGGCGGTGCCCTGGATGCGTGCGCTGCGCGCTCTGGACGATGGCCAGGCCTGCGCCGTCGGTGCCTATTCCACCCCCACCCGACGCGAGCGCTACCTGCTGAGCGAGCCGGTGTTCCGCGACCGCATCCTGGTGGTGGGCCTGCGCGAGCGCCGCCTGCCGCCGGTGCGCGAGGTGACGGAATTGCAGGGCCTGCGCGTGGGCATGATCCGCGGCTGGGTCTATGGGCCGCTCGAGCCGCACCTGCCCAGCCTGCAGCGGGTGGACGCCACCTACGACGACCAGCTTTTCATGAACCTGGCCTC
>JBDHSJ010000320.1:0-4042 GCA_039808065.1 Burkholderiaceae bacterium | reverse complement strand
CGCCAACTGGACCCAGATGCTGACCGTGCTGGTGCACCGCGGCAGCCCCGATGGCCTGGAGGCCTCGCCCGGTGCGCTGGTGCGCGGCCTGGCCGCCGCCTACCAGCAGGCCTGCCCGCGCAGCTTTGCCACCCGCGCGTTGGCGGATGCCGCCCTGCCCGAGGGCCACCCGCTCTACGCCGCGGTGCTGGGCTGCGGCACCTTGGGCGAGGGCGCGCAGCGCCGCGCTGAGCAGGTGCTGGTCGTGACCATCAAGCGCGCCGAGGCTTACTTCACCCTGCAATGGGCCCAACGTGGCCAAGCGCAGGAGCGCGCACCGCAGCTGCCCATGGAGCAATGGGCCGCGCGCTTCCAGCAGCTGGCGCCGCTGAAGGTCTGCGACCGCCTGCCGGGCGAGCGCGCGCCGTACCCGAGCTGCCCTTAGGGTTCGACAAAGGCCAGGCCGTTCGCGGCCAGGCCCACCAGATCGATCTGCAGGGCATTGGCTTCCAGTCCGCTGGCCAGCAGGGCCAGGCCAGCCTGGGTGTAGACGCCGCTGTCCAGCAGGCCGACGTAATGCTGCAGCTCCGCCGTGGCCGGTGCCTTGGCGAACAGATTCGTATAGACCGTGCGCACGAAGTCGGCATGGCTGTGCGAGCCCGCCCGGGCCGCGAACAGCTCGGAGTCCACGGCCACGGCGGCCAGCTCGGCCATGCCCATGCCGCCGTCCAGGGCCTTGAGCCCCAGGCCGACGAGAGTCGTATCGCTGAGGCGGGCGGCGCCAAAGAGCGCGCCGATCAGACGCGCCACCTGGCCGGCATGGCCCTCCAGATCCAAGGCCAGCTGCGGGCCGCCGCCCTCAAAGCGCAGGCGCTCAACCTGGTCCAGCCGGTCCAGCTCGCCGCTCGCGCGCTGCTCGATCTGGGCATGGCCGGGCGTGACGCGCAGTCGGTAGTCGCCCAGGCGGCCGGCCAGCAGCGCCACGTCGATGCCCGCGCCACCGTCGATCACGTCAGCGCCGGCGCCGCCGCGCAGCAGGTCGTTGCCGGCGCCGCCCAGCAGCCAGTCGCCGTTCGAGCCGCCGCTCAGGCTCTCGGCCGCCGCGCTGCCTTGCAGGATCTGGCCGCTGAAGCCCGCCGGCAGCAGCCGGCCCAGATCGGTTGCCAGGGCCGGGATGTCGCCATGGTCGTCCCCGGGCAGCGCCGTCAGCGAAATCTGAAACTGCCCGACACCGCGAGCCCAGACGTACTGGCTGCCGCTCTGGCTGGGCGTGAACAGCAGGCCACCAAAGGCCTGGGTCAGCGAGCTGGTGTTGCCAAGCTCGTCCACCCGCATCGTCAGCTCGAACAGCGGGCCCGCGCCGTGCGCCTCGATGCGGTAGCGCTGGCCCTGCTGCAGATCGAGGCGGAAGACATCGCTATCGCCCTGCTCGAGCTCCAGCCCCAGGCTTTGGCCCAGAGCCAAGGGCGTGGCCGTGCCCGGGCCATCACCATGGTCGTCGCGGTTGGCCGGGCTGAGCAGGATGGCGTAATGCGGCAAGCCGTCGAGGGCCGGCGTGCCGCCGCCGGGCTTCATTTCCACGTACACGGTCCCACTGCGCGCCGCCTCGTAGAACAGCTTCAGGCTGCTGCCATCGTTCGCCGTGTCGGGCAGCCAGGGGCGGGCGCTGTCGATCGCTGCGCCGTTCGCGTCCAGCAGGCGCGGCTGGCTGGCCTGGCGTCCGGAGGGGTTGTTGAACTGCAGCGCGTAGCGCTGGCCGGCCGTGGCCTCGAACACGAACCAGTCGGTGTCGCCGCTGTGCAGATGGCTGCCGCTCTGCAAGACATGGGGCTGCAGGCGCACGGCGTCCCAGCTGCCGCTGCCCTCGTCGCTGAGGTTCAGGTGCTCGGCCAGGAACTGCAGCGGCCCGGTGCTGGGGTCGGCCGCGGCGTCGTGCTTGATGCGCAGCCAGTAGTTGCCGCTGCTGGGCGCCTTGAACAGCAGCTCCTCGCCGGGCGATTCGGCCAGCACGCGGCCGGCCCCGTCGTGCAGGCTCAGCTCGACGCTGACGCCCGCGCTCTGGCCGCCGCGCCGCAGGCCCATGTTCAGGGTCTCGCCCGCCGTCAGCGGCAGGCGCAGCCAGTCCACGTCGTTGCCGGTGCCCAGTTCCAGCGCCAGGGCCTGGCCCAACGTCACTCGGCTGGCAAGCTCGCGCGCATCGGCATGGTCGTCGACCGCGCTGCTGGCCACCGTGAGCTGGTAGCTGCCCTGCCAGCTCGGCTGGCCCCTCAGGCTGCCCGCGCCGCTGCGCAGGCTCAGCACATAGCTGCCGGTCTCGGGCACCAGGATCTTCTGGCGCCAGGGCTCGGTGACAAAACCCGGCAGCTCCATGGCCAGGGTCAGCGCCTCGCCGTTCGGGCCATACAGGCGCGGCTCGATGCGCAGCAAGGTGCCGCCCAAGTCGGCACTGCCGTCGACGCGCAACTCCAGGTACTGGCCCTTGACCAGGTTCAGCGCATAGCTGTCAATCTCGCCGGCCTCGTCGAAGCGGCCCTGCACCGGCTGGCCCAGGGCCAGGGGTTCGGCGAACAGGCGTGAGTCCGGGTGCTCGTCGGCCGCGACGGCCTCGACCACCAGGCGGTAGGCCCTGGCCGCGTCGTTGCCCAACAGATCGGCCAGGCCGAGCGTGTAGCGGCCACTGCTTTCGGGCACGAAGACCAGACCGGCGCTGCCGGCCGTCGTCGAGCCGCTGGCCGAGCGCAGCAATTCGCCCTGGGCGTCGCGCAGCACAAAGTTGGCATACAGGGAGTTGGCGCCGTCCACGCCTTCGATCTGGAAGCGGTAGCGCTGGCCCGCCATCAACTCGATGCTGAAGCAGTCCCTGTCGTTCGTGCCGTCGAACTGCCCACGCAATTCCAGCCTGGATGTCGCCATCGCCACCGCCCTTTCGCAGGCCTTGGCCCGCGCAAAAGGGCGCGATTCTAGGAAGCGCGGTCCGGCCCGCCGGTCCGGTCCGACCCTTGCCGCAGAGCCCGGCAAGCCCCTGCAAACGAATGCTTGACATGATATGTCTGGGGCCCTATCGTCGGCGCCGTTTCTGACATTTCATGTCAACAAGGCATGCTCACGATGACCCCTTTGATGGACCTCCTGAAAGGCCTGGACGCCCTGCTCGGTGAGCAGCTCGGCGGCCTGGGCGTGCAGCTGCAGCCCATTCCGGGCGCGGTGCCGGTGCTGCAGGTCAGCATCGAAGGCCGCGAGGAGCTGCCGATCTTCCTGACCGGCTCGGAGCAGCAGATCCTCTGCCTCTGCTACCTCTGGGACGAGGCACAGCTGCGCCCCGAGCGCCGCACCGAGCTGCTGGAGGCCCTGCTCGATCTGAACCCTTCGGTGCCCCTGTCCAGCTTCGGCCGGGTGGGCGGGCGCTTCGTGCTGACGGGCGCGCTGCGGCGCGAGGCCGCGGTGCAGGACGTGGCCAAGGAACTGGCGGTGCTGAGCGACAACGCGCTCGATGCCCTCGATGCCCTGGCCGAATTCTTCATGGAGGACTGAACCATGGGCAACTCAATGAGCCGCATGCTGGCCACCCTGCGCGCCAGCGTGCGCGACATCGGCGAAACCCTGCTGGGCACCGAGCTGGACGAACAGCGGCTGCAGAGCGCAAAGGCCGAGCTGGCGCAGGCACGCAGCCAGCTCAGCGGCCTGCTGAGCCAGCAGCTGCGCCTGGGCCGCGAGCAGGAGCAGCAGCGCCAGGAACAAGCGCGCCTGGAAGACCTGGCCGCCAAGGCCCTGGCCCAGGGCCACGACGACCTGGCCGAGAGCCTGGCCGACCGCATCCTGGCGCTCGAGGCCGATGCGCAGTCCCAGGCCCAAGCCTTCGCCGAGCTGGAGAGCGAAGCCCAGCATTTGCGCGGCCAGATCCAGGCCGCCGAGCAGCGCATCCGCGAGTTCGAGCGCGAGCTGCAGATCGCCCGCACCCGCGAGGCCGTGGCCCGCACCACCCGCACCGTGGCCGACCTGCTGGCCGACGCCGAGGCCCTGCGCCGCCTGCGCGAACGCCGCCAGGCCGAGAACGACCGCCGCG
>JBDHSJ010000319.1:0-4050 GCA_039808065.1 Burkholderiaceae bacterium | reverse complement strand
GGCCCGTTTTTGCTTGCTGTCTGGCGGAGAGAGCGGGATTCGAACCCGCGGTGGGCTGTTAACCCACACACGCTTTCCAGGCGTGCGACTTAAACCACTCATCCATCTCTCCGGAACCCGGCATTCTAACCTGAACAATCAGGCCTTCTGGCCGCCCTTGAGCAGCGCCATGGCAGTGCCGATCAGGCCACCCACCTCGCTCATATTGCCCGGCACGATCATGGTGTTGTTCTTTTGGGCCAGCTGGGCGTAGGCGTCGACGGCCTTCTCGGCCACCTTGAGCTGCACGGCCTGCTCGCCGCCGGGCGAGCGGATGGCCTCGGCAATCTTGCGGATCGCGTCGGCCGTGGCGTCAGCCACTGCGGTGATGGCAGCGGCCTCGCCCTGGGCCTTGTTGATCTCGGCCTGCTTTTCGCCCTCCGAGCGGGCAATGGCGGCCTCGCGCTCACCGGTGGCGATGTTGATCTGCTCCTGGCGGCGCCCCTCGGATGCCGCGATCAGTGCGCGCTTCTCACGCTCGGCGGTGATTTGCGCCTGCATCGAGCGCAGGATCTCGGCCGGCGGTGTCAGGTCCTTGATTTCGTAGCGCAACACCTTCACGCCCCAGTTCAGCGCGGCTTCATCCAGCGCCGAAACGACCGAGGCATTGATCGCATCGCGCTCCTCGAAGGTCTTGTCCAGCTCCATGCGGCCGATCACCGAGCGCAGCGTGGTCTGGGCCAGCTGGGTGATGGCGACGATGAAATTGCTGCTGCCATAGCTGGCACGCATGGCATCGGTAACCTGGAAGTAGAGGATGCCGTCCACCGTCAGCTGCGTGTTGTCCTTGGTGATGCAGACCTGGCTGGGCACATCGAGCGGAATCTCCTTTAGCGAATGCTTGTAAGAGACGCGGTCAACGAATGGCACCAACACGCGCAGGCCGGGTGCCAGCGTGCGGTCGTAACGGCCCAGGCGTTCCACGACCCAAGCATGCTGCTGCGGCACGATCTTGATCGCCCGGCTGATGAACAGGATGGCGACGACGGCGACGATGAGTGCGATTTCCATGGTGGCCTTTCAGCAGGGTTCAAGTTCGAGGGTGTTGCCGCGCAACGCGACGATGCGGTGCATGCCCGGTGCCGGGCTGCCTGGCCCAACGAACTGTGCATGCCAGGTGGCACCGCGGTAGCTGACCTGGGTCTGCCCCAGTGAATCCCATTGCCCGACCTGCACGCTCTGGCCGATGTCCAGGTTCACGTCGGGATTGCGCTCGACGGCGGTCGAATCGGAGCCTTTGGCGCGGCGGTAGCGGTACCAGGCGAAGGTGCTGAGCGCTCCGGCTGCGGCGGCGGCCACGATCTGCAGCTGCATGCCCAGGCCCAGGTGGGCACAGAGGGCTCCCAAGGCCGCGCCCAGGGCGAGCATGAGCAGATAAAAGCTGCCGGTCAGCAGCTCGGCGGCGACCAGCGCACCGGCCAGCAACCACCAGGTGGTGGCGTCATTCATACAGGTCCTCCCGGACGTCTTGGCTGTCGGGTCAGTTTAGGCGGCTGACCTTCATACGATTGACCGGTCCGCGCCCTAAACTGCGCGCCCTTTTTCCTGACCGGCCCCTCGGAGCCCTGCCATGCTGCGTTTCCACTTCCCCATCGTCATCATTGATGAGGACTACCGCTCCGAGAACGCCTCGGGTCTGGGCATTCGCGCGCTGGCGGACGCGATCAAACGTGAGGGCATGGATGTACTGGGTGTGACCAGCTACGGTGACCTCTCCCAGTTCGCCCAACAGCAGAGCCGCGCTTCGGCCTTCATCCTGTCGATTGACGATGAGGAGTTCACGCCTGGTCCCGAGCTCGACCCGGCGGTGCTGAACCTGCGCAAATTCATCGAGGAGATCCGCTTCCGCAACCCGGACATCCCGATCTACATCTACGGCGAGACCCGCACCAGCCAGCACCTGCCGAACGATGTGCTGCGCGAGCTGCATGGCTTCATCCACATGTTCGAGGACACGCCGGAGTTCGTGGCGCGCCACATCATCCGCGAGGCCAAGAGCTACCTCGACGGCCTGGCGCCGCCCTTCTTCAAGGCGCTGATGGACTACGCCCAGGACGGTTCCTACAGCTGGCATTGCCCGGGCCACAGCGGCGGCGTCGCCTTCCTGAAGAGCCCGGTGGGCCAGATGTTCCACCAGTTCTTCGGCGAAAACATGCTGCGCGCCGACGTCTGCAACGCCGTGGAGGAACTTGGCCAGCTGCTCGACCACACCGGTCCGGTCGCCGCCTCCGAGAAGAATGCCGCGCGCATCTTCAATGCCGACCACTGCTTCTTCGTCACCAACGGCACCAGCACTAGCAACAAGATGGTCTGGCACCACACGGTGGCCCCGGGCGACGTCGTCGTGATCGACCGCAACTGCCACAAGAGCAATCTGCACGCCATCATCATGTGTGGTGCGATTCCGGTCTTCCTGACGCCGACTCGCAATCACCACGGCATCATCGGCCCGATCCCCGAAAGCGAGTTTTCGCCTGAGACCATCCGCGCCAAGATCGCTGCCAACCCGCTGCTGGCGCATGTCGATCCGACCACCGTCAAGCCCTCGATCCTGACGCTGACGCAGAGCACCTACGACGGCGTGCTCTACAACACCGAGACCATCAAGCAGAAGCTCGACGGCTACATCCCGACCCTGCATTTCGACGAGGCCTGGTTGCCGCACGCCGCCTTCCACGACTTCTATGGCCAGTTCCACGCGATGGGCAAGAACCGCCCGCGCCCGAAGCAGGCGATGGTCTACGCCACCCAGTCGACCCACAAACTGCTGGCCGGTATCTCGCAAGCCTCGCAGGTGCTGGTGCAGGACTCGCAACAGGTCAAGCTGGACAAGCACCTGTTCAATGAGGCCTACCTGATGCACACCAGCACCAGCCCGCAGTACTCGATCATCGCCAGCTGCGACGTCGCGGCGGCCATGATGGAGCCCCCAGGCGGCACCGCGCTGGTCGAGGAGAGCATCCGCGAGTCGCTGGACTTCCGCCGCGCCATGCGCAAGGTGGACGAGGACTATGGCGACGACTGGTGGTTCAAGGTTTGGGGGCCGGACCATCTGGCCGAGACCAGCGACCCGAAGTCGGTCGACTGGATGCTGCACGCCAATGAGGAGTGGCATGGCTTCGGCGCCCTGGCCGAAGGCTTCAACATGCTGGACCCGATCAAGTCCACGGTCATCACCCCGGGCATGGACATGGAGGGGCGCTTTGCCAAGACCGGCATCCCGGCCTCGGTGGTGACCAAATTCCTGGTCGAGCACGGCGTGGTGGTCGAAAAGACCGGCCTGTACTCGTTCTTCATCATGTTCACCATCGGCATCACCAAGGGCCGCTGGAACACCCTGCTGACCGCGTTGCAGCAGTTCAAGGACGACTACGACAAGAATGCGCCGCTATGGCGCATCCTGCCGGAGTTCTGCGCTGCGCACCCCAAGTACGAGCGCATGGGCTTGCGCGACCTCTGCCAGAGCATCCACGAGGCCTACGCCGAGGGCGACATCGCGCGCCTGACGACCGACATGTACCTGTCGAACCTGCAACCGGCGATGACGCCGACCGACGCCTACGCGCACATCGCCCAGCGCCGGACCGAGCGCGTCGGTATCGACGAGCTGGAAGGGCGGATCACCACCAGCTTGCTGACGCCCTACCCGCCGGGCATCCCGCTGCTGATCCCGGGTGAGCGCTTCAACAAGAAGATCTGCGACTATTTGAAGTTCACCCGCGCCTTCAACGCCAAGTTCCCGGGCTTTGCCACCGATGTGCACGGCCTGGTGCATGAGATTGACGAAGAATCCGGCAAGGGTCGGTACTACGTGGACTGCGTGAAGCAGTAAGCGCAATGAGCAAGGGGCGCCGCGGCGCCCCTTGTCGTTGATGCCCGGTGGGGCTTAGTCCTCGTTGGCCAGGGCCACGTGGCTGAAGCCGCCGTCCACATAAAGAATCTCGGCGCTCACCCCGGCGGCCAGATCGGACAGCAGGAAGGCGGCGGCATTGCCGACGTCGTCGATCGTCA
>JBDHSJ010000318.1:0-4052 GCA_039808065.1 Burkholderiaceae bacterium | reverse complement strand
CCAGCTCGCCAATCTTGGTGGAAGCCAGCTCCTTGCTGCCAACGGCCAGCAACTGCTCCTGGATGCGCTCGATCGCCGACTCAACCTGCTCGGTGCTGACCGGCCGCTTGCGCAGCGCCAGCATCATGGAGGCCCGCACCTTGGCGGGGTCGAAGTCGGCGCGCGAGCCATCTTTCTTGATGACCATCGGCAGCGCGATCTCGGCGCGCTCGTAGGTGGTGAAACGCTTTTCGCAACCCTGACAGCGTCGCCGCCTGCGCACCACGTCGCCCTCGTCGGACTCGCGCGTCTCGACGACCTGGGTTTCGGCGTGGGCGCAGAACGGGCAGCGCATATCAGTCGCGCCCGGCCGCGCGAAGCCAGTCAGCACCCCCTTGGGGGGGGGCAAGCGGAAGCGAGACCGGGGGGAGCTTCATTTCAGCCGTAGACCGGGAAAGCCTTGGTCAACTCGGCCACCTGGGCCCGCACCCGTGCACGCACGGACTCGTCGTGCGGCGCGTCCAGTACATCGGCAATCAGGTGGGCCGTGGCACGCACCTGCTCTTCCTTGAAGCCGCGCGTGGTCATGGCCGGCGTGCCCAGGCGGATACCGCTGGTGACCATGGGCTTTTGAGGGTCGTTCGGGATGCCGTTCTTGTTGCAAGTCATGTGCGCGTCGCCCAGGATGGCCTCGGCTTCCTTGCCAGTCAGGCCTTTCGGGCGCAGATCGACCAGCATCACATGACTCTCGGTCCGGCCCGACACGATGCGCAGGCCGCGCTCAATCAGGGTGTCGGCCAGCACTTTGGCGTTCTTCACGACCTGCTGCTGGTACGCCTTGAACTCCGGCATCAGCGCTTCTTTGAAGGCCACGGCCTTGCCGGCAATGACATGCATCAACGGGCCACCCTGCAGCCCAGGGAAGACGGCGCTGTTGATCTTTTTGGCGATGGCCTCGTCATTGCAGAGCACCACGCCGCCACGCGGGCCGCGCAGACTCTTGTGCGTGGTCGAGGTGACGACGTCGGCATGCGGCACCGGGTTCGGGTACTCGCCCGCGGCGATCAGGCCGGCGTAATGGGCCATGTCAACCATCAGGTAGGCGCCGACCGCCTTGGCGACCTTGGCGAAACGCTCGAAGTCGATCCGAAGGCTGTACGCCGAGGCGCCCGCGATGATCAGCTTGGGCTTGTGCTCGTGAGCCAGTCGCTCCATGGCGTCGTAGTCGATTGCTTCCTGCTCGTCGAGGCCGTAGCTGACGACCTTGAACCACTTGCCACTCATGTTGAGCGCCATGCCGTGGGTCAGGTGGCCGCCCTCGGCCAGGCTCATGCCGAGGATGGTGTCGCCGGGCTGCAGCAGGGCGAAAAAGACAGCCTGGTTCGCCTGCGAGCCCGAGTTCGGCTGCACGTTGGCGAAGTTGGCGCCGTAGAGCTGCTTGAGGCGGTCGATGGCCAGTTGCTCGGCGATGTCGACGTACTCACAGCCACCGTAATAGCGCTTGCCGGGATAGCCCTCGGCGTACTTGTTGGTCAGCTGGCTGCCTTGCGCCTGCATCACAGCGCGCGAGGTGTAGTTCTCGCTGGCAATCAGCTCGATGTGGTCTTCCTGGCGCTGGTTTTCCTTCTGGATGGCAGCCCACAGTTCGGCGTCGGCTTCAGGCAGGGCGAGGGGGGAAAGCGTGGAGGGCATGGCGTGGCTCCGGATGGGGAGGGCCCGCGAGACCGCAAGGCGGTGCGGGTGGCCCAGGCGAACGGCACGGTTCGGGCACCGCTGAGAGCGGCTTCAAAGCCCGGCCGCGCTTCCCGGTGGGTGTCCACCTCGGGGGCTTGCCCCCTGATCGCCAGTGACGCGGCGCGGGCAGTGTAGCGGCGGCTCGCTACGCGCTCAGAGGTGGGCGACTTGCGCCACCGCAGAGGCCGGGGTGGGCGGTGCGGGCGGGCGGGGCTGCTGGACCAGCGCGGGGTTGCGGCCCGCCAGCACCGCCTTGAGTTGCTCCTGCTCGAAAAGTACGCGCAGGGCATAACCGCCGTCGTCTTCCATGTTGGCCGCGCCTACGTAGTAGCGCAGACCTTCAGCGACCGAGCCCCCACGCTGAATGCACTCCTTCAGAACTTGCACCCCCACGCGCAGATTGCTCACCGGGTCGAATGCCGCGCGTTGGCCACCGAAGGCCTCGAACTTGTCGTCGTGCACACGGGTCATGACCTGCATCAGGCCTTGGGCTCCGACGGGGCTTTGCGCAAAGGGGTTGAAGCTGGACTCGACGGCCATCACGGCCAGGACCAGGGTGGGGTCGATGCGCGCACGCTCGCCAGCCTGCCAGGCCTCCAGCACCAGGCGTGCAACGGGTTCCACCGCCACCTTGTAGCGGCGTGCCAGGTGCTGGGTGAGTGCCGACTGCTGCTTGGTCAACTCGGTCGGGTCAGCGGCGGTCACGCGCTGAACCGCATCGGGTTCGGCCACCACCTGAAGCGTGTCACCACTGGCTTCGGCACGCACCTCGTGCCGCTCGGCCAGCCAGGCCAGCGCCCTTTTTTCCAGTCCCACGCGCAGATCGTTCTGGGTGGCGAACAGGGCCGCGATCGTTACGAGGCCCAAGCCCAGCAGCGCCAGCGTGTTGTGGCTCACCACCAGCAGGCCGTGCGCGACATCCTGAGCAAACAGCCCGAGTCCGCGGACCAGGCCTTGCATCCACTCAGTTGCTCGGTTTGCCATGAAATTCCCTTTGCGGTTGCTCCGTTCCCGACCCGACCCGGGTGCATGTGACACTGACCAGGTGAGGCAGAGGCGCCTTGGATCCAGGGTTTACCCCCGAAAGCGGCGCGGATTGTGAAAGTTGGCTAATAACCAGTCAACTCAATGACTGATCTCTCTTATTACTTTTCGAATGAAATACACCGATCTACGCAGCTTTCTGGCGCAGCTGGAGGCGCAGGGTGAACTGCGACGGGTGGGCGAACCCGTGGCCACCCGGCTGGAGATGACGGCCTTGTCTGACCGCGTGCTGCGCGCCGGCGGGCCCGCGCTGTGGTTCGAGCGTCCGCTGCCAGGCGATCGGCCGGTGCTGGCCAATCTGTTTGGCACGGTGCGCCGCGTCGCCCTGGCCATGGGCGCCGAAGACGCGCAGGCGCTGCGCGAAATCGGCCATGTGCTGGCCCGGCTGCGCGAGCCTGAACCCCCCAAGGGCCTGAAGGATGTGGGCCGGCTGGTGGATCTCGCTCGCTCGGTCTGGCAGATGCGGCCGCAGCAGGTTTCTCGGCCTCCGTGCCAGCAGGAGGTGCTGAGCGGCAACGAAGTCGATCTGACCCGCTGGCCGATCCAGCATTGCTGGCCCGAGGACATCGGACCGCTGCTGACCTGGGGGCTCGTCATCACGCGCGGCCCGCAAGGCGTTGCGCAGCCGCGCCGACGCCAAAACCTGGGCATTTACCGTCAGCAGCTGATCGGCAGGCGCCAACTGATCATGCGCTGGCTTGCGCACCGTGGCGGTGCGCTCGATTTCCGCGCCTTCCGGCTGGCCAACCCGGGGCAGGCCTTCCCGATTGCCGTGGCCCTTGGCGCCGACCCGGCGACGACCCTGGGGGCGGTGACTCCGGTGCCCGACAGCCTGTCCGAGTACCAGTTCGCGGGGCTGCTGCGCGGCAGCCGCACCGAACTGGCGGACAGCTCAGTGGGCGAGCCGGGCTGGCCGCTGCAGGTGCCGGCCCATGCCGAAATGGTGCTGGAAGGGCATATTCCGCCCGCACCAGCGGGCTGGAAGGGCGAAAGCGAGCTGGGGGTTCAGCTGATGGAGCGGGAAGGCTATCTGCACGCGCTCGAGGGCCCGTTTGGCGACCACACCGGCTACTACAACGAGCAGGAGTGGTTCCCGGTGTTCGAAGTCAGCCGCGTCACCCAGCGCAGCGGCGCCTTCTATCACTCCACCTACACCGGCAAGCCGCCCGATGAGCCCGCCGTGCTGGGCATGGCGCTCAACGAGGTCTTTGTGCCCTTGCTGCAGCAGCAGTTCCCGGAGATCGTCGACTTCTACTTGCCGCCTGAGGGCTGCAGCTACCGCATGGCGCTGATTA
>JBDHSJ010000317.1:0-4058 GCA_039808065.1 Burkholderiaceae bacterium | reverse complement strand
CGCTGGACAAGCCCTTCACCAAGGCCGAGCTGCTGGCCAAGCTGGCTCAGCTGCTCGGCTGAGCGCGCACGAAATCGGCGAAGGCGCTGGCCGACAGCGGCCGCGCGTACAGATAGCCCTGCATGGCGTCGCAGCCGCGCGTGCGCAGGAACTCGCGCTGCGCCTCGGTCTCGACGCCCTCGGCCAGGGTGTGCAGACCGAGGCTGCGCGCCATTTGGATGATGGCGGTGGCGATCGCCTGGTCATCGGGGTTGCTGTGCAGCTCGCGCACAAAGCTGCGGTCGATCTTCAGCAGATCCACCGCAAAGCGCTTCAGGTAGCTCATCGACGAATAGCCGGTGCCGAAGTCATCGATGGCCAGGCGCATGCCGGCCTGGCTGAGCGCCTCCATGGTGCGGCGTGCGGCCTCGGGGTCGCGCAAGGCCACGGCCTCGGTCAGCTCCAGTTCGATGCGGCGCGGGCCCAGGCCCGATTCGTGCAGCAACTTCTGCACCGCAGCCGCCAGATGCGGCTGCGCGAACTGCACGGCCGAGAGATTGACCGCCACCCGCAGCGGCGGCAGGCCTTCGGCGTCCCACTGGGCCAGCTGCTGTACCACGGTGCGCAGCACCCAGTCGCCGATCGGCACGATCAGCCCGCTGCTTTCGGCCAACGGGATGAACTCCGCCGGCGACACCGGGCCCCATTGCGCGCTGTGCCAGCGCAGCAGGGCCTCGGCGCCGTACAGACCGCCGCTGTGCAGATCCTGCTGCGGCTGGTAGACCACCGTCAGCTCGTTGCGCGCCAGCGCATGCCGCAGCGAAGCAGCCAGAGCCAGCGCGCGTGCGCTGTGCTCCTGCATGCCGGGGTCGAAGAAGCGGAAGCCGTTGCGCCCTTCCTGCTTGACGCGGTACATCGCCGTCTCGGCGCACATCAGCAGGGCTTCCAGCGTCTGGCCGTCCTGCGGGTACTGCGCCAGGCCCATTGATGCCCCGATCACCAGCTCCTGGTTCTGCAGTGGCACCGGCGGCTCCAGCGCGGCCAGCAGCCGACGCGCATGCGCGGCCGCAGCATCGGCACTGCAGCCCGGCAGCAGCAGGGTGAAGGCGTCGCCCGACTGGCGCGCCAGCAGCTCGTTCTCGCGCAGCTGCCCGTTCAGCCGGTGCGCGGTTTCGCGCAGCAGCAGGTCGCCCACGGTGTGGCCAAGCGAATCGTTGATGGCCTTGAAGTTGTCCAGGTCCATCCAGATCAGCGTCACCGGCTCATGCCCCGGCGTGAGCAGGGCCTGCGCCCGCTGGGCGAACAGGGCCGGGTTGGGCAGGCCGGTGAGCTGGTCGAAGTGCGAGAGCTGCTGGATGCGCTCGGCCGCCGCGCGCTTGGCGCTCACGTCTTCCTTGTGCGCCAGGTAGTTCACCACCCGCCCGCCCGGTTCACGCACCGGGTAGATCAGCGCCTCCTCGGTGTACTCGCTGCCATCCTTGCGGCGGTTGAAGAACTCGCCCCGCCAGGGCTCGCCAGCCTGCAGGCGCTCCCACATCTCCCGGTAGGTGCTGACGGGGGTGCGGCCGGATTGCAGCAGGCGCGGGTTGCCGCCCAGCACCTCGGCCTCGCTGTAGCCCGTCATGGCCTCGAAGGCCGGGTTGGCGTACTCAATCGCGCCCTTCGCATCGGTGACCAGCACCGCGTAGGGGCTCTGCGTCAGCGCGGTAGAAAGGGTGCGGATGGCGGCGTCCTGCGCGCGCCGCTCGCCCACATCGCGCCCGGAGGCATAGACCAGCTCGCCCAGCACGCGCACGCGCCATTCCACTGGGTGGGCGCTGCCATCCGGCGCCAGGCAGCGATGTTCGAAGTCGGCCTCGCCGTCCTGCCCCAGCGAGCGCAGCATCGCTTCGGTGGCCGCGAGGTCCTCGGGGTGCACATGGGCCTGCAGGCTCTGCCCCTGCAGTTCGCCGGCGCGCAGACCCAGCAGCTGCGCGAGGGCCCCGTTGACGCGCTGCAGCTGACCCTGGCGATCCCAAATGGCGAAGAGGTCTCGATTGGCATTGAAGAAATAGTCCAGCTCCTGCTGCTGCTCGCGCATGCGCAGCTCCTGGCGGCGCCGCGCGGCCAGGCGCCAGAGCGATTCGGCGAGGATGCGCAGGCCCTCCAGATCGCGCTGGCCGTAGGCAGCTTGGTTGCGGGCTACACCCAGCAGCAGGCGCACCTGGCCCTGCTCCAGCGCCGGCAAGGCCAGCAAGGGCGGGCGCGTGGGGGCGCTGTGCTGCAGCTGGCGGGTCTGCTGCGCCGTCCAGGCCAAGGCCTCCCAGTCGGGCGGTGCGGCATCGCTGCGCAGCTCCAGGCGCGCCACGTTTTGCCCGGCCTCGTAGACACGCAAACAGACCCAGGCGCTGTCATTCAGGTGCTGCACCAGCGGCAGCGCATGGCGCAGGAAGTCTTCCTCGCCCAGGCCGTCGGCCAGCGCCGGCAGGCCGAGCAGGATCTGGTTCAGGCGCGACTCCTGCTCCAGCGCCAGCTGTTGCTCGGCCAAGGTCGTGACGTCACGCGACAGCGCCAACAGCACAGGCTCGCGCCCCGGTTCGCCCTCCTTGCGCGCCACCGAGAGCTCGAAATGCCGCAGCCCCCCAGGCAGGGGCAGGCTGATGCGCTGGCCCTGGGCATGGCCCTCACGCGCCGCCACGCGCAGGGCCTCCAGGCAAGCCTGCGCCGCGTCAGAGGGCATCACTTCCTGGACCGAGCGGCCCACGAGGACTTCGGCCGGCGCCGCCAGACCGGCGTGCAGCGGCGTGTGCACGGCCAAGTAGCGCCCGTTGGTGTCCATCTCGAACAACAGATCCGGCAGCGCCGCCAGCGTGGCACTGAGCTGATGCTCAGAGGAAGCCAGCGCCTGGAAGGGTTGGCGCACCGTGTCGACGAACAGCGCCCAGTACAGAAAGCCATACGCGGCGACCTTGTAGACATGGCCGAGCAGGTTGTAGATGTCGGTGACGTCGCCATAGCGCGTGAAGAAGAACTCGCTCATGGCCATCACGGCCGTGGCCGCCAGCAGGCCGCTGGCATTGAAGCGGCGCGGCTCGCGCAGGCGCAGCAGCAGCGCAGCCATGCCCACCAGGCAGAGCAGGATCAGCAGATATTCGTAGCCGCGCTTGAAGCCGGTCAGACCCTGCCCCTGGACATAGGTGCGCGGCAGCAGTTCGGGGCGGTAGAGCACCACCAGATGCACCAGCAGCACCAGCAGCAGCACGGCGACCAGCAGCGGGTAGCGGCGCGGCAGGCCACCGCGCTGCCAGGGGGAGAAGGCCGCCAGCAGCAGGCCCAGCACCGCCAGGCTGCGCGCCGCCAGCCAGAAGTAGATCGCCTTCTCCGGCCCCGAGGGGGTGATGAAGGTGGGCATGCCGGAGTAAGACAGCGTGTGACCCAGGTCCAGCAGGGCGACCCCGAGGTAAAGGCAGCCCAGCGTGGCCACCGTGAGCGAGCGCACATGGCGGGCGCTGTTCCAGCCGATGGCGAACACCAGGCCGGAGACCGTGATCGACACCACCTCCAAGGCCGTATGCAGCGGCACATACTGGGCCAGGCCACGGCTGGCCTCGCTGGCGGGCAGCACCAGCGCCACCAGCAGCAGCAGGGCCAGCAGCCCCACGGCGGGCAGGCTTTCCAAGGCTTCGGTGCGGTGGCTGGGGTGCATCACCGGCTCATCCTACGGGCTGTGCCGGGCCTCCCTTACAGTGCGCCGGCCCTCCCTTCCAGACCCCCCGAACCGTGTTGTTGCGCCCCGCCCCCCTTTTCCTGGGCCTGTTGCTGGCGTGCTGTCTGAACGCCTGCACCAGCACCCAGCTCCCCCGCGTGGGTGGCCGGCCCGATCCTGTCTACACCCGCGAGACCTTCCAGGCCGACGAGAAGCATTCGCGCCTGTTCGATGCGCCGCCCGAGGAAGCCTGCGAAGGCGCGCGCCGCGCCCTGCTCAGCCAGGGCTATGTGATCAGCCGCGCCGACGCCGGCCTGGTGCAGGGCGCCAAGCGCTTCCAGCCCGAGGGCGAGGTGCATGTGGAGATCAGCTTCCACATCGTGTGCGCGCGCGA
>JBDHSJ010000316.1:0-4058 GCA_039808065.1 Burkholderiaceae bacterium | reverse complement strand
CCGGCATGCTTCAGATGCGGCAGCCACTGGCGCGGTTCGGCCGCGCTGACCTCCAGGTGCTCGGGGGCGATGCGGTTGCTGATGGCACAGGCCTCCGCCATCGAACGGGTGTGGATCAGGCCGCCACGGCCTTCCAAGCTGGCGCGGATGACCGGCGCGCGTGGCATTTCGGGCAGCAGGCGGTCCATCGCCGCCGCCACGGCGTCGATGTAGGCGGCATCCGGGCAGAGCAGGATGGATTGCGCCAACTCGTCGTGCTCGGCCTGGCTGAACAGGTCCATGGCCACCCAATCCGGGTTCACCGTGCCGTCGGCCAGCACCAGGATCTCGCTGGGGCCCGCAATCATGTCGATGCCCACCTGGCCAAACACGCGGCGCTTGGCTGCCGCCACGTAGGCATTGCCCGGGCCGGTGATCTTGTCCACGCGCGGCACCGTGGCGGTGCCGTAGGCCAGCGCGCCCACGGCCTGGGCGCCGCCCAGGGTGAAGACGCGGTGCACGCCAGCCAGATGGGCCGCAGCCAGCACCAGGGCGTTGCGCTCCCCGCGCGGGGTGGGCACCACCATGATGATCTCCCCCACCCCCGCCACCTGGGCGGGGATGGCATTCATCAGCACCGAGCTCGGGTAGGCGGCCTTGCCGCCGGGCACATAGATGCCGACGCGGTCCAGCGGCGTGACCTGCTGGCCCAGGCGGTTGCCCTCGTCGTCGGTGAATTCGAAGCCCTGGCAGCAGGCCTGGGCCTGGGCCTGGTGGTAGCGGCGCACGCGCTCGGCCGCCAGCTGCAGGGCCTGGCGCTGCACGGCGGGCAGGCCGTCGAAAGCGGCCTTCAACTCGGCCGCGCCGATCTCGAGCTCCGCCACCGAAGCGGCGTGCACGCCGTCGAACTGCGCCGTGCGGGCCAGCACGGCGGCGTCGCCCTGCGTGCGCACCTCGGCCAGGATGCCGGCCACGGCCTGCTCGATGCCGGCATCGGTGTCCTCGCTCCAATGCAGCAGCTGCTGCAGGCGCGCGTCGAAGTCGGGGGCGGTGGTGGCGAGGCGGGTGATCTTCATGGGGCTGGATTCTCCGGGCCGAGGGCACGGGCATAGATCCGTGTCTCGTGGACGTCTGCTTCGTAGCGGTACACATCGGCACCGAGTTCCGTGTAACCCTGGCGGGCGTAGAAGGCACGCGCCTGCTGGTTGTGCACCCAGGCGTCCAGCCACAGCAGGTCGGCGCCACGGGCGGCCATGCCGGCTTCCGCCGCACGCAGCAGGCGCGCGCCCAGGCCTTGGCCATGGCAGCGGCGCTGCAGGTACAGGCGCTGCAACTCGGCCGGGCGGCCTGCCGGCAGCAGACGGTGCGCCAGGCCCAACTGGCTCTGCGCAAAGCCCAGCAGGCCTTCGCCGCGCGCCAGCACCAGCAGTTCCACGGCCGGGTCTTGCAACAGCGCCAGAAAGCGCTCGGCCGTGAAGAACTCGGCCACCTCGCGGGCAATCGCCAGGTTCACGCCGTCGGTGGCGTAGGTGTCGAAGAACACCTGCGCCCCCAGCGCCGCCAACACGGGCGCATCGGCCGCCCGCGCCGGGCGGATGCTGTCCATCAGCGCGCCTGCACGGCCGCCTGCAGGCTGTTCAGCAACGGCCGGATGCGCTCACGCTTCAGCTTCGCCGCCACCGGGTTCAGCACCAGGTGCGAGGAGATCGGCAGGATCTTCTCCACCTCCACCAGGTCATTGGCCTTCAAGGTACTGCCGGTACTCACCAGGTCAACGATGGCATCGGCCAGGCCGGTCAGCGGCGCCAGCTCCATCGAGCCGTAGAGCTTGATGAGGTCGACGTGCACGCCCTTGTCGGCGAAATGCTGGCGCGCCAGCTGCGTGTACTTGGTGGCCACGCGGATGCGCGCGCCCTGGCGCACGGCAGCCTGGTAGTCGAAGTCGGCACGCGTGGCCACGCTCAGGCGGCAGCGCGCGATCTGCAGGTCCAGCGGGCGCAGCAAGGCGCCACCGCCGTAGGGCCCGGCCTCGTGTTCGAGCAGCACGTCCAGCCCGGCCACGCCCACATCGGCGCCGCCATGCTGCACATAGGTCGGCACATCGCTCGCACGCACCAGCACCACGCGCACATCGGGCAGGTTGGTGCGCAGGATCAGTGCGCGGCTCTTCTCGGGGTCGTCCAGCACCTCAATGCCCGCGGCCTTGAGCAGCGGCAGGGTGTCGTCAAAGATGCGGCCCTTGCTCAGGGCCAAAGTCAGTCCGGCACTCATTTCACACGCTCGATGTCGGCGCCCAGGCCGCGCAGCTTGGCTTCCATCTGCTCGTAGCCACGGTCCAGGTGGTAGATGCGGTCCACCAGGGTCTCGCCCTCGGCACACAGGCCGGCGATCACCAGGCTGGCCGAGGCGCGCAAATCGGTGGCCATGACGGTGGCGCCGCTCAGGCAAGGCACGCCGGTCACCACCGCCGTGTGGCCGTCCACCTCGATATGGGCGCCCAGGCGGACCAGCTCGTTCACGTGCATGAAGCGGTTCTCGAAGATGGTCTCGCTGATCTTCGCGGCGCCCTCGGCCACGCAGTTCACCGCCATCAGCTGGGCCTGCATATCGGTCGGGAAGGCTGGGTACTCGCTGGTGCGGAAACCCACGGCTTTGGGCCGCGCATGCATGGCAATCCAAATGCCATCGACGCGCGGCTCGATCTGCGCTCCGGCCTCGCGCAGCTTGTCGATCACGGCGTCCAGATGGTCGGCGCGCGCGCCTTGCAGCAGGGCCTCGCCACCGGCGGCCGCCACGGCGCACAGGAAGCTGCCGGCTTCGATACGGTCCGGCACGATGTGGTGCGGGGTCTTGGGGGCGTGCAGCTTGTCGACGCCACGGATCGTCACCCGGCTGGTGCCATGACCTTCGATCTGCGCGCCCATGCTGATCAGCAGCTCGGCCAGGTCCACCACCTCGGGTTCCTGGGCGGCGTTCTCCAGCACGGTCTCGCCATCGGCCAGCGCGGCGGCCATCAGGAAGTTCTCGGTGCCGGTGACGGTGATCATGTCGGTGGTGATGCGCGCGCCCTTAAGCCTGCCGCCCGGCACTTCGGCCAGGATGTAGCCATGCTCGACGCGGATCTCCGCGCCCATGGCCTGCAGGCCCTTGATGTGCTGGTCCACCGGGCGGGAACCAATGGCGCAGCCCCCAGGCAGCGAGACCTTGGCCTTGCCAAAGCGCGCCAGCAGCGGGCCCAGGGCCAGGATGCTGGCGCGCATGGTCTTGACCAGCTCGTAGGGCGCCTCGGGGTTGTTGACCGGGCCGCCATCCAGGCGCAGCGCGTTGCTCTCGCCCTCCACCCACTCCACCGCCGCGCCCATGTTGCGCAGCAGCTTGATCATGGTGCTGACGTCCTGCAGACGCGGCACGTTGTGCAGCACCATCGCGTCGGCCGTCAGCAGGGTGGCGCAGAGGTCGGGCAGGGCGGCGTTCTTAGCACCGGAGATGGTGACCGTGCCGTTCAGGCGGCGGCCGCCGCGGATCTTGAGCTTGTCCATCAGGCGCCTTGCTGGAATTCGGTCGGGGTCAGGGTCTTCATCGACAGCGCATGGATCTGCTCCTTCATGCGCTCGCCCAGCGCCGCGTAGACGCGCTGGTGCCGGCGCACGCGCGGCAGGCCCTCGAACTCGGCGGAGACGATGGTGGCAAAGAAGTGGCGGCCGTCGCCCTCCACCTCCAGATGGGTGCAGGTGAGGCCGGCGGCGATGTACTCGCGCACCTCTTGAGGGGTCGGGTCGGACATGTCAGTGGCGGATCTTGTAGCCGCGCTTGAGAAGTTGGAGTGCCAGGGTGGCGACGACACCGAAGCTCGTCCCGACAACGGCCAGGCTCAGCCACGGCGAGCCATCGCTGACGCCGAAGAAGCCGTGGCGGAAGCCGTCCACCATGAAGAAGAAGGGGTTGAGGTGCGAGATGGCCTTCCAAACCGGCGGCAGCGAATCGACCGAATAAAACACGCCGGCCAGGAAGGTCATGGGCATGACGATGAAATTCTGGAAGGCCGCCAGCTGGTCGAATTTGTCGGCCCACAGGCCGGC
>JBDHSJ010000315.1:0-4059 GCA_039808065.1 Burkholderiaceae bacterium | reverse complement strand
CGCTGGACAAGCCCTTCACCAAGGCCGAGCTGCTGGCCAAGCTGGCTCAGCTGCTCGGCTGAGCGCGCACGAAATCGGCGAAGGCGCTGGCCGACAGCGGCCGCGCGTACAGATAGCCCTGGAGGGCGTCGCAGCCGCGCGTGCGCAGGAACTCGCGTTGCGCCTCCGTTTCCACGCCTTCGGCCAGCGTGTGCAGCCCGAGGCTGCGCGCCATCTGGATGATGGCGGTGGCAATGGCCTGGTCGTCGGGGTTGCTGTGCAGCTCGCGCACGAAGCTGCGGTCGATCTTCAGCAGGTCCACCGCGAAGCGCTTCAGGTAGCTCATGGAGGAGTAGCCGGTGCCGAAGTCGTCGATGGCCAGGCGCATGCCGGCCTGGCTGAGCGCCTCCATGGTGCGGCGCGCGGCCTCGCGGTCGCGCAGGGCCACGGCCTCGGTCAGCTCCAGCTCGATGCGGCGCGGGCCCAGGCCCGATTCGTGCAGCAGCTTCTGCACCGCATGCGCCAGATGCGGCTGCGCGAACTGCACGGCCGAGAGATTGACCGCCACGCGCAGCGGTGGCAGGCCTTCGGCGTCCCACTCGGCCAGCTGCTGCACCACGGTGCGCAACACCCAGTCGCCGATCGGCACGATCAGCCCGCTGCTCTCGGCCAGCGGGATGAACTCCGCCGGCGACACCGGGCCCCATTGCGCGCTGTGCCAGCGCAGCAGGGCCTCGGCGCCGTACAGGCCGCCACTGTGCAGGTCCTGCTGCGGCTGGTAGACCACCGTCAGCTCGTTGCGCGCCAGCGCATGCCGCAGCGAAGCCGACAGCGCCAGCGCGCGCGCGCTGTGCTCCTGCATGCCGGGGTCGAAGAAGCGGAAGCCGTTGCGCCCTTCCTGCTTGACGCGGTACATCGCCGTCTCGGCACACATCAGCAGGGCTTCCAGGGTCTGGCCATCTTGCGGGTACTGCGCCAGACCGAGCGAGGCCCCGATCACCAGCTCCTGGTTCTGCAGCGGCACCGGCGGCTCCAGGGCCGCCAGCAGCTGGCGCGCATGCGCGGCCGCGGCATCGGCGCTGCAGCCCGGCAGCAGCAGGGTGAAGGCATCGCCCGACTGGCGCGCCAGCAACTCGTGCTCGCGCAGCTGCCCGTTCAGCCGGTGCGCGGTTTCGCGCAGCAGCAGGTCGCCCACGGCATGGCCGAGCGAGTCGTTGATGGCCTTGAAATTGTCCAGATCCAGCCAGATCAGCGTGACCGGCTCGTGCCCCTGGGTGAGCAGCGCCTGCGCACGCTGGGCGAACAGCGCCGGGTTGGGCAGACCGGTGAGTTGGTCGAAGTGCGAAAGCTGCTGGATGCGCTCGGCCGCCGCGCGCTTGGCGCTCACGTCTTCCTTGTGCGCCAGGTAGTTCACCACCCGCCCGCCCGGTTCACGCACCGGGTAGATCAGCGCCTCCTCGGTGTACTCGCTGCCATCCTTGCGGCGGTTGAAGAACTCGCCCCGCCAGGGCTCGCCAGCCTGCAGGCGCTCCCACATCTCCCGGTAGGTGCTGACGGGGGTGCGGCCGGATTGCAGCAGGCGCGGGTTGCCGCCCAGCACCTCGGCCTCGCTGTAGCCCGTCATGGCCTCGAAGGCCGGGTTGGCGTACTCGATCGCGCCCTGGGCGTCGGTCACCAGCACCGCGTAAGGGCTCTGCGTCAGCGCGGTGGAAAGGGTGCGGATGGCGGCGTCCTGCGCGCGCCGCTCGCCGACATCGCGCCCGGAGGCATAGACCAGCTCACCCAGCACGCGCACGCGCCACTCCACCGGGTGGGCGCTGCCATCCGGCGCCAGGCAGCGGTGCTCGAAGTCGGCCTCGCCGTCCTGCCCCAGGGTCTGCAGCACCGCCTCGGTGGCCGCGCGGTCCTCGGGGTGCACATGGGCCTGCAGGCTGTGTCCCTGCACTTCGCCGGCGCGCAGGCCCAGCAGCTGCGCCAGGGCCCCGTTGACGCGCTGCAGTTGGCCCTGGCGGTCCCAGATGGCGAAGAGGTCGCGGTTGGCATTGAAGAAGTAGTCCAGCTCCTGCTGCTGCTGGCGCATGCGCAGCTCCTGGCGGCGGCGTGCGGCCAGGCGCCAGAGCGACTCGGCCAGGATGCGCAGGCCCTCCAGGTCGCGGGGCCCGTAGGCGGCCTGGTTGCGGGCCACGCCCAGCAGCAGGCGCACCTGGCCCTGTTCCAGCGCCGGCAAGGCCAGCAGGGGCGGGCGCGTCGGGGCGCTGTGCTGCAGCTGGCGCGTCTGCTGCGCCGTCCAGGCCAGCGCCTCCCAGTCGGGCGGCGCGGTGTCGCTGCGCAGGTCCAGGCGCGGCACGTTCTGCCCGGCCTCGTAGACGCGCAGACAGACCCAGGCGCTTTCATTCAGGTGCTGCACCAGCGGCAGCGCATGGCGCAGGAAGTCTTCCTCGCCCAGGCCGTCGGCCAGCGCCGGCAGGCCGAGCAGGATCTGGTTCAGGCGCGACTCCTGCTCCAGCGCCAGCTGTTGCTCGGCCAAGGTCGTGACGTCACGCGACAGCGCCAACAGCACGGGCTCGCGTCCCGGTTCGCCCTCCTTGCGCGCCACCGAGAGCTCGAAATGACGCAGCCCCTCTGGCAGGGGCAGACGGATGCGCTGGCCCTGTGCGTGCCCCTCACGCGCCGCCAAGCGCAGGGCTTCCAGGCAAGCCTGCGCCGCTTCGGGGGGCATCACCTCTTGTACCGAGCGGCCCACCAGGACCTCGGCCGGCGCCGCCAGGCCGGCGTGCTGCGGCGTGTGCACGGCCAGGTAGCGCCCGTTGCTGTCCATCTCGAACAGCAGATCCGGCAGCGCCGCCAGCGTGGCACTCAGCTGATGCTCGGAGGAAGCCAGCGCTTGGTAGGGCTGGTGCACCGTGTCAATGAACAGCGCCCAGTACAGGAAGCCGTAGGCAACCACCTTGTAGACGTGGCCGAGCAGGTTGTAGATGTCGGTCACGCTGCCGTAGAGCGTGAAAAAGAACTCGCTCATCGCCATGATGAGCGCGGCCGCCAACAGGGCACTGGCATTGAAGCGCCGCGGCGCGCTCAAGCGCCGCAACAGCACCCCCGCAGCCAGCAGACACAGCAGGATCAGCGCGTACTCATACGCTCGCTTGAAGGACGTCAGGCCCTGCCCTTCCACAAACGTGCGCGGCAGCAGCTGCGGGTGGAACAGCACCACCAGATGCACCAGCAGCACCAACAGCAGCACGCCCACCAGCAAGGGATAGCGGCGCGGCGTGTCGCCGAGATGCCAGTTCGAGAACGCTGCCAGCAACAAGCCACCCACCGCCAGGCTGCGTGCAGCGAGCCAGAAGTTGATGGCCTTCTCTGCGCCGGAGGGCGTGACGAAAGCCGGCATGCCCTGGTACGACAGGGTGTGCCCCAGGTCCAGCCAGGCCACCCCCAAGAACAGGCAGCCCAGCGTGGCCACGGTGAGCGAGCGCACATGGCGTGTGGTGGCCCAGCCGATGGCGAATACCAGGCCCGAGACCGTGATGGAGAACACCTCCAGCACGGTGTGCAAGGGCGCGTACTGGGCCAGGCCACGACTGGTTTCACTGGCGGGCAACGCCAGCGCCACCACCAACAGCAAGGCCAGCAAGCCCACGCCGGGCAGGCTTTCCAGGACTTCGGTGCGGTGGCTGGGGTGTATCACCGCCTCATCCTACGGGCTGCGCTGGGCCTCCTTTACAGTGCGCCGGCCCTCCCCTCAGACTCCCCCCGAACCGTGTTGCTGCGCCCCGCCCTCCTCTTCCCGGGACTGCTGCTGGCGATCAGTCTGGCCGCCTGCACCAGCACGCAACTCCCCCGCGTGGGTGGCCGGCCTGATCCCGTCTACACCCGCGAGACCTTCCAGGCCGACGAGAAGCATTCGCGCCTGTTCGACGCACCGGCCGAGGAAGCCTGCGAAGGTGCGCGCCGCGCCTTGCTCAGCCAGGGCTATGTGATCAGCCGCGCCGACGCCGGCCTGGTGCAGGGCGCCAAGCGCTTCCAGCCCGAGGGCGAGGTGCATGTGGAGATCAGCTTCCACATCGTGTGCGCGCGCGA
>JBDHSJ010000314.1:0-4080 GCA_039808065.1 Burkholderiaceae bacterium | reverse complement strand
GGCAAAGCGCGCCTAGCCGCACTACCGCGCACTGCCGCAGGTTCAAAAGCTGCGGCAGTTGGCCCGCACTGCATGGCACTTCGATAGAGCGGAGCTGGTGCCGCTGCACTTGCGGCAGTTGATGCCGCAAAGGTGCCGCCCTTGGAATGGCGCCCATCGCAACCCGATGGAGCCAGCACCATGCACCTTGTCTATTCCAGGCCCGAGGAACAGCAACCGAAGGCCGAACCCGCCAGCCTCTTGCGCCTGGGGGGCGTGGAGGCCCGCACTGGCCTGAAAAAGTCCACGATCTATCGACTGATGCGCGAGCGTGCGTTTCCACAACCGGTGCTTGTGGGAACGCGCTCTGTGGCCTGGCTGGCGAGCGAGGTTGACGCCTGGTGCGCCAGCCGGCCGCGCCGGAACGCGGAGGGCGGCCATGCAGCGTGACGCCGCCGAGCTGCAGCCACGCGCGCCGCATTGGCTGCAGTCCCTCCTGTACATGGCGGCCGAGCGCTTGGCTAGGTCCGTCGGTGCGAAGTGCGAGTTCCGCGCGCATGCCGGGCCTGCCGCCGAAGTGACCTACGTTGCCAGTCTGCAGTTCGATCCTGTGTCCACCACGGCGGCCGTTTACGTCCACCATAAGGCCACAGGGCGCTTTGTCTGCCGCAGCATGCCGGCCGTCGTGGACGCCTTGGATGCAAGCCACTGGAACACCGACGTTCACAACGAGCTTGATGCAACGCGCGGCCAAGCAACGGAGGGCACCCATGCAGCATGAAGCCAACGAGCTGCAGCCCGAGGCGCTGCCCCGCTTTGCCGCCGCCCTTGCGGCTGCCCCCGATGTCGCTGCCCGAGAGGCAGCGCGTGCCTTCGCGCTCGCCCAGTTGGAACAGTCGGTGGCCACTCTGTCCGTGGCCGAGCGAGACGAGTTCTTGGCGGGTTGGGTTGCGCGCTGCCTGGTGCAACGACACCGAGAGCGTGAAGAAAAGCGGGCGCTGCAGCTTCCTGTGCTGCATGACATTGCCCGGCTGCTGCGCAATGCCAATGCCTTTCAGGGTCAGTTCACGATGGGAGAGCACCCTCGCGCCAAGACTTGGCACAAGGGGCGCTGCTACGAAGGCCGCGTGGAAAAGCACTGGGGAAAGAGCAACAGCCGCTTGTGGGTTGAAGTGTTCGAAGCCAAGACCGGCCGCTTTCTCGTGGCCTCGTTGCCGGGCGAGCCCTTCGCCGTGGACACCCGCCGCCTGCCTGAGTGAGCGCATGCCGATGCACGTTCCCTTGCCCCTACCCCTGGTGCTACATTCCCCGCGCCGTTGCCCTGCAGCGGTCGGGGGTGGAAGCCCGAAAACACAGGCGCGCGGCCGCCTTAAGAGCGGCCTTTTTGTTGCGCGTTGCATCGCCCTGGTGGCGCCGGTTTCTATGGCGGCCCGGGTGGGGGAGCCTTCGGGCTCGCCGGTGCCTGTGTTCCGGTCTTCCAACCCTGCTTTGGGCCGCCACCCCCGTTTGGAAGCGGGTGTGGCGGTTTTGAACCGCAACACAGGAGCCTTCACCATGGCTGGTCAACCCCTGGGCGCTGCCGCGCCCGTTTCCGCCCCTCTTGCCGCTGCCTCAGCGCACCGCGCCCCTGCCGGCAACCCCTCCACCCCGCTACCCCTGCGCAGCCGCACGCGGCGCCTGCATGCGCTGCTGGCCCTGGCGGATGACACCGCCGCCAGCGTGCACAGCACCCGCCGCACCGAGCAACTGCGCGGCGTCACGCTCACGCTGAACAGTGGCGAGCAAGTCCAGGCCCTTGACCTGGCGCCTATCGAGGCCCGGCAGCTCGCCTGCGCGCTGCTGGGCGCTGCTGAGGCCCTGGAGCTGGCCCAGCGCCACCAGCGCACGCCCTTCGGGGGAGCGATGCAGCAAGGGGGTGCAGCATGAGCGCCAACACGGAACCCGCCGATGTGGCGCGGCTCACGCAGCGCCTGGACCGGGCCGGCGCTGCTTTGCGCGATGTTCTGGCGTTGCTGCCTGTGTCGGTCCACGGCATGGCAGCTGAGATGGCCATTGCCGGCGCAAGGTGCAGCCCCCCTCCGAACGCGGCAGACCTGAACGACGCAGCGGCAATGCTGCTCAGGTACGGAGCCCTCGCACGGGCCCGCCGTGCGCCTGTTCTGCGTTTGCGGGAGCCCCATTTTTCCGTGGAGGGCCGCCCCACGGCCACCCCAAGCGCGGGCGCTGGCCAAGGAGTGGCGCCATGAAGGTTGCACCCCTCTCGGACCAAGACGCGGCGCAACTGCGCGAGGTGATCCGTTCACTGGCCGATCACGCAAACGAAGTTGCGCTGCTGCTGGGAGAACTCGCCATCAAGACCGACGCGGTAGACGCTGCCCCGGGCTTGCTGCCCGGTGCGCAAGCCTTGGTGGCTTGCATGGGCGCCACGGCCGACGCGGCGGCGCAGCTCCTTGGCGCCGATCCGGTTTTGGGTGACGCGAAGAGTGCAGGCGTCTGCAATTGGGTGTGGCCCAGTGATCTGGCCGGACTGTACGAACGCCGTCTGCTACGGGAGCGCCCATGAAGCCCGCAGCCGGTGCAGACGCCTGCACCGATGCCCAACGCCAGGCCGCGCAGCGGGTGACGCAGTGGCGCCGTGCCACGGCGCACCTGGTTCTGCTGCTGACGCAACCTGAAGGCCGTGCCCTGCTGGCGCCGGAGGCCGGCCGCATTCGGCGCCAGTGCGCCCACCTGACGGCCGCCTTGGCACCCAAGCCAGCGGGCGAAGCGCACGGCCCCTGAGGGCCCGCGGTGGCGCCTGGCCATGTCCAGGCCCGGCCCGGGTGCGACTGCTGCGCCCGGCCCTTTTCATCCCTGCTTTCCTGCCTGCCGCTGTCCGCTGTTGCGGCTGGCGGGCTTCGCTCACTCCAAACCCAGGAACGAACTGCCATGCAAGCCCATTCCCCCGCTGTCGTGTCGCCGGCATCCCTACACCTGGCCGCGCGCCTGGCTGCGTTGGTGGCCTACCTCCCTGGAGGGGATTGCCCCGAGCGCGAGGCGCTGTATTCCGTTGCCGACTACCCGACGCGGCCACTTGATGAACCCGCCAGCAAGGCGGCCGAGCTGCGCCAGGCCGCCGCGGTGGCCACGGAAGGAACCATGCGCTGGCTGCTGGAGGGCGTTGCCGCGCTGATCCAGGCCCCGAGCAGTGACGCAACCCAGTCCGCAGGCCACGCCCCAAGGGCCTGAACGCTCCCCACACCCGCGCCGCCGCCACATGCCGAACAACAAGCCGCCCACGCAAGCCCGCGTCATCACTCCCGCCCTGGTGCGTGATGCCCTGGGCGCCATCCCGCCCGACCTTGACCGCGAAACCTGGGTGCGCTTGGCCATGGCCATCAAGTCCGAGCTGGGCGCCGATGGCTTCGAGCTGTGGGACGCCTGGAGCCGCCAGGCCAAGGACTACCGGGAGGCCGATGCACGCGACACCTGGCGCAGCGTGAAGGCAGGCGGGCGCGTCACCATCGGCACGCTGTTCGGCATCGCCAAGGAATACGGGTTCCGCTTCCCTGACGAAGGCGAAGGCCAGGCCCTGAACGCCGACGCCCTGCAGCGCCTGGAAGCCGAACGGCAGGCCCGCCAACGGCAGCGGGAGGCCGAAGAAGCCCAGTACCGCGAGCGCGCCGACAAAGCCGCCGCAGAGGCGCGCAAGCTGTGGGACGAAGCCGAGCCCTTGGCCGACCCCAGCAACACGGCCGCCAGCCCCTACCTGGTGCGCAAGGGCGTGCGGGCCCACGGGGTGCGCGTGCTGCCGGCCGGGGTGCTGGTGGTGCCGATGCGCTCCGAGGCCGGCGAGCTGGTGAACCTGCAGCGCATCGCTCCGCAGCGCCCCACGGCCGAGGAAGAAGCCAAGGGCGCCCGTGATAAGCGCTACCTGCCCGGCGGCCGCAAGAAGGGCGCACGCCACTGGCTGGGCGACCCTTTGCAGGCCCTGGCCGCTTCGAGTGCTGCTGCGCCTGGCCCGGCCGTGCTGTGCCTGGCCGAGGGCTACGCTACGGCCGCCAGCGCGTTTGAGGCCAGCGGGCACCCCGTGGCCGTGTGCTTCGACAGCGGCAACCTGGT
>JBDHSJ010000313.1:0-4094 GCA_039808065.1 Burkholderiaceae bacterium | reverse complement strand
GCCGGCTCGGGGTAGCCGAGCGACAGCGCCACGAAGCGCTGGCGCGTGCTGGGCTTCAGGCCCTTGAGCAGATGCTGGTAGCCGGGGTTGTAGCTGAGCACCAGCATGAAGCCGGGCGCGGCGTCCAGCAGCTCGCCGCTGCGGTCCAGTGGCAGCTGGCGGCGGTCGTCGGCCAGCGGGTGCAGCACCACGGTGATGTCCTTGCGCGCCTCGACCACTTCGTCCAGGTAGAAGATGGCGCCCTGGCGCACGGCGCGGGTCAGCGGGCCGTCCACCCAGACCGTGTCGCCGCCCTCGATCAGGAAGCGGCCGGTCAGGTCGGCGGCGCCCAGGTCGTCGTGGCCGCTCACCGTGATCAGCGGGCGCCCGAGGCGCGCGGCCATGTGCTCCACCAGCCGCGTCTTGCCGCAGCCGGTGGGGCCCTTGAGCAGCAGGGGCAGGCGGGCGGCAAAGGTCTGCTCGAACAGGCTCAGCTCGTCGGCCTGGGGCAGGTAGCTCGGTGCCGCGGTGGTGATCGGGGCAACGGCGTGCAGGGGGCGGGTGCGCATGGCGGCTCAGGCTTGAAATCGGTGCCTGCAGCCTAGGCAGGGCCCGCCCCCGCGTCCTTAAAGCGGATCAAGCGCTGCCGCCTTCGCGCGCTGCCTTGCTCGTCGTCAACACCTGCTGATTACGATGCCCGCAGCCAGGAGAACCCCATGTCCACAGACGAAATCCGCTTTGACGATGGCGCCGCCTACGAACACCTGATGGGCCGCTGGACGGTCAAGGTGGGCGAGCCTTTTCTGGACTGGATCGGCGTGGCACCGGGCGGGCGCTGGCTGGACGTGGGCTGCGGCAACGGCGCTTTCACCGAGCTGCTGCTGCAAAGGGCCGCACCGGCCGCGGTGCAGGCCATCGACCCCAGCGCCGCCCAGCTCGCCTACGCGCGCCAGCGCCTGCCGGCCGCGGCGCCGGTGCAATGGCTGGCCGGCGATGCGATGCAGTTGCCCGTGCCGTCAGAGCGCTTCGATGCCGCGGTGATGGCCCTGGTGCTGTTCTTCGTGCCCGAGCCGGCCCAGGGCCTGGCCGAGATGCTGCGCGCCGTGCGCCCGGGCGGCACGGTGGCCGCCTACCACTGGGACATCCTGAACGGCGGCTTCCCGCTGGCGGCCATCGGCGCCGAACTGCAGCGGCGCGGCACCCCCGCCAAGCTGCCGCCCAGTGCGTCCGTCTCCACGCGGGAGGCCTCCGAGGCGCTGTGGCGCGCCGCCGGCCTGCAGCAGGTGCGCAGCACCGTCTTCACGGTGGAACGCGAGTTCCCCGACTTCGACGACTACTGGCGCAGCGCGGCCAGCAGCAACACCGTGCGCGCATTGTTCGAGGCGATGACGGCGCATGAGCTGCAGGCGCTGCGCGAGCGGGTGCGCGAGCGCCTGGGGGCGGGCCCTGGGCCCCTGCGCGTGAGCGCGCGGGCGAATGCGGTGTGTGGGGTGAGAGGCGCCTGATCTTTCGGGTGCGTGGGTTGAGAGAGCGCTTGGGGTCTTCACCCTCAGGGGCGCCCGCGCCAGGCGCTGACATGGCGCCAAAGCCACAGCCCGCACCTGCTTGAACCACTTCAAGGAAGCACGGCCCCGCAACGGGAACCATGGCGGCGCTCTAAGCGAGGAAAGCAGCCCCCGCCGAGCCCATCCTGGTTCGATGGATCCGTGCTGCCGGGCCGCATCGCGTCGGCCCTTGAAGAGGAGTGCTAAGCATGTTGTCTCCCAAACTGTCCACGCTGGCCCTGGGTGCCTTGCTGGCGGTGGGGGCGCAGGCCCAAACGGGTGCGCCCGAAATGACCCCCGCCGAGATCGAGCTCGGCAAGAAGATCTACTTCGAACGCTGCGCGGGCTGCCACGGTGTACTGCGCAAGGGTGCCACCGGCAAGAACCTCGAGCCGCACTGGAGCAAGAAGGACAAGGACGGCAATGTCCAGGAGGGCGGCACGCTCAAGCTGGGCACCCAGCGCCTGGAAAAGATCATTTCGCTGGGTACCGAAGGCGGCATGGTCAATTACGACGACATCCTGTCCAAGGACGAGATCAACGTCATGGCGCGCTACATCCAGCGCACCCCTGATGTGCCGCCCGAGTTCAGCCTCAAGGACATGGAAGCCAGCTGGAAGCTGCTGGTGCCCGTGGACCAGCGGCCCAAGAAGCAGCTCAACAAGATCAACCTGAAGAACGTCTTCGCGATCACGCTGCGCGACGCCGGCAAGCTCGCGCTGGTGGACGGCGACACCAAGCAGATCTGGCAGGTGCTGGACACCGGCTACGCGGTGCACATCTCGCGCCTCTCGGCCTCGGGCCGTTACGTTTACACCGTGGGCCGCGACGGCCTGGTGACGCTGATCGACCTCTGGTACGAGACGCCCACCACGGTGGCCACGGTGAAGCTGGGTGCCGATGCACGCTCGGTCGACACCTCCAAGTTCAAGGGCTTCGAGGACAAGTACCTGATCGGCGGCACCTACTGGCCGCCCCAGTACTCGATCATGGACGGCGTGACGCTCAAGCCCATCAAGATCGTCTCGACCCGCGGCAACACCGTGGATGGCGAGTACCACCCCGAGCCGCGCGTGGCCTCCATCGTGGCCTCGATGACCAAGCCGGAGTGGGTGGTCAACGTCAAGGAAACCGGCCAGATCATGCTGGTCGACTACAGCGACATCAAGAACCTCAAGACCACCACCATCGAGTCGGCCAAGTTCCTGCACGACGGCGGCTGGGACATGAGCAAGCGCTACTTCCTCGTGGCCGCCAACGCCTCGCACAAGATCGCCGCGGTGGACACCAAGACCGGCAAGCTGGCCGCGCTGGTGGACACCAAGAAGATCCCGCACCCGGGCCGCGGCGCCAACTTCATCCACCCGCAGTACGGTCCCGTCTGGGCCACCGGCCACCTGGGCGACGCGGTGATCACGCTGATCTCCACGCCGAGCGAGGACAAGAAGTTCGCCCAGTACAAGGCGCACAACTGGAAGGTCGTGCAGGAGCTGAAGACCGGCGGCGCGGGCAATCTGTTCGTCAAGACGCACCCGAAGTCCACTCACCTCTGGGCCGACATGCCGATGAACCCCGAGCGCGAGAACGCCGAGGCCGTCTATGTGTACGACCTGAAGGACCTGAACAAGGCGCCGGTGAAGCTGGACGTGGCCAAGGACAGCGGCCTGCCGCAGACCAAGGCCCTGCGCCGCGCCACCCACCCCGAGTTCAACGAGGGCGGGGATGAGGTCTGGATCAGCCTGTGGGGCGGCAAGGCCGACCAGAGCGCCATCGTCATCTACGACGACAAGACGCTCAAGCTGAAGAAGGTGATCACCGATCCGCGCATCGTCACGCCGACCGGCAAGTTCAACGTCTTCAACACCCAGCACGACGTGTACTGATGAGGCCGGCCCCGGCGTTCACGCGCCGGGGCCCACCACCTGACGACAGAACGACAAGGAGACGGCTGTGGCCTCTTCAGACCAACCCGGCGTGATCAAACGCCTCTGGCGCGGCCTGCGCACGCCCAGCCGCTTCTCACTCGGCTTCCTGCTAATCACCGGCATCGTCGCCGGCGTGGTGCTGTGGGGGGGTTTCAACACCTTGGTGGAAATGACCAACAAGGAGGCCTTCTGCATCAGCTGCCACGAGATGCGCGACAACGTCTACAAGGAATACTCCGAGAACACCATCCACTACACCAACCGCACCGGCGTGCGGGCCACCTGCCCGGACTGCCATGTGCCCAGGGAGTGGTGGCCGAAGATGAAGCGCAAGATCCAGGCCTCCCGGGAGCTGTACGGCAAGCTGGTGGGCACGATCGACACCCGTGAGAAGTTCGAGGCCAAGCGCCTGCAGCTGGCGCAAAGCGAATGGGCGCGCATGAAGGCCGCCGATTCGCTCGAATGCCGCAACTGCCACACCCTGGCCAGCATGGACAAGGACAAGCAGAAGCCGCGCGCCAAGAAGAGCCACGAGCTGGCGGCGAAGAACAACGAGACCTGCATCGATTGCCACAAAGGCATCGCGCACCACAAGCCCAAGGGCATGCCCGAGGACGATGAGTAAGGAGCCCGCACCATGAACAAA
>JBDHSJ010000312.1:0-4097 GCA_039808065.1 Burkholderiaceae bacterium | reverse complement strand
ACGCGCTTGATGGCCTCGATGAAATAGACGGCGCCGAACACCGGCCACCAGGTGGGGCCCAGGCGGTCCATGAAGGCGCCGCGCGCCAGCCAGGCCTCGCGGTTCACCGGCGGGCGGTAGCAGCCGAAGCGGGCTTGGCCGATGTCGAAACTGAGCAGGCGCAGCCAGTCGCGCAGGCGCCAATAGCCGATGAACTCGCCGGCCTGGGGCAGGCAGGGTGAGACCTTCTGCCGCAGCGCCCACAGGCTGGCCGGGTTCAGGCCCAGCAGCAGCAGCCGGCCTTCGGGGCGCAGCACGCGCGCGGCCTCGCGCAGGCGATGGTGCGGGTCGGGGGCGAACTCCAGGGTGTGGGGCAGCACCAGCAGGTCCAGGCTGTCGTTCTCGAAGGGCAGGTCGTCGAAGTCGCAATGCAGGGCGGCCTGGCCCAGGCCTTCCAGTGCCAGCCAGCGCTGCGGCATGCGGTTGGTGCGCAGGCCAGCCAGCTGCGGCCAGCCCAGCTGCAAGGCATGGAAGCCGAACAGGTCAACCACGGCCTCGTCCAGGCAGCGCTGCTCCCATTCGAGCAGGTAGCGGCCCAAGGGGGTCTGCAGCCAGGAGGCGACTTCTAGAATGGGCCCCTGCTGATTGCTCTCACGAACCGCCGTCACCCGTGCTGTCTCTGCTTCCCGTGCCCGCTTTTGCGGACAACTACATCTGGTTGTTGCACGACGGCCAGGACGCCCTCGCGGTGGACCCCGGCGAGGCGGCGCCTGTGCGGCACGCCCTGCAGGCGCTGGACCTGAATCTGGCGGCGATTCTAGTGACGCACCACCATGGCGATCATGTCAGCGGCCTGGCCGCCCTCAGGGCCAGCGGCTTTGCGGGCCCGGTCATCGGCCCGGCCGGCGAGGCCATCGACGGCCTGACGCAGCGCGTGCACGAGGGCGAACGATTGCAGTTGCTGGGGCAGGACATCCGCGTCCTCGATGTGCCCGGCCATACCGCCGGGCACATTGCTTTTGTGGTGGCCTGCGAACCGCCCATCCTGTTCTGTGGCGACACGCTCTTCGGCGCCGGCTGCGGCCGGCTGTTTGAAGGCACACCCGCGCAGATGCAGGCTTCGCTGGCCAAGCTGCTGGCGCTGCCGCCCGCCACGCGGGTCTGCTGCGCCCACGAGTACACGCTCGGAAACCTGCGTTTCGCCCAGGCCGTCGAACCCGAGAACCCCGCGCTGGCCGCGCGCCAGCAGGCCGACCAGGCCGCCCGCGCTGCCGGCCAACCCACCCTGCCCTCCACGCTCGCGCTGGAGGCCGCCACCAACCCCTTCCTGCGCTGGCGCGAGCCCGGCGTGCGTGATGCGGCGCGCCAGCGCGCCCCGCAGCCAGCCCCCAGCGACGACGCCGTGGCGGTCTTCACCGCCTTGCGTCTATGGAAGAACCAGTTCTGAAGGACCCCGATGCAAACCGCCCTGCGACATGCCCTGACCCTGAGCACCCTGGCCGTGCTGGCCCTGCTGAGCGGCTGCGCCACGGCCCCTGATGGCGGCGCCACCGGCAGCCTGCGCGCCCAGCCGCCGGAAGGGGTGCAAACGGCCGCCGTGCCCGCTGCACCGGCTTCCGCGCCGGAACTGCCCAAGCTCAACCCGGCGCTGATCGACCACGCCACCGCCAAGGCCCAGGACGACCTGAACCCCGACCAGCCTGCGGTGGACTTCCAGGCCCCCGAGGCCCAGAAGGACCTGTGGATGCGCATCCGCGCTGCCATGCAACTTGAAGAGCTCACCGGCCCGCGCGTGCAGAAGTGGGAGGAGTTCTACGCCAAGCGCCCCGACTACGTGGGCCGCATGACCGAGCGCGGCGGCCGCTACCTCTTCCACATCGTGCAGGAGGTGGAGAAGCGCGGCCTGCCCATGGAGCTGGCCCTGCTGCCCTTCATCGAATCGGCCTTCAACCCGGAGAGCCAGAGCCACGCCAAGGCCGTGGGCATGTGGCAGTTCATGAGCGCCACCGGCAAGGACTTTTCGCTCAAGCAAAACCTGTTCCGCGACGACCGCCGCAACGTACTGGCCAGCACCCGGGCGGCGCTCGACTATCTGGCCCAGCTAGGGCGCCGCTACGACGGCGACTGGCAGCTCGCCCTGGCCGCCTACAACTGGGGCCTGGGCAATGTGGACCGCGCCATCAAGCGCCTGGACCGTGAGGGCAAGGAGCGCAGTTACGCAAACCTGCGCATGCCCAATGAGACCGCCGACTACCTACCCAAGCTGCAGGCGGTGAAGAACCTGGTGCTGCGCCCGCAGGACTTCGGGGTGCAGCTGCCCGATCTGGCCAACCACCCCTACTTCCTGAGCGTGCAGATCGAGGGCGACATCGATGTGGAGCTGGCGGCCCGGCTGGCGGGCCTGAGCGTGGAGCGCTTCCGCCAGTTCAACCCGCAGATGAACAAGCCCATCATCCTGGCCGCCGCCACGCCCCAGTTGCTGCTGCCCTACGACAACGCGGCCCAGTTTGTGCAGGCACTGGAGGCGCACCAGGGCCAGAAGGCCAGCTGGACGGCGCTGCAACTGCCCAAGACCATGAAGCCCGCCGAGGCCGCCAAATGGGCCGGCATGAGCGAGGCCGAACTGCGCGAGATCAACCTGATCCCGCCGCGCATGAACATCAAGGCCGGCAGCACCCTGCTGGTGCCGCGCACCGCCAAGCGCGACCACGATGTCAGCGAGCACCTGGCCGAAACCGCCGCCCTGGCCCTGGCCCCGGACGCCCCGGCCCGGCGCGCCATCAAGGTGACGGTGCGCAAGGGCGACACCCTGGCCTCGGTGGCGCGCCGCAACGGCGTCACCGTGGCGCAGCTGGCCGAGTGGAACCAGCTCAGCCTGACGGCCCGCGTCAAGCCCGGCGCCAAGCTGACCAGCTATGTGCCCAACCGCCCGGCAAGCAAGCTGGCCGGCGGCAAGAAGAGTGGCGCCAAGGCGGTAGCCGTCAAGTCCGGCAAGCCGGTGAAGGCAGCGGTCAAGGCCAGCACGCGGCGGGCCAAGACCAGCTGATTCAGACGAAGAACAAGGCCACGCTGCAGGCCACGCCCACCGCCCAGATGGCGCTGCGGGCGTAGTGCTGATCGGCGATGTAGCAGACGATGTAGACCAGACGCGCCGCAATGAAGCCCAGCGCCAGCGCGTCCACCGTGGCCTGGTTCGCATGGGCCTGCTGGGCGATCAGCACGCCGGCGATGAAAAGCGGCAGGGCCTCGAAGCTGTTGGCCTGCGCGGCATTGGCGCGTGCGGCGCGGCCGGTCTGGGCGGCCAGCCAGGCACGCGGATCACGGTTGTTGTAGCCACCGTCCTTGGGGCGGCGGCCCCAGCCGCTGGACTTGGCCAGGCCGGCGCAGACGATGGGCAGCGCACAGGCGGCCAGGATGCAGAGATTGGCGAGGGTGGTCATGCAGGCAACTCCAGTTCAATCCAAGGCAAGTGTGGGGAAGGCATCAGGCCAAGGCCCGGCTCAGGCAGACCATCGGGCTGCCGGTGCCCGCATGCGCGGCCCGCTGCGTGATGGCATAGCCCTGATGCTCATAGAGCGCGATCAGGGGGTGGTTGTTCGCACCGGTCCAGGTGCGCGCGTGGCTCAGGCCCTGGGCCTGCATCCAGGCCTCGTCATGCCTCAGCAGCTGCCGGGCGATGCCGCGACGGCGCGCTTCTGGCCACACGTAGCTGGTCGTGACCAAGCCCCATTGGCCGACCGCCAGCGTCTCTTGCGGCCCCGCAGGCTCGGCGCGGACCAGGCTGTGCCCGAGGATGCGGTCGCCTTCCACGGCCAGCCAGACCGCCGCGCA
This sequence comes from Burkholderiaceae bacterium, assembly GCA_039808065.1. Classification (GTDB taxonomy): domain Bacteria; phylum Pseudomonadota; class Gammaproteobacteria; order Burkholderiales; family Burkholderiaceae_C; genus Inhella. Next base: position 287 of record JBDHSJ010000312.1, on the reverse strand, counting down.
GGGGTGTTCGAGATGCCAGATCACGCGCGCACGCAACCAGTCCAGGCTGTGCAGTGCAAGGCCCACGGCTTCGCCCTCCACCTCGATCAAGGTGGCCTGCATGCCCTGCGCCACGCGCTCGATCTCGGCCGCTGAATGCGGGTTCAGCGCCTGAACGCGCAGCGCCATCAGCGCCGATCGGCCAGCGCGTGCGCCAGCGTGCCGAGGTCGACGAACTCCAGCTCGCTGCCCACCGGCACGCCGCGCGCCAGCCGGCTGACCTTCAGGCCCTGGGCCTTGAGCGCCTC
>JBDHSJ010000311.1:0-4161 GCA_039808065.1 Burkholderiaceae bacterium | reverse complement strand
TGCGCTGGCCCCACGGGCGTACCGCAGCTTGGGCCGACGCCCTGGGCTGTGGCCTGTTCTGTGCCCTGGTGGTGGCTTTGGCGCTGGATGCCGGCATGAGCTGGATGCTGGCAGGCCTGGGCCCGGTGGCCTGGAACTGGGCCTGGATGTGGCGCGAGGGCGCGGCCTTGGCGGTGCCGCCGGTGGCCTTGGCGGCGGCCGGCCTGCTGGCCTGGCGCTGGCCGGCCTTGCGCAGCCCGCGCTGGGCGGCCTGTGCGCTGCTGCTGGCCCTGGCCAGCCTGCCCCTGCCGGGGCTGGCCGTGCTGGCCCTGGCCGCTGCGCTGGCCGCGCTGCAGCAGCGCGCACGCCTGGCTGTGGCGGCGAGCCTGGGCATGCTGTGGGTGCTGGGCAGCTTTTACTACCGCATGGACTGGACGCTGCAGGGCAAGGCGATCGGCCTGATCGCCCTGGCCGGCCTGCTGGCGGCGGTGGCACGCTGGCCGGGGCGGGCGGCTGCGGCACCGGTGGTGGCGCCTTCACGCGCCCTGGCGTTGGGTGTGGGACTGGCGGCGGCGGCGGGCCTGCTGCTGGTGAACATCGGCATCGCGCAGAAGGAGCGCCTGATTGCCAGCGGCGAGCCGCTGTTCGTGGAGCTGGCGCCGGTGGACCCGCGCTCGCTGATGCAGGGCGACTTCATGCGCCTGAACTACAGCGTGCTGGCGCAGGCCGGCGAGCCTGCGCCGCGCCCGGGCGAGAGCCGCCCGCGCCTGGTGCTGCGCCGCGATGCACGTGGCATCGGCCAGTTCGTGCGCGTGTTCGGCGCGGGGCCGGCGCTGGCGTCCGATGAGCGCTTGCTCGAACTCAGCCCCAAGGATGGTCGCTGGACGGTCGTCAGCGACGCCTGGTTCTTCAAGGAGGGGGAGGCTGCGCGCTGGCAGGCCGCGCGCTACGCCGAACTGCGGGTGCTGCCCGATGGCCGCGCGCTGCTGGTGGGGCTGCGGGGGCCGGAGCTGCGGCCCTTATAGATGGCGACGGAGGAAGTCGAGCAGGCGTGACCAGGCCTGCTCGGCGCAGGCAGCGTCGTAGACCGGTCGGGTGGCATTGAAGAAGCCGTGTGCGGCCTGGTAGTAGTGGATCTCCGGGCTGCGCCCGGCCGCGCGCATCTCCGCTTCCAGGCCGTGCGCCACCGCGGGCGTGCACCAGTCGTCCTGCAGCGCGAAGTGGGCCTGGAAGGGAATGGCGATGTCGCGCGGCCGGGCCAGCTCGGCCGGCGGCACGCCGTAGAAGCACGCAGCGGCGGCGAACTCAGGGGCGTGCACCGCCGCGGCCACGGTCAGCGCACCGCCCATGCAAAAGCCCATCACCGCCACCTTGCCCCCGTTCCGGGCCAGGTGCGCGCCGGCACCACGCAGGTCCTGGTGGGTGGCGTCCACGAAGTCCAGGCTTTGCATCAGGTGGTTGGCCTCGTCGGCCTCGGTGGTGAGGCGGCCGCGGTACAGGTCGGGCGCCAGGGCTGAATAGCCGGCCGCGGCCAACCGGTCCACCACCGAACAAATCTGTGGGTTCAGCCCCCACCATTCCTGAATCACCACCACGCCAGGCGCTTCGGCGCGCGCGGCTGGTGCGCAATAGGCCGGGGTCTTGCCCCCATCGGGGCGCTGGAACTCAATCATCGGCATCGCGGGATCCTGCAAGACGTCAAGGGGGAAGCATGTGGGGAAGCCAGCGCTTGAAGAGCCTGGCAAAGCTGCCGTCGCGCTTCATCGCGTCCAGCGCCTGCTGCCAGCGGCGCACCTCGTCGTCGGGCGTGGCCAGCGAGAAGGCCAGGTAGCCCAGTGCGCCGGGGTAGACCATGGCGGTGGCGACGGCGTCGGCCGCATAGCCTTCGCGCTTGAGCAGATCGGGCAGGGTCAGCAGTTCCGAGGCCATCAGCGGCGCGCGGCCGGCCACCAGCATGCGCAGCGCCGCGCCGGGGGTGCTCACCTCGGTCAGATTCTTGAAGCCGCGCTTCTGCAACTCCTGGGCCGAAGCCCAGTCGCGGATGACGATGATCTGACTGGCCTTGGCCGCGTCGTCCAGGCTGCGCAGATGGCGCTCGGTGCCCTTGACGGTGAAGAGCGCGTTCTGGAATTCCACCACCGGGCCGACCCACTTGAACAGCTTCTCACGGTGGCTGGCGCGCGCCATGGTGAACAGGCAGACCGGGGTGGGGCCCTGCGCTTCCTGGTAGCCACGCGTCCAGGGCATGAACTCGACCGGGATGTCCAGCCCCAGGCGCTTCTGCAGCAGCAGCACCAGCTCGCCAGCCATGCCGCTCGGGCGGCCTTGGTCTTCAAAGTTGACGGGTGGGAAGTCCTCGCTGAGCAGGCGGAGCGCGTGCGACTCCTGGGCCCGGATGCGGCTGCCCAGGCCCATCCCCAAGCCAGCCAGCACCAGGCCGCGGCGGCGCGGGAAGGGTGACGGAAACATGACGCGATTTTCGTCCCCGCCCCGCGCCCCCGATGCCGTACAAGTACCCAGGCGCCGCCCGACCTGCACCCGGATGCGGGGGAGCCGCTGCAGGCCGCCGCGCGCAAGCGCGCGCCGCCCTAGACTCGATCGCCGCGCCGGCACCCCGCAGGCTGCGGCGGCGTCAGGATGTCAACGGGAGGCAATGCACCATGGCCACTTTGCAGCAGGGGTCCGTCGGGCCCGCCGTCAGCGCGCTTCAAGCGCGCCTGAACGCGCTGAATGTCGTTCAACCCCTGCTGGCGGTGGATGGCATCTTCGGGCCCAAGACAAAGGCGGCGGTGATCAGCTTTCAGGGCCGGACGCCACCGCTGCAGGCGGACGGCATCGTCGGACCGAAGACCCAAGCCGCCTTGGCGGCGGCCCAGCCCTTCCCGCCCGCGCCCAGCATCGTGCTGAACTACACCGTGCCCTCGCCGGTGCACATCGCGCAGGACAAGACCATGTCCTGCTGGTTTGCCTCGGCGCAGATGCTGATCCAGTGGAAGCGCCAGCGCACGCAGATGACAGACGCGCGTCATCCGGATCCGGCCGATTCGCCGAAATGGTCCAAGCTCTACTCGGACAACACCGGCATCACCAACGGCAAGATCCGCGAGTTCGGCCGCGACATGGGCTTTGCCTATGTGCCGCCGATGTCCCCCACGCCCGAGGCCATCATGGGTTGGCTGCGCGCGTTCGGGCCGCTGTGGGTGAATGGCAAGCGGCACATCACCGTGATTGCCGGCATCCGCGGGCCGCGCGAAAACTGCGAGGTGCTGGTGCTCGACCCGGGGCGCCCCGCCGAGAAGAACGGCTCCTGGCGCAACCTGCGCACCTGGTATGTGCTGGACAAGCACTCGGGGCGCGACACCGCCACCGATGTCGAGGCGGTGTTCCTGCGCCTGCCCTGAACGCTCAGGGCGCGCTGCCGCGCGGCAGCAGCACCCAATAGCGCAGCGCCTGCTTCATGCGCCCGGCCTGCGCTTCCGCGGCGGCGCCCCAACCCCAGAAGTAGTCGGCCCGCACGGCGCCCTGGATGGCGCTGCCGGTGTCCTGCGCCAGCACCAGGCGGCGCAGCGGCGTCTGGCTCAGCGGCTCGGTGCTGTCCAGCCACAGCAGATGCCCGTAGGGAATGGCGCTGCGGTCCACCGCCACCGAGCGTCCGGGCGTCAGCGGCAGGCCTTGGCCGCCGCGCGGGCCCTTGTCGGGGTCGGGCAGCGGCTCCTCGCGGAAGAACACCAGGCGCGGGTTGCTCCACAGCAGCTCGTTCAACCGCGCCGGGTTGGCCTGGCCCCAGGCCTTGATGGCCGGCCAGTTGGCTTCATGGGCCTTCAGCAGACCCTGGTCGATCAGCCAGCGCCCCACCGAGCGGTAGGGCTGCTCGTTGTGGCCGGCGAAGGCCAGGCGCAGCTGGCGTTCGCGGCCGTCGGTTTCCCGCACCAGCACGCGCCCCGAGCCCTGGATCTGCAGCAGCAGCGCGTCCAGCGCATCTTCCACATAGAGCAGCGGCTGCACGCGGCCGCGCCATTGCTGGTCGAACTGCTGGCGCGGGGCGCGGGCCAGCTGGGCGTCAGCCGGTGGAGCGAACAGGGGCACCTTGAACTGCGCGTCCGGCAGGCGCCGCGCGCGCAGTTCGGGCTCGAAATAGCCGGTCGCCAGGCCCTGCGGGTTGCCGTCGGCCGCTTCCACACG
>JBDHSJ010000310.1:0-4166 GCA_039808065.1 Burkholderiaceae bacterium | reverse complement strand
GCCGTCACCCTGCCCCAGCAGCTGGAGGCGGTGCGCCAGGCCCTGCAGGCGCTCGGCCAGGCCGCCGCCCCGGCCCTACAGGCCGCCGCCCAGCGGCGCCCGCAGGCCAGCGGCCCACCGCCAGCAGGCCCAGCCTGGCAGGCCCTGCTGGCGCAGCTGCGCGCCAACGACCTGGAGGCCCTGGCCGACTACCAGCGCTTCCTGCCTGGCCTGACCCAGGCGCTGGGCGCCGAACGCGCCGAGGCCTGGGAGCAACAGGTTGCCAATCTGCAGTTCCCCGCTGCGCTGCTGCTGCTCGAGGAATCCGGCCTCGCCTCACCAGATCGGTGAAGATTCGCCCATGCCTGACAACGCGCTGCGCCCTGCCAATCTGCTGATCGTTGATGACGACCCGCTGATCATCCAGGCCATTGCCAAGGCACTGCAGGGCCTGGGGCGCTTGCGCTTCGCCACCGGCGGCAGAGAGGCCCTGGCCTTGGCCAGCGCCGAGCCGCCCGACCTGCTGCTGCTGGATGCGCAGATGCCCGACCTCAACGGCCTGGAAGTGCTGCGTCAACTGCGCGAGCGGTCCGATACGCGCGATCTGCAGGTCATCGTCATCACCAGCCAGAGCGACGACGCCACCGAGCAGTCCGCCCTCGAGCTGGGTGCGGCCGATTTCCTGGCCAAGCCGGTGCGCCCGGCCGTGCTGCTGGCGCGCGTGCGCACCCAGCTGCGCTTGAAGCAGGCGCTGGACGCGCTACGCCAGCAGGCCACGCTGGACCAGCTGACCCGCTGCGCCAACCGCCACGTGCTGATGGAGGCGATCGAGCGCGAGTGGGCCCGCGCGCTGCGCGAGCGCCAGCGCTTCAGCCTGCTGCTGCTGGATGTCGACCACTTCAAGCGCTTCAACGACCGCTACGGTCACCTGGCCGGCGACCAGGCCCTGGTGGTCGTGGCCGACCTGCTGCGCCAATGCGCCGGCCGCCCTGGTGACCTGGTGGCGCGCTACGGCGGCGAGGAATTCGCGGTGCTGCTGACTGGCGCCGACCGCGACGGCGCCGAGGCGGTGGCGCACTGCCTGCGCACCCGCCTGGCCGCACGCGCCCTGCCCCATGAGGACGGCGTCAATGGTCTGCTCACGGTGTCCATCGGCGCGGCCAGCTTCGGCCCCGACAGCGCGGGCTGGACCGAGCAGCCCACCGGCCCGGTGCCTGGTGGCCAGAGCTGGAGCGCCAACCAGCTGCTCAATTTGGCCGACCAGGCGCTTTACGAAGCCAAGCGGCGCGGCCGCGACCAGACGGTGATCGTGCGCATCGAGCTGGACGCGGGCAACAGCCCGAGCATCTGATCAGCCCGCCGCGCCCTGCATGGCGGCCGACGACAGATGCTGCACGCCCGGCGCCCCGCGCCGCGCGGCCTGCACCAGGGCCGCCGCCACATCCGCAGCTTCGATCGGCCGCACGCCCCGAGGCAGCAGCCCCAGCAGCGGCCGCAACACATGCAGCGCCGTGGCCTCGCCGAAGCGGCTGGGCTGGCCCAAGGCCGCACGGTCGCCACGCAGCAGCGAGGGCTGGGCGATCACCAGGGACTCGAAACCCAGGTCTTGCACCGCCTGCTCGGCCTCGCCCTTGACGCGGTTGTAGAAGACCCGTGAGCCCGGATCGGCGCCCATGGCCGAAACCAGCATCAGCCGCCGAGCACCCGCGGCCTGAGCCGACTGCGCGCTCGCCAGCACGGCGTCGAAATCCACCGCGCGGAAGGCTGCCTGCGAGCCGGCCTGCTTGATCGTCGTGCCCAGGGCGATGAAGGCATCGTCCACGGGCGGCAGCTTGGGCAGGGCCGTGAAATCCACCTGCCGCGTGTGCAGCTTGGCGTGCTGCGGCCAGCCCGCGATAGGGCGGCGCAGCAGCGCATGCACCTCGCCGTAGCCGGGTTCGGCCAGCAGGCGTTCCAGCAGCGCGCGGCCCACCAGGCCGCTGGCGCCAACCAGCAAAGCGCGTTTGGGAGTTGCAGTGCTTGCGCTCACTTCAGTCGCCCCACGGTTCGCAGGGCAGCGCCTTGATGGGGTGCCACCGCAGAACCGGCTGTGCCGGGCCGCTGGTGGCGCCCCCTGGGGGGCCTAGGCCGGACACTAAGGGCCCAGTGGGCCGTTTGTGCCTGCCGAGGGATTGGGCCACCGGCCCAACCGGGTCCGGAGGACGCCGAAGGCGCTTCGGGCGGGTCATTCGAACTTGCTGAAGTCCGGGGCGCGCTTCTGGAAGAAGGCCTGGAAGGCCTCCATGGCCTCGGGGCTGCGCAGGCGGGCGCCGAAGATCTCGGCCTCGGTCTGGATCACGCGCTGCAGCTCGGCCAGGCCGGGCTCGCGCATCAAGCGCTTGGACGCGCGCACCGCGGCCGGCGCCAGCCCGTTGAAGCGCTCGGCCATGCGGCGGGCGTGGTTCAGCACCTCGGCGGCGGGCAGCACGGCGTTGGCGATGCCCCACTCCACCGCTTCGGCGCCGGTCAGCGGGTCGCCGAGCAGCAGCTTTTCGGCCGCCTTCACATGGCCCATCAACTTGGGCACCGCCAGGCTGGAGCCGAACTCGGGCACCAGGCCCAGGGCCACGAAAGGCATGGCGAGGCGGCAGTCGTCGGCCACGTAGACCAGGTCGCAGTGCAGCAGCAAGGTCGTGCCGATGCCAATGGCCGCGCCGGTGACGGCGGCGATCACCGGCTTCTCGCAGGCCAGCAGGGCCTGCATGAACTGGAACACCGGCGCCTCGGCGTCGCGTGGCGGGCGGGCCATGAAGTCTTCGAGGTCGTTGCCGCTGGTGAAGATGCCGGGCTGGCCGGTGATCAGCACCGCGCGCACCTTGCCGTCTGCATTGGCGGCACGCAGGGCCTCGGCCATCTCCGAATACATGGCCTGGGTGATGGCGTTCTTCTTCTCGGGGCGGGCGATTTCGATCGTGGCCACGCCGTTGAGGGTGGCGGTCTTGATGCTCATGTTGGGGTCACTCCAGAGAGACGTTGCAGCTGCTGCAGCAGGATGGGCCACAGTGTCGTGGCCTGTTGGGCGCGGAAGAAGCCGAGATGGCCGATGCGGCCGCCGGCTGGAGGCGTCAGGGTGATGAGCTCACGCTCGCGGGCACCGGCATAGCCCTGGTACAGGGTCTGGATGCTGGTCTCGCTGAGCATCTCGTCGTCGCTGATCTGCAGCGATATGAAGGGCGCCGTGAACCCCTGGTAGTGCTCGCGCTGCCCCGGGTCGTCCAGCAGGTAGCCGGGCTGGTTGCACCAGCGCTTCCAGTCCTGGATCACCCCGAGCGGCAGGTCGCCGATCAGCTTCAGTTTGGCGCCCGGAAAGTAGCCGTACAGCGCGGTGGCCAGGGGCACGCCCCAGCGCCAGAACCAGCGCGCGCGGCTGCGCTGTGGCTCGGGCTGGTGGCCCCAGAAGCCGCTGCCGGCCGCCACACCCACCAGGCCCTGGATGCGTTCACGCGAGGGCAGCAGGCCGGGCAGCTGGCCGCCCAGCGAGTGGCCCACCACCAGCAGCGGCAGGCCGGGCAGCTGATCCTGCAGATGACGCAGCGCCGCGTCCATGTCCTGCACCCAGTGCGGGATGCCGGCACGGTAGCCGCGCAGGCTGCGCCGGTGCGCCTCGGGCCGCGAGGCACCGATGCCGCGGAAGTCGAACGTCTGCACCGCCAGACCTTGACCAGCCAGCCAGCGCGCCAGCTCGGCGTAATAGCTTTGCGGTACGCCCATGGCGGCGCCGATGAGCACGGCGGCCTGCGGGTTCCCCTCGGGCAGGAAGAGCCGCGCGGCGAGCGGCGTGCCATCGCCCGAACGCAAGGGGGTGTCGATCACGAGGCTTTGGGAAATTCGATCTGGGTCCAATGGTTGGCCAGATGCATGAGGTGGGCGCGGGTGTACTGCGCCTTGTCCAGCTCGCCATAGGCGAAGTGGGGTTTGAGCGGGCCGCCCCAGGCCTCGAAGGCGTTCAGCGCCGCCAGCAGGCGGGCGATGCTGTCCTTGAGCAGGATCTGCGGCTTCAATGCCGGCGCACCCGGGATGGGTTCCGCCAGGTTGTGGCTCATGGCGCCCCGCGCGTTGAAGACGACGAAGGCGGTGTTGCCGATGACGGCACGGAACACCGCCCCGCGCATCTCAGGGTAGCCCTGCATCGAGTACTCGATGCTCTG
>JBDHSJ010000309.1:0-4177 GCA_039808065.1 Burkholderiaceae bacterium | reverse complement strand
CGTCGGCATCCTCCAGGTCTTCGGGGTCGAGGAACTGGTAGATGCCGGCCAGTCCTTCGAGCAACTCGGCCTCCTTGCAGGCCATCAGGCCGCGCGGGAAGCTGTCGGCGCCCAGCGCAAAGCCGGCCACCCAGGGGTAGACGGCGGCCAGCACGGTTTCCCAGTCCTCGGGGTCGGCATCGTCGCCGTCCTCATCCACGGGTTCAAACACCCAGGGGTCCCACCACTGGCGGCCACGGATGGCGGCGTCGAGCTGCTGCAGGCGGCGCATGGCCAGCGCGCGAATCGGCTCCCCATCAAAGCCGGCCGGCGGCGCGCGGCCTTCTTCGCTGTCCAGCACCCAGCGCAGCCACTCAACCGGCGGCGGCGCCTTGGGTTGCAGGGCGATGGCGGTGAGGTAGCCGTCCAGCATCGCCACGTCCAGCGGCTCCAGCGGGGCGGGCACGGCATCCAGCAGGTCTTGCAGGCGGTCGAGGTCGATGGGGGGAGCAGGGGCGTTCATCGGCGGATTGTCGAACTGCACTCAGGGCGCGAGTGGGTTCATCACCGCTTTTTCCCACGCCGGGCTGTAGGCATCCATCAAGGCGGTCGACATGAGGTGGTAGCGAACCCTGTGTTCGCGCAGCTTCAGGTTGCCCAGCGCAGGGCCCAGATCCCACCATAGGCTGTCATCGGCTGCGGCGTGAAAGAGCATTCGGCCGGGGCAGCCCAAGGGTTCGGACACGGCAAGCCGACGCAGCGCAATGGCCTGCGCATCGAGTACGAACCATTCCGCACCCAGGGCGATGAATAGGCGGCCATCCCGTGCCTGAGCCCAGGCGCAGGGCTTGCGCGCCAGTCGGTGCAGTAGGGTGGCCTGCCAGCCCTCTGCCGTGTGCCTGAGCCGCCAGAGGGCGCCTGAGGATTCACCCAAATGGGAAAAGCCAGTGAGTGCCAGCGCGCCGTCCGCGTTGGCGAACAAGGCCAGAGCCGGCTCAGGCACCAAGTCCTGCTGCGCTTTGCCGTCCTTCGACACCCAGCGCAGCCAGCCACCCGCGGAGCGCAGCAGCAGCCCCATCAGCCACCCGTCCTGGACCGGCTGAACCGCCAAGGTTTCGTAGCCCCGCGTTGCGCCTGATAGCAGCGGCGGAAGGCGCGCGGGCGCCGGCTGCTCGTCCACATGCCGCGCGCACAGGGTGCTGCCGGATTCCGAAAGCACCCAGTCAAAGGGCGTGAACTGGCTGCGCGCGCTCCAGAGACGCCGAAGCGGCAAATCTTCGGTTGGCAACTCAGACAGCAGGGGCCACTGGCGCGGGTCGGAGCACTCGGTCAGTTGCTGAACCCAGGCCGGCGGCAGGGTCGGATAGGGAAAGCTCTGCGCCAGCGCGTCCTCGTGGGTCTGAGGTGGAGCCTGGCGTGGCGCCTCGCAGGCCCCAGTTGCCAGCAAGACCATCCCGCACAGGGCCAGCATGCCGACGCGGACTCGGGCGCGGTGGGATGGTGTTGCGGTCTTGTGAGACATGCGGCCATTCTCCGAGCGGCATTGGGGAGCCGCCGCCGACGCCAACCGGCCTCCGGGTCAACCCGCTGTGACCGACGAGATGGCGCATATCCCCTCGCCACAATCCCGCCCTTTCCTGACTCCCCCGGACCGCACCATGTCCCGTCTCCTCCCGCTGCTGGCCGCGCTCTGTGCTGCCGGCCTGGCCCAGGCCAACCCGCAAGGCTTCTACCGCCAGCCCGCCGTGCAGGGCGACACGGTGGTGTTCGTCAGCCAGGGCGATCTGTGGCGCAGCAGCCTGGCGGGCGGTGCGGCGCAGCGCATCAGCTCGCACGCGGGGCAGGAGATCTCGCCCGTGCTCTTGCCCGATGGCAAGACCCTGGCCTTCGTGGCCCAGTACGAAAGCGCCGGGGATGTCTACACCCTGAGCCTGGACGGCGGCGTGCCGCAGCGCCGCACCTGGCTGGGCACGGCTTCGGTGCGCGTGTGGGGGCATGACGGCAAGGACGGCCTGCTGATCACCGCGCCGGCCGAGGACGGCCGCCCGCACCCGCAGCCCTATCTGCTCAAGGGCGACACGCTGCAGGCCCTGCCGGTGGGCGATGCCAGCGACGCCGCCTTCTCGCTCGACGGCAAGCGCATCCTGTTCACCCGCAACGGCCTGCGCGGCGACCACGCCAAGAACTACCGCGGCGGCGCCATCGCCAGCCTGTGGGTGATGGAGCTGAGCGGCAGCGCCGAGGCGCGCCCCCTGCCGGCGGCGGACTTCCCGCGCGCCAACAACCGCCGCCCCATGCCCTACCGCGACGCCCAGGGCCGCGAACGCATCGCCTTCCTGAGCGACCGCGATGGCTTCTTCAATGTCTGGTCGGTGGCCGCTGACGGCAGCGATGCACGCCAGCACACCCGCTTCAAGGACTTTGATGCGCGCCAGGCTTCGATCAGCGGCAGCACCGTGGTGCTGGCGCGCGGCGCCGACCTGCAGCGCGTGGACCTGAATGCCGCGAATGCCGAGGCGCCGGTGCTCGCGATCACCCTGGCCGGCGACCAGCCCGCCAGCACGGCACGCTGGATCCAGAAGCCGCAGAACTTCCTGACCGAGCTGGCCGTGGCCCCGAACGGCGAGCGCGCCGTGCTGGGCGTGCGCGGCCGCCTGGCCACGCAGGGCACGCAGGCCCTGCGCCGCGCCGTGCTGCAGATGCCCGAGGGCGCGCGCTGCCGCGAGGCCAACTTCAGCAGCGACAGCAAATCCGTCTTCGCCATCTGCGACATGAGCGGCGAAATGGAGCTCTGGCAGTTCGATGCCCTGGGCCTGAACGCCGCCAAGCAGATCACCCGCGGCGCCAAAGTGCTGCGCACCGATCTGAGCGTGGCGCCCGATGGCCGCCATCTGGTGCATGCCGATCAGTCCGGCGCGCTCTATCTGACTGATCTGAAGGCCGAGGGTGGCGCGCAGACCAAGAAGATCGACCAACTGCCCGATGACAACGGCATCGAATTTGCTTGGCACCCGGATGGTCAGGCCCTGGCCTATGTGCGCCGGCCGGCTGCAGGCGGCGCGCGCAGCCAGGTGTGGCTCTACACCCTGGCCGATGGCGACAAGCGCGCGCTCACCAGCGCCAAGTACCACAGCAGCGCGCCGGCCTTCAGCCCGGACGGCCAGTGGCTCTACTTCGCCTCGCGCCGCCACTTCCAGCTGCAGCAGGGCTCCAGCGTGTGGGCCGAGCGCAATATGGGCCCGGCCTTCGAGCCCGGCACCAAGCTCTATGCGCTGGCGCTGCAAAGCGGCCTGCGCTCGCCCTTTGCTGCCAAGGACGAACTGCCGCCGCCGGCCAAGCCGGAAGCAAAGAAGGAAGACAAGGCGGCTGCGAAGCCGGATGAAAAGAAGGAAGACAAGAAGGACGCCAAGCCGGCCCTGCCACGCATCGAGCGCGCCGGCCTGAGCGAACGTCTGCACGAGCTGCCCGCGCCTGCCGGTCGCTACCGCAGCCTGCAGGCGGAAGGCAAGCGCCTGTGGTGGATCGAGTCCGACTTCGGCCCCGGCGCGCTGAAGAGCCTGGCCCTGGAGCTGGATGCCAAGCCCGACACGCACAGCGACAAGGTGCGCAGCTTCCAACTCAGCGGCAATGGCAAGACCCTGCTGGTGCAGCGCGATGCCATGCCCGGCCAGGCGCCCGAGCTGCTGCTGCTGGACGCCGCGCCCAAGCCGCCGGCCGACACCGCGAAGTTCGCCGTGCGCTGGGCCGACTGGCAGATCCCCGTCAACCCGCGCCAGGAATGGCAGCAGATGTTTGCCGACGCCTGGCGCATGCAGCGCGACTTCTTCTACGACGCGCAGATGCACGGCATCGACTGGAACGCCAGCCGCACCCGCCACGAGGCCCTGCTGCCGCGCGTGGGTGACCGCATCGAGCTGGGTGAGCTGATGGGCATGATGGCCTCGGACCTGAGCCTGCTGCACAGCCAGGTGGGTTATGGCGACTTGCCGCCACTGGCCGAAGAGGCCCCGCCCGTGGCCGGCCTGGGCGCGCGCCTGGAGCCCCATGCCAAGGGCGCCCGCATCGCCCGCATCTACCGCAACGAAGCCGAGCTGGTGAGCGAGCGCGGCCCCTTGCAGCAGCCGGGCCTGGATGTGAGCGAGGGCGACGTCATCACCGCCATCAACGGCCAGGCCCTGCGCTGGCCGCAGGGTGCTGA
>JBDHSJ010000308.1:0-4184 GCA_039808065.1 Burkholderiaceae bacterium | reverse complement strand
GCATCTACGACCGCATCCAGATCAAGCAGGGGCGCGACCTCTTCACCTTCCGCGACACCGACTACCTGAACCTCTACGCGCTGGAAGCGCAGGGCGCGCCGGAATACAGCGAAGCGGCGATATTCATCCTGCGCTCCAAGGCCTTCTCGGCCGCCCACCCCTGGAAGCTGAACTTCCTGGGCAACCGTGTGGACCGCGCGACCGGCCAGCGCAGCTTCGCCAACTTCGAGCAGCGCTACTGGCTGGCCGATGCCCGTCTGGAAGGCGGCCGCCCGCAGATCGAAGAGGAGACTGCGCCCTGGAAGAAGGCCTGGGCCGCGCGGCCCGGTGCGTTGATCGGTTTCATCGCCCTGCTGCTGGCCACGGCCCTCGTCTATTCGCAGCGCGAGCGCCTGACGCGCCTCTCGACCCACAAGAACAAATGGCCGGTCAATGCCTTCAAGTACACGGCCTGGGCGCTCTCCATCTTCTTCGTCGGCTTCGGCCTGCTGGCCCAGCCCTCGATCACCCAGGTGCTGACCTGGTTCCACTCGCTGCTGTTCCAGTGGCAGTGGGAGCTGTTCCTCTCGGACCCCTTCATCTTCGTGTTCTGGGTCTTCATCATCGTCACCACCTTCGTCTGGGGGCGCGGCCTGTTCTGCGGCTGGCTCTGCCCCTTCGGCTCCTTGCAGGAGGGCCTGTACAAGCTGGCCGGCCTGCTGGGCCTGAGGAAGCTGCAGCGCGCGCTGCCCAAGCCGCTGCACGACCAGCTGAAGAACCTGAAGTACCTCATCTTCTTCGGCCTCTTTGGCATCTCGCTGGTCTCGATGACGCTGGCCGAGCTGCTGGCCGAAGTCGAGCCCTTCAAGACCACCTTCCTGGTGGGCGTGCTGAACCGCAGCTGGCCCTACGGCCTGTTCGTGGCCGTGATCCTGGGCGTGGCGATCTTCATCGAGCGGCCCTACTGCAAGTACCTCTGCCCGCTCGGCGCCTCGCTGGCCCTGCCCTCCACCTTCCGCTGGTTCGGCCTGCGCCGCAAGGCCGAGTGCAACAGCTGCAAGGCCTGCGCCAAGGGCTGCGGTTCGCTGGCGATTGACGCTGCAGGGCGCATCGACCACCGCGAGTGCCTGCATTGCCTGGACTGCATGGTGCTCTACACCGACACCCATGCCTGCCCGCCGCTTTCGAAGGAGCGCAAACAGCGCGAGCGCGAAGGCCAGCCGCTGACGGCCATCGACCGCCAGGGTTACTTCATCCCCATCGTGCCGGTGGAAAAGCTGAAGCCCATCCCGGCCGAGAAGGACCCGCGCGCCGCCACCGAGCCCGTGGCCCCGCCCCACCTGGCGCGCGCGTTCAGCCTGGCATGGCTGGTGGCCGAAGCGCGCCACCACCTTTCGCCCTGGAGCGTGGACGGCTGGCGCAGCGCCAAGGCTCTGCAGATTGCCGGCATCGGCCTGGCCGTGGCGGCCAGCCTGGTCTGGGTGTTTGCCTGGCAAAGCAAGCTCTCGGCCGCGGCGGTGGTGGGCTGGTGGATCGGCTGGAGCGTCTACGAAGTGCTGCTAAGACGCCAAGGCATGAACTTCGTCAAGGACGGCCCCTGGTGGAGGGCGCACTATCGCGCCGCTACCTGGATGGACATGATCGCCTACGTCGGATTCAAGAACCTGCTGATCGGTGCCGTGCTGTATCTCAGCCTGCAGGCGCTGGGGAGGCTGGTGCCGTGAAGCCACCCTCTGCTGGCTGCTCGGCTGCTTGCTCTCGGAGCCCTCGCCGCGCAGCGCCGGATCACAGCGCCCCAATGAGCGCCAACGAAAGGAGTGCGACGCGTTGGGGCTTCGTTCATCGCAGAAAGCCCGTGATGGTTTGCGGTGGTCTAGTCGGCCGGTACTCCGGCCAGCTTAGCGGGCAGGTTTTCGCAGTCCCAGAAGGGGTGATGGAGCCATGTGAACCGGACGTGCAGTCGCGGCCGACCCTAGGTCGGCTGCGTGCATTGGCGCCTTTCTCTTCCCCCTTTCTCTTTGGCAAGACAAAGAGAAAGGGGTCGGGGTTCGGGGGTGAAGCCCCCGAGGGCTCTGACTCCGGCAACAAACCCTGGATCGCGCTCACAGCCGGACTGCTGTTGAGTCTCAACCTCCAAGCCGCCACCCTCCGCGTCAAGCCCGGCGAAGACCTCCAAGCCACCCTCGACCGCGCCACTCCCGGCGACATCGTCGAACTCGAACGCGCCACCTACCCAGGCAACTTCGAAATCCGCACACCCCTGACCCTGCGCGGCCTCAACCGCCCCCTGCTCAGCGGCGGCGGCAAGGGCCACACCCTGAAGATCAATGCGCCGGACGTGACCGTCGAGGGCCTGCGCATCAGCGATTCGGGTGACTCGCTGGTGGACCAGCATGCCGGCATCCTCGTTGCCCCGGGCGCACACCGCGCCGTCATCCAGCACTGCGCGCTCTCCTACAACCTGTTCGGCCTGTGGATCGAGAAGGCCAACGACGTGCGGGTGGAGCGCAACAACATCACCGGCAAGCGCGACCTGAACTCGCCTCAGCGCGGGAACGGCATCCAGCTCTACAACACCCGCGGCGCGCGCATCCTGCACAACGAGGTGAGCTTCGTGCGCGACGCGCTCTATGTCGACGTCTCGCACGACGCCGTGTTCCGTGGCAACAAGCTGCACCACAGCCGCTACGGCACGCATTACATGAACAGCTACCGCAACCTCTGGGAGGCCAACGAGAGCTACCGCAACCGCGGTGGCCTGGCCCTGATGGAGGTGCGTGACAACGTGGTGCGCAACAACCTGACCTGGGGCAATAGCGATCACGGGATCATGCTGCGCACGCTGCAGGACTCCGTGGTCGAAGGCAATGTGATCGCCGGCAATGCGCGCGGCTTCTTCATCTACGACGTCGAGTACGCCTCGCTGCGGAACAACCTGGTGATCGACAACCAGGTGGGCGTGCACCTGGCCGCCCTCTCCACCCGCAACAAGGTCCAGGGCAACGACTTCATCGCCAACCGCGAGCAGGTGAAGTACGTGGGTGCCCGAGACGAGGCCTGGGGGGGTGGCCTGGCCGAGGGCAACCACTACAGCAACTACCTGGGCTGGGACCGCGACGGCGACGGCGTGGGCGACCTGCCCTACGAGGCCAACGACCTGGTGGACCGCCTGAGCTGGCGCCACCCCACCCTGAAGCTGCTGATGGCCAGCCCCTCGGTGCAAGCCCTGCGCCTGGTCTCCCAGCAATTCCCGGTGCTGCGCGCACCCTCGGTGGTGGATGCCCACCCGCGCATGCAGCCCCGCAACGCCCAATGGAGAGACTGGTTTGGACACCGCTTCAACAATTCCCCCCGCTGAGCCGATCGCGCTGAGCGGCGTGCGCAAGGCCTTCGGACCGCTGCAGGCCGTGGCGGGCGTGGATCTGCGCGTGCCGCGCGGCGAGCTGTTCGGCCTGATCGGCCACAACGGCGCGGGCAAGAGCACGCTGTTCCGCATCATGCTGGGCCTGACCACGGCCGATGCCGGCCGCGTCGAGGTGGCCGGCGTGGCCGTGGGCGGCCCGCAGTGGCGCGAGGCCCGCCGGCGCATCGGCTACCTGCCCGAGCAGCTGGCGCTCTACGACAACCTCAGTGGCCGCGAGACCCTGGCCTTCTTCGCCAAGCTCAAGGGCGCAGCGCGCACGCAGATCGACAGCCTGCTGGAGCTGGTGGGTCTGGGCCACGCCGCCGAGCGCGCCGTGCGCACCTACTCCAAGGGCATGCGCCAGCGCCTGGGCCTGGCCCAGGCGCTGCTTGGCGAGCCGCAGGTGCTGTTCCTCGACGAACCCACCAATGGCCTGGACCCGCAGGCCATCAAGGAGTTCTACGAACTGCTGGGCGCCCTGAGCGCACGCGGCACCACCATCCTGATCACTTCGCACATCCTGGCCGAGCTGCAGCAGCGCGTGGACCGGCTGGCCATCATGGCCAATGGCAAGGTGGTGGCGCAGGGCAGTGTGGACACGCTACGCGAGCAGTTGGACCTGCCCCTGGTGGTGGCCTTGCGCGGCCGCAGTGAAGTGCTGGAGGCCGCCCGCGCCGCCGTGGGCGACTGCGCCCGTGCGCTGGCCCTGCCGGAAACGCTTCAGCTGCAATGCGAGCGCGGCCGCAAGATGGAGCTGCTGGCCCGCCTGGCGCCGCTGGCCGGGCAGCTGGCCGATCTGCAG
>JBDHSJ010000307.1:0-4184 GCA_039808065.1 Burkholderiaceae bacterium | reverse complement strand
GCATCTACGACCGCATCCAGATCAAGCAGGGGCGCGACCTCTTCACCTTCCGCGACACCGACTACCTGAACCTCTACGCGCTGGAAGCGCAGGGCGCGCCGGAATACAGCGAAGCGGCGATCTTCATCCTGCGCTCCAAGGCCTTCTCGGTGGCCCACCCCTGGAAGCTGAACTTCCTGGGCAATCGCGTGGACCGCGCCACGGGCCAGCGCAGCTTCGCCAACTTCGAGCAGCGCTACTGGCTGGCCGATGCCCGCCTGGAAGGTGGCCGCCCGCAGATCGAAGAGGAGACCGCGCCCTGGAAGAAGGCCTGGGCCGCGCGGCCCGGCGCGCTGCTGGGCTTCATCGCCCTGCTGCTGGCCACTGCCCTGGTCTATTCGCAGCGCGAGCGCCTGACACGCCTCTCGACCCACAAGAACAAGTGGCCGGTCAATGCCTTCAAGTACACGGCCTGGGCACTCTC
Source organism: Burkholderiaceae bacterium (assembly GCA_039808065.1). Lineage (GTDB taxonomy): Bacteria > Pseudomonadota > Gammaproteobacteria > Burkholderiales > Burkholderiaceae_C > Inhella. The sequence continues at coordinate 3,721 of JBDHSJ010000307.1, read as the reverse complement.
CGTCGGCTTCGTGGGTTTCGGGCTTCTGGCCCAGCCCTCGATCACCCAGGTGCTCACCTGGTTCCACTCGCTGCTGTTCCAGTGGCAGTGGGAGCTGTTCCTCTCGGACCCCTTCATCTTCGTGTTCTGGGTCTTCATCATCGTCACCACCTTCGTGTGGGGGCGTGGCCTGTTCTGCGGCTGGCTCTGCCCCTTCGGCTCGCTGCAGGAGGGGCTCTACAAGCTGGCCGGTCTGCTGGGCCTGAAGAAGCTGCAGCGCGCGCTGCCCAAGCCGCTGCACGACCAGCTGAAGAACCTGAAGTACTTCATCTTCTTCGGCCTCTTTGGCATCTCGCTGGTGTCGATGACGCTGGCCGAGCTGCTGGCCGAGGTGGAGCCCTTCAAGACCACCTTCCTGGTCGGCGTGCTGAACCGCAGCTGGCCCTACGGCCTGTTCGTGGCCGTGATCCTGGGCGTAGCGCTGTTCATCGAGCGGCCCTATTGCAAGTACCTCTGCCCGCTGGGCGGCGCGCTGGCCCTGCCCTCGACCTTCCGCTGGTTCGGCCTGCGCCGCAAGGCGGAGTGCAATTCCTGCAAGGCCTGCGCCAAGGGCTGCGGTTCACTGGCGATTGACGCCGGGGGGCGCATCGACCACCGCGAGTGCCTGCACTGCCTGGATTGCATGGTGCTCTACACCGACACCCACGCCTGCCCGCCGCTTTCGAAGGAGCGCAAGCAGCGCGAGCGCGAGGGCCAGCCGCTCACCGCCATCGACCGCCAGGGCTACTTCATTCCCATCGTGCCGGTGGAAAAGCTCAAGCCCATCCCGGCCGAGAAGGACCCGCGCGCCGCCACCGAGCCCGTGGCGCCGCCGCATCTGGCCGAGCCCTACACCTTGGCCTGGCTGCTGGCCGAGCTGCGCCACCACCTTTCGCCTTGGAGCGTGGACGGCTGGCGCAGCGCCAAGGCCCTGCAGATCGCCGGCATCGGCCTGGCTGTGGCCGCCAGCTTGGCCTGGGTGTTTGCCTGGCAAAGCAAGCTCTCGGCCGCGGCGGTGGTGGGCTGGTGGATTGGCTGGAGCGTCTACGAAGTGCTGCTGCGCAAGCAGGGCATGAGCTTCGTCAAGGACGGCCCGTGGTGGAAGGCGCACTATCGCGCCGCCACCTGGATGGACATGATTGCCTACGTCGGATTCAAGAACCTGCTGATCGGTGCCGCGCTGTATCTCAGCCTGCAGGCGCTGGGGAGGCTGGTGCCGTGAAGCCACCCTCTGCTGGCTGCTTGGCTGCTTGCTCGCGGAGCCCTCGCCGCCCAGCGCCGGATCACAGCGCCCCAATGAGCGCAAACGAAACGAGTGCGACGCGTTGGGGCTCCGTTCATCGCAGAGAGCCCGTGATGGTTTGCGGTGGTCTAGTCGGCCGGTACTCCGGCCAGCTTAGCGGGCAGGTTTTCGCAGTCCCAGAAGGGGTGATGGAGCCATGTGAACCGGACGTGCAGTCGCGGCCGACCCTAGGTCGGCTGCGTGCATTGGCGCCTTTCTCTTCCCCCTTTCTCTTTGGCAAGACAAAGAGAAAGGGGTCAGGGTTCGGGGGTGAAGCCCCCGAGGGCTCTGACTCCGGCAACAAGCCCTGGATGGCGCTCACAGCCGGGCTGCTGTTGAGTCTCAACCTCCACGCCGCAACCCTCCGCGTCAAGCCCGGCGAAGACCTCCAAGCCACCCTCGACCGCGCCACTCCCGGCGACATCGTCGAACTCGAACGCGCCACCTACCCAGGCAACTTCGAGATCCGCACACCCCTGACCCTGCGCGGCCTCGACCGCCCCCTGCTCAGCGGCGCCGGCAAGGGCCACACCCTGAAGATCAATGCGCCGGACGTGACCGTCGAGGGCCTGCGCATCAGCGATTCGGGCGATTCGCTGGTCGAGCAGAACGCCGGCATCCTCGTCGCCCCGGGCGCACACCGCGCCGTCATCCAGCGCTGCGCGCTCTCCTACAACTTGTTCGGCCTGTGGATCGAGAAGGCCAACGACGTGCGCGTCGAGCGCAACAACATCACCGGCAAGCGGGATCTGAACTCGCCGCAGCGCGGCAACGGCATCCAGCTCTACAACACCCGCGGCGCGCGGATCCTGCACAACGAGATCAGCTTCGTGCGCGACGCGCTCTACGTCGATGTCTCGCACGACGCCGTGTTCCGGGGCAACAAGCTGCACCACAGCCGCTACGGCACGCACTACATGAACAGCTACCGCAATCTCTGGGAGGGCAACGAGAGCTACCGCAACCGCGGTGGCCTGGCCCTGATGGAGGTGCGTGACAACGTGGTGCGCAACAACCTCACCTGGGGCAACAGCGACCACGGGATCATGCTGCGCACGCTGCAGGACTCCGTGGTCGAAGGCAATGTGATCGCCGGCAATGCGCGCGGCTTCTTCATCTACGACGTCGAGTACGCCACGCTGCGGAACAACCTGGTAGTCGACAACCAGGTCGGCGTGCACCTGGCCGCCCTCTCCACCCGGAACAAGGTTCAAGGCAACGACTTCATCGCCAACCGTGAGCAGGTGAAGTACGTGGGTGCCCGCGACGAAGCCTGGGGGGGTGGCCTGGCCGAGGGCAACCACTACAGCAACTACCTGGGCTGGGACCGCAACGGCGACGGCGTGGGCGACCTGCCCTACGAAGCCAACGATCTGGTGGACCGCCTGAGCTGGCGCCACCCCACCCTGAAGCTGCTGATGGCCAGCCCCTCGGTGCAAGCCCTGCGCCTGGTCTCCCAGCAATTCCCGGTGCTGCGCGCGCCTTCGGTGGTGGATGCCCACCCGCGCATGCAACCCCGCACCCCCACGTGGAGAGACTGGTTTGGACACCGCTTCAACAATTCCCCCCGCTGAGCCCATCCTGCTGGCCGGCGTGCGCAAGGCCTTCGGGCCGCTGCAGGCCGTGGCCGGTGTGGACCTGCGTGTGCCGCGCGGCGAGCTGTTCGGCCTGATCGGCCACAACGGCGCGGGCAAGAGCACGCTCTTTCGCATCATGCTGGGCCTGACCACGGCCGATGCCGGCCGCGTCGAGGTGGCCGGCGTGGCCGTGGGCGGCCCGCAGTGGCGCGAGGCGCGCCGGCGCATTGGCTACCTGCCCGAGCAGCTGGCGCTGTACGACAACCTCAGTGGCCGCGAGACCCTGGCCTTCTTCGCCAAGCTCAAGGGCGCGGCGCGCACGCAGATCGACAGCCTGCTCGATCTGGTGGGCTTGGGGCTCGCGGCCGAGCGCGCCGTGCGCACCTATTCCAAGGGCATGCGGCAGCGCCTGGGCCTGGCCCAGGCCCTGCTGGGCGAGCCCCAGGTGCTGTTCCTCGACGAACCCACCAACGGCCTGGACCCGCAGGCCATCAAGGAGTTCTACGAGCTGCTCGGCGCATTGAGCGCACGCGGCACCACCATCCTGATCACCTCGCACATCCTGGCCGAGCTGCAGCAGCGCGTGGACCGGCTGGCCATCATGGCCAGTGGCAAGGTGGTGGCGCAGGGCAGCGTGGACACGCTGCGCGAGCAGTTGGACCTGCCCCTGGTGGTGGCCTTGCGGGGCCGCAGCGAGGTGCTGGAGGCCGCCCGCAGGGCCGCGGGCGACTGCGCCCGTGCGCTGGCCCTGCCGGAAACGCTTCAGCTGCAATGCGAGCGCGGCCGCAAGATGGAGCTGCTGGCCCGCCTGGCGCCGCTGGCCGGGCAGCTGGCCGATCTGCAG
>JBDHSJ010000306.1:0-4209 GCA_039808065.1 Burkholderiaceae bacterium | reverse complement strand
GCCGGGCTGCCCAGCTGGGCTGCGGCCTGCGGCACGCCCGAAGCGGGCGGCGCGGCGGCGGGCTGCGTGGCGGCGGCGGGCGGCGTCGGGGCAAACATCGACGGGCGGCCGTTGTGGCGTTGCCAGCCGTCCCACAGCAACAGCAGGGACATGGAGAACACCACCCAAAGCACGGTGCGGCGGATGTCGGTCATGGGTCTTGGCTTGGGGAAGAGAGAGAAGGAGGCCGCCGCAGGCCGGTGAACAGCCGCGGCGGCTGCGCCGGAACGGGGTCGTGCCCGCCCAGGCAGAAGGGGTTGCAGCGCAGGATGCGGCGCGTGGCCAGGTAGCTGCCGGCCAGGCCGCCATGGGCCTCCAGCGCCTGCAGCGCGTAATTGGAGCAGCTCGGGCTGTAGCGGCAGCCGGCATTGAGCCAGTGGCTGAACAGCAGCTGGTAGACGCGCACCAAGGCGCGCAGGCCGCGCTGCAGAAGCGAGGCCGGGGCCTTCATGGCGCCACCGCCTTGGGCCTGGCGGCTGCCGGCCGCGGGTTCAGCGCGCGCCGCCACAACAGTTGCAGGTCTTCGCGCAGCGCCAGGCGCAGCGGCTCGGAACGGGCGCTGGGGAATTGCTTGCGATCGATCGGGCTGCGCAGGCGCAGCACCCACAAGCCCGCCGGCAGCGGCTGGGCGCTCGCCAGTTGTTCCGACAAGCTGGCACGCCCCAGGCGCTTGACCAGATTGCGCGTCACTGCGCGCCGGGCCAGCCGCTTGGGCACGACGAGCCCGAGCCAGCGGCCGCTGGGGTTTTCACCGAGCCCATCCACAACCCTGTGCCCATCCGGTGGGCAGGCTGTGGACAACTTGTGCGCAGCCGGTTGAGAAGGCGCATCGGCCAAAAAATGTAGGGCGAACCAATGCGAACGAGCGCGGCTGCCTGCTTGCAGCACGCGCTCGAAATCGGTCGCCCGGAGGATGCGGCCCGGCTGGGCAGCCCTGGGATCGGGAGCGACCATGCCGCCCCGCAACGTCGGCTGAAAGCCGACTTAGACGGCCAGGCGCTTGCGGCCCTTGGCGCGGCGCGCGTTCAGGACGGCGCGACCACCACGGGTGGCCATGCGCACCAGGAAACCGTGAGTGCGAGCGCGACGGACCTTGGAGCCTTGATAAGTGCGTTTCATGATGGATCACCTTCTGCGTCGTGGTCTGCACGCACCAGACAGCCTGGCGGGCACGGACGACGGGATTGACAAGCCGCGCGCCGCAGGAAGCCCACTGCTGGAGCCCGCCACGCGGCAATGCGCTAGGAAATGCCGAGCAGGCGTTTGCACCCCCATCCGGCGAAAAGCCCGCGATTACACCAGCAAGTGCACAGCCCCGTCAAGCCGCGCCATGGCACCCAGCACCCAGGCGCGCCAAGCCCCGCTGTGGATAAACCTTGCCAGAACGGTCCGGACGCATAGAATCCGCCCCCTTCAAAAGAGACTTATCCACAATGTCCGCAGACGCCCTGACGGGTCTGGCCGGAACCACGGGGGGCAGCGCTGCGGCGCTGGCTGGGCCCGTGCCGGTCCCGCCCGCCGACCCCTCCGAACTGCCCGAACTGTGGCAGCGCGGCTGCGAGCGCCTGGCCACCGAATTGCCCGAACAGCAGTTCAACACCTGGATCCGCCCCCTCCCCGCCGCCGAGCTGTGCCGCGCCGAGGATGGCCTGCGCGCCCGCCTGAGCGTGCCCAACCGTTTCAAGCTGGACTGGATCCGCGCTCAATACGCCAGCCGCATCGAGACCCTGCTGGGCGAGCTGGCCGGCGAACCCGTGCGCCTGGAGCTCAGTGTGGCCGCCCAGCCGCCGCGCACGCTGCCGGTGCGCGCGCCGCAGCCCGGCATGGCCCCGGTCCAGCCTTCGGCCCAGGCCAACGCCCAGCCCGCGAACGCCGCCTCCCCAGCGCAGGCGCCCACCGGCACCTGGGGCGGCGCCACCGCCGTGGCGCCCAGCAACCGCCTCAATCCGGCGCTCACCTTCGACACCCTGGTGCCCGGCCGCGCCAACCAGATGGCCCGCACCGCCGCCCTGCACGTGGCCGGCGCCCCGGGCGCCATGTACAACCCGCTGTTCATCTACGGCGGCGTGGGCCTGGGCAAGACGCATTTGATGAATGCGGTCGGCAACCAGCTGATGAAGGACAAGCCGGACGCCCGCGTGCTCTACCTGCATGCCGAGCAGTTCATCACCGACGTGGTGAAGAACTACCAGCGCAAGACCTTCGACGAGCTCAAGGCCAAGTACCACTCGCTCGACCTGCTGCTGATCGACGACGTGCAGTTCTTCGCCGGCAAGGAGCGCACCCAGGAAGAGTTCTTCAACGCCTTCGAAGCCCTGCTGGCCAAGAAGGCGCACATCATCATGACCTCGGATACCTATCCGAAGGGCCTGGTGGACATCGACGAGCGCCTGACCTCGCGCTTCGACTCCGGCCTGACGGTCGCCATCGAGCCGCCCGAGCTGGAGATGCGCGTCGCCATCCTGATGCGCAAGGCCGAGCAGGAGGGCACGCAGATGCCCGAGGACGTCGCCTTCTTCGTGGCCAAGAACGTGCGCGCCAATGTGCGCGAACTGGAAGGCGCACTGCGCAAGGTGCTGGCGTACTCGCGCTTCAGCGGCAAGGACATCAACATCCAGCTCGCGCGCGAAGCGCTCAAAGACCTGCTCTCGATCCAGAACCGCCAGATCGGCGTCGAGAACATCCAGAAGACGGTGGCCGACTTCTACAAGATCAAGGTCGCCGACATGTACAGCAAGAAGCGCCCGGCCAGCATTGCCCGGCCGCGCCAGATTGCGATGTACCTGGCCAAGGAGCTGACGCAGAAGAGCCTGCCCGAGATCGGCGACCTCTTCGGCGGCCGCGACCACACCACTGTGCTGCACGCGGTGCGCAAGATTGGTGGCGAGCGCCAGAAGGACACCGAGCTGAACCAGCAGTTGCACGTGCTGGAGCAAACGCTCAAAGGCTGAGATCGGGCCGAGGACAGCCCCTGCGGGCTGTCCGACGCCGATCGAAGGACTCGCCGCGTCCCGAGCGGCGAGGCTGGGGAGATGGTGGCAGTACCGCAAGCGGAAAGCCCTGGGAAAACCACCCCTGCCCCTGGGTGACAATCCCGCGCCCCTCTAGAAGACTTGATTGCCAGGAGACTCGGATGATCGTGCTGAAAGGCCCCCAGGACCAATTGCTCGCCGCCCTGCAGTCGGTGGCCGGCATCGTGGAGCGCCGCCACACCCTGCCCATCCTGGCCAACATCCTGATGAAGCGCGTGGGCGACGAGGTGGAGTTCATCTCCTCCGACCTGGAAATCCAGATCCGCACCCGCGCCCCCTTCGCCGGCGATGCCGAGCCCTTCGCCACCACCGTGGGCGCGCGCAAGCTCATCGACATCCTCAAGAGCCTGCCGGCGGATCAGATCTGCAGCCTCTCCAGCAGCCAGAACAAGCTGACCCTGCAAGCGGGCAAGAGCCGCTTCACGCTGCAAACCCTGCCGGCCGAAGACTTCCCGCTGGTGCAGGAAGCGCCCGATTTCGGCCCCGCCTTCGCCGTGCCCCAGGCCACGCTCAAGGCCCTGATCAACCAGGTGCACTTCGCCATGGCGGTGCACGACATCCGCTTCTACCTGAACGGCATCCTGTTCGTGGCCGAAGGCAAGACGCTCACGCTGGTGGCCACCGACGGCCACCGCCTGGCCCTGGCCCAGGCCGAGCTGGAAATCGAGATGCCCAAGCAGGAGGTCATCCTGCCGCGCAAGACCGTGCTGGAACTGCAGCGCCTCTTGAAGGACGCCGGCAAGGGCGATGAGCAGGCCGCCATCGAAATGCGCTTCTCCAGCAACCAGGCGCGCTTTGCCTTCAGCGGCATGGAGTTCGTGACCAAGCTGGTCGAGGGCAAGTTCCCCGACTACAACCGTGTCATCCCCAAGGGCCACCGCCACCACCTGGTGCTGGGCCGCCAGCCCCTGCTGGCCGCACTGAACCGCGCCGCCATCCTGACGAGCGAGAAGTTCAAGGCCGTGCGCCTCTCCTTCGCCGACAACCTGCTCACCATCGCCGCCAGCAACGCCGAGCAGGAAGAAGCCAAGGAAGAAATCGAGATCGACTACGGCGGCGACCCGATCGAGACCGGCTTCAACGTCACCTACCTCACCGACGTGCTGGCCAACATGCCGCAGGAAATGGTGGGGCTGGA
>JBDHSJ010000305.1:0-4253 GCA_039808065.1 Burkholderiaceae bacterium | reverse complement strand
GGGGCGTAGGCGTCGGGGGTGGGCAAGGGGTCCGACATGGGCGGCAGGCCGAGCCTTCAGGCGTTCAGTCGCGCCGGCCGTCGTTGCGGCCGAGCGTGCGCTCCTGCAGCTCCTTGGCGCTCTTGCGCTGCCACACCGCGAGGTATTCCTTGCGCTTGGCCTCGATGTCCGCACGGTTAGCCGCGAACCACTGCTGCGCCGCCGGTGTCATGCCCACCAGCTGCGTGCCCTCGCGCCAGGTCTTGAAGTCCGCCATGCCTTGGTGGAACTCAGCGGGCGCCTCCTTCTTGATGGGCCATAGCGAGAAGCGCGCCTTCCAGGCACCCATGCGCGGGGTCACGATGCTGTAGTAGGTCAGCCCCGGGGCCAGATCGGCCTCCATGAAATCGGCCGCCTCCGACACCACCATGAAGCGGCGCTTGCCCGGCGGCACCTGGTGGCTCAGCTTCGTGCCGTTGGCCATGATGCCGATGAACACCAGCTCGTCGTTGGTGACGTCGTACACCGAGGCATTGATGGCCGAGCCCACAAACGACGAGCGCATGAACACGACCTGCGCGGTCTGGCTCGTGGGGGCGGCAAGCTTCTGGTCCGGGGCCACCTGCATGGGGTTGGAGGCGCAGCCCCCCAGCACCAGCGTGGCCAGGAGCAGCAAAGCATGAATCATTCGCACGGCATTCCTCCTGAGTGATTGGGGCAATCAGGATAGCCCTGGCCCTGCGTTCAGCGCGCGCAGCGCGTGGCCGCACCCCCCGGCCAGTTCAGCGCCGGGTCGGCCGGCTCCAGCGCCTCGCGCAGCGAGTCGCGCAAGCGCCCGCGGTTGCCGAACTCGACCGGCGCCCGGTACTCGATGTCCACCAGCACCCAGCGCCCACCTTCCAGGCGCAGATGGGCGCGGTCGGTCCAGCGGAAGACGGGGGGCTGGGCGCCGGTGTCGGCCTCGAAGTGCAGGTCCAGCAGGGACTGCTGCCTGCCGCGCTGGAGCGTGCCCAGCTTCAAACGCTGCGGCCCTTCAAACACCGAGGAGAACAGATCGCCTTCCACGAACGGCGGCTTGTCGTCCGGCTGCGCGGCGGTGGCGCGGTCGCGCAGCTCGCCCGCGGCCTGCAACAGGCACAGCAGCTCGCGGCCCAGCCAGGGGCGCAGCTGGTTCAGCTCGTCGCCGCGGGGTGCGCCGGTCATGGGGCTGGCGATGCGCCAGCGGTAGAGGGCTTCGACGGTCTGCTGGGGCCTGTGGGGGTTCTTGCCGGCGTGGACGCTGGCGGCCGCGGGCAGGAGCAGCAGGGCCAGGGCGGTGGGGAGGGCGGCGCGCATGGGCGAATTGTGGGCGGCGGGTTGGCATGGCGGACGCGGCGCCAGCGCCGAGGCGCCGAGGGCCGCTGGTGCCAGGGCGCCGCCCCCCGAATGCGCGTGGCAAACAGGGGAAAACCCTTGGGTCTTTTGGTAAGGTCGCGCGCCTGCCGGGGGCCTGCCCCGGCATTCGAACCCACACCCCATTTCATGCGTCCCCATTCGCCCCTCTCCCCATTCGCACGCGTCGTGTCCCTGGCCGCTTTGATCGCGCTGAGCGCCTGTGGCGGGGGGGAAGAGCCCCGCGCGGCACCGGCCGGCGCGAGCGCATTCGCCGCGCGCGTTCATGCCCTGCAAGCCCGCAGCGAAGGCCCCAGCGCCGACTCCAGCCTGGTCGTCGTCGGCGCCCAGGAGCTGTTCGACTGGGCCGAGTACAAGTACCCGAGCCTGTTCCCCAAGGGCCCGCAGAACTTCAGCCTGGTCCACGAAGGGGTGTCCTACACCGTGCGTGCCTACCCGGGTGGCACCTATCTGGGGCTGACCGATGACGGTCGGGTCTACGGCCTGGGCGCGTTCACCCAAGGGCAGCTGCAGGCCTTTGGCCGCCTGGGCGATTACAGCGCCCAGATCCAGGCCGACCGCTGCGCGATCTACCCCGGCAGCTGCAATTCCAACCAACCGCTGGGCCCGGTGAACGAGTGCTTTCCACCGGCCTCTCAGGCCCTGGCCTTGGGCAGCCGCTTTCAGCTCCGCTACAGCTACGACAGCACGGGCCGCGATGGCACGGCGAGCGGGGAGATGACGACCGAATCCCTCGTCGAGCAGCACACCCAGTTCGAAGGCCAGCCCGCCGTGCAGCGTGCCGTGAACACCGACATCACGGTGACCCAGGCCGGCCAGACCGTCACCAGCTCGACCCGCAGCAAGTACTACGCCCAGGTCGCGGCCAATGATCTGATCCTGGCGCTGGGCGACGAGGCCGTGCTGGAGTCCCTTTCGCCCCAGGGCAACACCCGGGTCACCATGCGCCGCGTGCATCAGCCGGCCTATCTGAACAGCGAGACCACGCTCCAGCCCGGCCAGTCGCTGACGCGCAGCCTGACTTCAAGCGTCAGCACCACCATGGTCCTTTCCGGCACGCCCCTGCCCCCGAGCCTGGACACCGAGACCCAGCATGAAACCTTCGCCTTCGAAGCGCGGGAAACGATTGAGGTGCGGGGTCGCCGCTACCAGACCTGCCGCTACCGCGAGACCGACCCCAGCAGCCCCGGCGAGAGCCATGTGCATTGGCTGCTGCTGGGCAAGGGCATCCCGGTGCGCTCCGTCAGCACCGATGCCGACGGCACCGTGACCCAGGAGCTGAAGAGCGGCACGTTCAACGGGCAGCCCCTGTAAAGCGGCACCGAGGGCGCAGCCGCGCCCCTCCATACATCGGTCGTTGCGGCGCAGGCCTGAGGCGCATGCGCCTCCAGGGCCGATGCGCGCTGAGGCTCGAGCTTTGCTGCACCGAATGGGAGCGCCCTGAGCGAGAGCCTGCCGGGGCGACATCCCGGCGGGCTCTCACGGACGCCCCCTTACCAAGCCAAGCGGGACCCGCTCAAACAGGCGGCAACACCGCCCCCCGCATCGCCTGCGCAAGGCCGGTGTTCCCCTGCGCCTCCACCCCGCTGATCGCCCCCGCCCGGTCTGTGGCCGTTTGGTTCTGGTTCAGCTTGCGCTTGCCCTCCAGCCGCTGCACCCGCACCTCGATGCCCACCACCTTGGACAGCATCTCGGCCAGGTAGTCGGGCGGGGCGTCGCCCATCTTCCAGGGTTCTGCCAGGCCGGCCTCGTGCTGGCGCGTCAGGCGGGCCAGCAGGCCGCGCAGGAAGCGCTCGTCATCACGCACATGCAGGCTGCCATGCGCGTGCACCACCTCGTAGTTCCAGGTCGGCACGCGGCGGTGCGTCTCCTGCTTGGCCGGATACCAGCTGGGCGAGATGTAGCCCTGCACGCCGCGAAACACCACCAGCACCGGCGCGCCCTCGGCCACCGCCTGCCACACCGGGTTGGCGCGCGCCACATGGGCCAGCAGGCGGGTGTTGCCCTCGTCATCCACGTCGAGCAGAAAGGGCAGGTGCTCGGCCTGCAGGCCGGCGGCGGTGTGCGTCACCAGCATGCCCAGCGGGTGCTCGCGCATGATGCGCTGCAGTTCCTCGGCACGGGGCTCGGCGTATTGCGGGGGCAGGTACATGGGGGCTGAAGGCAAGGGGAGCCGGAAAGCGCCGGCGCGGGCCCTACTGTGCAATCCATCCGGCCTGGTGAGAATGGCCAGTTCTGAAAGAAATCAGCAGGCCAGTTCGCCGCCATGCCCCGCTCGAAGAAGCGCCAACCCGGGCCCAGCCGGGCGCTGTACGAGGAGTTCCGCGCCCGCATTGCCGACGGCAGCTATGCCGCCGGCATGGCCCTGCCCTCCACGCGCGCGCTGGCGGCCGAGCGCGGGCTGCCGCGCGCCACCGTCAGCGGCGTGTACGAGCAGCTGGCGGCCGATGGCTTCATCGACAGCCGCCCTGGCGCCGCCACCCAAACCTGCAGCTGCCGCGCTGCGCTCATAGACGTACCATTTCCTTGCCGCGCGTCCAAGCGTGGCTGGGAAATGGCGGTAGTTGACGATTGCCTGTGGGCAAACGCCGATGGATAACCCCGCGGCGGCGAGCGACCGCTTCCAAAGGATGTCCTCTCCGGATCGCAGTGCCGGTTCGAAATACCCGGCACGCTCGAAAATCTCGCGTCGGAACAGCGAAGCCGGCAACACCGGAATGGTACGGCCCTGTCCGTAGGAGAGTGCGCACAGGGTTCTGCCCAGCAGGCCCTCGGCGGAGAACCGGCAAACGCCATACATCGCTTCCTTCCCCTGATTCTCACGGCACGCCCAGATCGCCTCCAGCCAGTCGTCCTCCGGGGTGATGCCGGCATCGATGAAG
>JBDHSJ010000304.1:0-4269 GCA_039808065.1 Burkholderiaceae bacterium | reverse complement strand
GCGCCAGCACGATGCAGTTGGCGATGAACACCAACAGAAAAGCCTGCTGCCAGCTGAAGCCCTGGTCCAGCATCGAGCTGGCCATGGTGTAGGTGGGTACGCAGATGACCATGCCGACCCAGAGGGCGGCGTAGTCCTTGGCGGACCAGTGGCGCTGGGCGGCGTTGGTGGGGAGGAGGTCCTCGTTGGCGAGAGCGTTCTGGGCTTGGTGCATGGGGGCGGGGTCCTTCAGTGCTTGCCTTGGCAACTCGGTGCAGCCCGCCGGGAATCCACTCAATACGCCTTCAGCGATTGATGCCCCCAGAAGCGGAGCACTCAGTTCATCACGATCCGCAACCGCTTCTCATCGGGTTATTCGCGTGGGTCGTCCAGTTCGCGTACTCCGCCGGCACCGGCTGCCCGGTGCGCAGATCGATCTCACCCGGCGCCACCCGCCGCATCGTGATCGTGTTGGGCACCGGGCAGATCGACACGCACAGATTGCAGCCCACGCACTCGGCCTCGTTGACCTCGAAATGCCGCTTGCCATCCTTCTGCGCAAAGATGGCCTGGTGCGAGGTGTCCTCACAGACGCTGTGGCAGCGCCCGCACTGGATGCAGGAATCCTGGTTGATGACCGCCTTCTCGACGTAGTTCAGATTGAGCTGGTTCCAGTTCTTCACGGTCGGCACCGCACGACCCTTGAAGTCGTCGAGGGTCTTGTAGCCCTGCTCGTCCATGAAATTCGAGAGCCCGTCGCACAGGTCCTGCACGATCTTGAAGCCGTAGACCATGGCGGCGGTGCAGACCTGCACGGTGCCGCAGCCCATGGCAATGAACTCGGCCGCGTCACGCCAGGTGGTGATGCCGCCGATGCCGGAGATCGGCAGGCCGGCCGTCGCGGCATCGCGCGCGATCTCGGCCACCATGTTCAGGGCGATGGGTTTCACCGCCGGGCCGCAATAGCCGCCGTGGGATCCCCAGCCATCGGTGACCGGGTTCATCACCATGCGCTCCAGGTCCACACCCATCACCGAGTTGATGGTGTTGATCAGGCTCACTGCGTCGGCACCGCCCGCCTTGGCCGCGCGCGCTGGGTAGCGCACGTCGGTGATGTTCGGGGTGAGCTTGACGATCACCGGCAGCTTGGTGTGCGTCTTGCACCAGCCGGCAATGCGTTCGATGTACTCGGGCACCTGGCCCACGGCCGAGCCCATGCCGCGCTCGCTCATGCCATGCGGGCAGCCGAAGTTCAGCTCCACGCCGTCGGCGCCGGTGTCCTCCACCTGCACCAGGATGCGCTTCCAGGCCTGCTCGTCCAAGGGCACCATCAGCGACACCACCATCGCCCGGTCCGGCCAGGCGCGCTTGACGCGGCGGATCTCGTCCAGATTGACCTGCAGCGGCCGGTCGCTGATCAGCTCGATGTTGTTCAGGCCGATGACGCGCCGGTCGGTGCCCAAGAGGGTGGAGTAGCGCGGGCCGTTGACGTTGACGACCGGCGGGTCCTCGCCCAGCGTCTTCCAGACCACGCCGCCCCAGCCCGCCTCGAAGGCGCGCACGACGTTGATTTCCTTGTCGGTGGGGGGGGCTGACGCCAGCCAGAAGGGGTTCGGGCTCTTGATGCCGAGGAAATTGCTGCGCAGATCGGCCATGGCTCAGGCTCCCTTCGTCAGTTCGGCGTGGATGTCTAAGGCGGAGCGCTTGCCGTGCTCCACGGCTTCCACGGTCAGGTCGCGGCCGCCGAAGCGGCAGTCGCCGCCGGCCCAGACGCGCGCGCGGCTGGTCCGGCCGGCGTCGTCGGTCTTGATGCGGCCGCCCTGCAGCTCGATGCCGGCGGGCGCGCTTTCCAGCGTCTGGCCGATCGCGCGCAGCACCTGGTCGGCGGGCAGTTCAAACTGCTCGCCACTTTCCACCAGCTTGCCGGCTTCGAGGGCGGTGTAGGCAAAGCGCATGCCGCGCACCGTGCCGCCTTCGGCCACTACAGCCTTGGGCGCGGCCCAGTGGCGGATGGTGACGCCATGCTGCAGCGCCCAGCGCTGTTCCACTTCGGAGGCGGACATCGATTCCGGCCCGCGCCGGTAGACGATCGTGACCTCCTCGGCGCCCAGCAGCTTGCTCTGCACGGCGGCGTCCACGGCCGTCATGCCGCCACCGATGACGACGACGCGCCGGCCCACGGCCACGTCTTTGGGGTTCGACTGGCGCAGCTCGGCGATGAAGTCCACCGCGTCGCGCAGTCCGGCGAGCTCCGGTTCGTTCAGCCCCAGGCTGTTGACGCCGGCCAGGCCCAGGCCCAGGAAGACGGCGTCGTACTCGGCCAGCAGGGTATCGAGCGTGAACTCGCGTCCCAGCTGCTGGCCGCAGCGCAGCTCAATGCCGCCGATCGACAGCAACCAGTCCAGCTCCTGCTGCGCAAAGCCGCCCGCAGTCTTGTAGGTGGCCAGCCCGTATTCATTCAGGCCACCGCCCTTGGGCCGCGCTTCCAGGATCACCACCTCGTGGCCCTGGCGCGCCAGGCCATGCGCGCAGGCCAGGCCGGCGGGGCCGGATCCCACCACTGCGATGCGCTTCCCTGTTGTCGCAGGGCGCGTGAACAGCGGCGCACCGGGCTTGGCGAACAGGGCGTCGGTGGCATGGCGCTGCAGCGCGCCGATCTCGACCGGCTTGTCTTCGCTGGTGTTGCGCACGCAGGCCTGCTCGCACAGCACCTCGGTGGGGCAGACGCGCGCGCACATGCCGCCCAGCGGGTTGGCTTCCAGAATGGCCTTGGCGGCGCCGCGCAGATTGCCTTGCGCGATGCGGGCAATGAAGCTGGGGATGTCGATGCTGGTGGGGCAGGCGGTCTGGCAGGGCGCGTCGAAGCAGTACAGGCAGCGCTCGGCCTCGACCTGCGCCTGCATCGGCGTCAGGTTCGGGTGGGCATCGGCGAAATTGCGTGCATACGCGGCCTCGCTCAGGCGGCCAGCCTGCAGGCCGCAAGCGCGTGCAGCGGCGGGAAGCTCGGGGGCGGACATGGCCTCTCCTGGACAACGTGAATGCGAGAATCTTTACCGTTTGGTAAAAATACTGCGACCGTACAAACCCGCTCCGCGCTGGCCCCATCCTTCCAAGGGATGGGGCTCCGTGGCTGTCACAGCACGCCACCACAATCGCGCCCCATGTCTGCCCTGATGCCGCATTCCAAGAGCCTGCTCGAACCCCCGGCTGCCGAACCGCGCGCCCCGCGCGCTGCGCGCCTGGCCAAGCAGGAGCAGATCCTGCGAGCGGCCGAGCGCTTGTTCGGGCGGTACGGCCTGGAAGGGGTGGCCATCGAGGCCATCGCCACCGAGCTGGGGCTGAGCAAGCAGAACCTGCTTTATTACTACCCGAGCAAGGAACAGCTGTACCTGGCCGTGCTGGACGATGTGATGGACTCCTGGCTGGCCGGCATGGCCCGCATTGCCCAGCATGACGACCCCGCCACGGCGATTGCCGAGTACGTCGCCGCCAAACTGCGCTTCTCGCAGGAACGGCCCAGCGGCTCGGCCGTGTTCACGCGCGAAGTGATGGCCGGCGCGCCGCTTTACGCCCCGCGCCTGGCCGAGCAGGTACAGCCGCAATTGCAGGCGGATCTGCGCCAGTTCGAGCGCTGGGCCCAGGCCGGGTTGATCCGGCGCGTGGATTTCACGCACCTGATGTTCCTGATCTGGGCCTGCACACAGGCCTATGCCGATCTGGCGCCGCAGTTCGCCCTGCTGCTGGACAAGCCCGCGCTGGAAGCGCGCGACTACGCCACCGCCCAGCAGCTGATCACCGACATGGTGCTGGGGCAATTGAAGCCTGTGTGACGAAATTTGTGCCGGCTTGATCCGGCGCGCTGCCCGCCTTACCCTGGCCCGCTCCAGGGATTGAACCAAGGCGCGCACCATGAGCTTTCACCTCTACCGCATCACGGAGATCTACTCCAACCCCAGCGGCACGGTGCAGTTCATCGAACTCAGTGTGGGCAATGCCAACGGCGAGTCACAGTGGGCGGGCGTGCGCCTGCAAAGCAGCGCGGGGGCCGAGAGCCGCAGCTTCACCTTCCCCAGCAATCTGCCCAGCAGCAACACCGCCAACACCACCGTGCTGGTGGCGACCCAGGGCTTTGCCAACCTGGGCCTGGTGGTGCCCGATTTCATCGTCCTCGACGGCTTCTTGTTTCTGAACGGCGGCCGGCTCAATTTCGGCGGTGCCGATGACGTCAGCTACGGCCGCTTTCCGGCCAATGGCGAGCAATCGCTGGATCGCAACGGCGTGGCCGCGACT
>JBDHSJ010000303.1:0-4299 GCA_039808065.1 Burkholderiaceae bacterium | reverse complement strand
AGGCCTGCGCGCTGGCCGGCGCCTGGAAGCTGAACAAGCTGGTGGCCGTGTACGACGACAACGGCATCAGCATCGACGGCCAGGTCGCACCCTGGTACATCGATGACGTCAGCAAGCGCTTCGAAGCCTATGGCTGGAACGTCATCGGCCCGGTCGATGGCCACGATGTCAAGGCCATGGCCGCGGCGCTGGAGCAGGCCCAGGCCAGCACCGAAAAGCCCACGCTGATCCGCGCCAAGACGGTGATCGGCCAGGGCAGCCCGAACCGCGCCGGCACCGCCAAGGCGCACGGCGAGGCGCTCGGCCCGGACGAGATCAAGCTGACCCGCGAACAGCTCAGCTGGACGCACGAGCCCTTCGTCATCCCCGCCAGCGTGTACGCCGACTGGGACGCGAAGAAGGCCGGGGCCAAGGCCCAGGAGAAGTGGCAGAAGGCCTTCGACGCCTACGCCAAGAAGCACCCCGAGCTGGCCGCCGCCTACCAGCGCCGCATGGCTGGCGAGCTGCCCGAGACCTACGCCAAGCTGGTGGCCGACCTGCTGGCCGACACGAACGCCAAGGCCGAGACCGTGGCCAGCCGCAAGGCCAGCCAGCTGGCGCTGGAAGCCTTCACCGCCGCCCTGCCCGAACTGCTGGGCGGCAGCGCCGACCTGACCGGCTCCAACCTGACCAACACCAAGAGCACGCCGGCCCTGCGCTTTGATGCGGGCGCCTCGAACGGTGGCCGCCACATCAACTACGGCGTGCGCGAGTTCGGCATGGCCGCCATCATGAACGGCGTGGCCCTGCACGGCGGCTACATCCCCTACGGTGGCACCTTCCTGACCTTCAGCGACTACTCGCGCAATGCCATCCGCATGGCCGCGCTGATGAAGCGCCGCGTCATCCATGTGTTCACGCACGACTCCATCGGCCTGGGCGAGGACGGCCCGACGCACCAGTCGATCGAGCATGCCGCCAGCCTGCGCCTGATTCCGAATCTGGACGTCTGGCGCCCGGCCGACACCGCTGAGACCGCAATGGCCTGGGCGGCGGCGATCGCCCGTCAGGACGGCCCGGCCGCGCTGCTGCTCAGCCGCCAGAACCTGCCGTACGCGCCGAAGTCCGACCTCTCCGTCATCGCCCGGGGTGCCTATGTGCTGGCCGAGCCCAAGGAAGTCGGCCTGAAGAAGAAGGCCCAGGCTGTCATCGTCGCCACCGGCTCGGAAGTGCAATGGGCCTTGCACGCGCAGCAGCAGCTGGCCGCCGAAGGCATTGCGGTGCGCGTGGTCTCGATGCCCAGCACCTCGGTGTTCGACCGCCAGGACGCCAAGTACAAGGCCGCCGTGCTGCCCAAGGGCCTGCCGCGTGTCGCCATCGAGGCCGGTGTTACGGACGGCTGGTGGAAGTACGGCGTCGACGCCGTCATCGGCCTGGACCGATACGGCGAATCGGCTCCCGGCAACGTGCTGTTCAAGCACTTCGGCTTCACGGCGGAGAACGTCGTGGCCACCGTGAAAGCGGTGCTGAAGCAGAAGCGCTGATCGATCTGTGCGGGACGCCCTTGGCGTCCCGTTCTGTTTTTACTTTCCCCTGGAGACAACTATGACCATCAAGGTTGGCATCAACGGCTTCGGCCGCATCGGTCGCATGGTGTTCCGCGCCGCCATCGCGAATTTCAAGGACGTCGAGATCGTCGGCATCAACGACCTGCTCGAGCCCGACTACCTGGCCTACATGCTGAAGTACGACAGCGTGCACGGCCGCTTCAAGGGCGATGTGGCCGTCGAGGGCAACACCCTGGTGGTGAACGGCAAGAAGATCCGCCTGACCGCCGAGAAGGACCCCGCCAACCTGAAGTGGAACGAAGTGGGCGCCGATGTCGTCATCGAATCCACCGGCCTGTTCCTGACCAAGGAAACCGCCGAGAAGCACCTGGCCGCTGGCGCCAAGAAGGTGATCCTGTCGGCCCCGTCGAAGGACGACACGCCGATGTTCGTGTTCGGCGTCAACGACAAGAGCTACGCCGGCCAGGCCATCATTTCCAACGCCAGCTGCACCACCAACTGCCTGGCCCCGGTGGCCAAGGTGCTGAATGACAAGTGGGGCATCAAGCGCGGCCTGATGACCACCGTGCACGCCGCCACCGCCACGCAGAAGACCGTCGACGGCCCGAGCAACAAGGACTGGCGCGGTGGCCGCGGCATCCTGGAAAACATCATCCCCAGCAGCACCGGCGCCGCCAAGGCCGTGGGCGTGGTGATTCCTGAGCTGAACAAGAAGCTGACCGGCATGAGCTTCCGCGTGCCCACCAGCGATGTCTCGGTGGTGGACCTGACCGTCGAGCTGAACAACCCCGCCAGCTACGCCGAGATCTGCGCCGAGATGAAGGCGCAGAGCGAAGGCGCCCTGAGGGGCGTGCTGGGCTACACCGAGGACAAGGTGGTGGCCACCGACTTCCGCGGCGAGCCCTGCACCTCGGTGTTCGATGCCGAAGCCGGCATCGCGCTGGACAGCACCTTCATCAAGGTGGTGAGCTGGTACGACAACGAGTGGGGCTACTCGAACAAGTGCCTGGAGATGGTGCGCGTGGTCGCCGGCTGATCGCGCCCGACACGCCTTGGCGTTAGCCCCGTAAAGCCCCGCAGGCCCGGCGCCTGCGGGGCTTTTTTCTTGCAAACTGGCCGCTCTCTTCGTCCCCGCCTTCCGCCATGCCCCGTCCTTCGCAACTTCTGGCCACCCTGGCCCTGCTGGGCCTTTGTTCGACGCCCGCCCTGGCCCAGGCCAGCCTGGAAGGCCGCGTGATCGTGCGCCTGAAGGCCGATTCACCCGGCGTCAAGGCCAAGGCCTGGCGCGAACGCGCCGCCGCCTACGAGGTGCAGGACGTGGCCCAGCGCCGCGCCGACCGCCTGGCCCAGCGCAGCGCCCTGCCCTGGCTGCGCGCCGGCCGCAGCCTCGATGCCCGCACCCATGTCGTGCGCGCCGCCGGCATGGACTCGGCCACGCTGCGCCAGCGTCTGGCGCAGGACCCCGAGGTCGAGTTCGTGGTGGTGGACCGCATCCGCCGCCACAGCGCCGTGCCCAATGACGCGCTCTACGCCAGTGGCGGCACCGGCCAGGGCCAGTGGTACCTGAAGCCGCCGAGCAGCACGGTGGCTTCCGCCATCAATGCTGAGGGTGCCTGGGACCTGACGGTGGGCTCGCCCGGCATCGCCGTCGCGGTGCTGGACACGGGGGTGCGCTACGACCACCCTGACCTGGCGGCCAACCTGCTGCCCGGCTACGACCTGATCGGCGCGGGCGACAACAACGGCAGCATCGTGCTGGCCGTGGCCAATGACGGCGACCTCGCCGATGCCGACGCCAACGACCCGGGCGACTGGGTGTCGCAGGCCGATGTGGACAGCCGCCGGCTCGGTTCCAGTTGCACCAGCGATGACATCAGCCCGAGCAGCTGGCATGGCACCCATGTGGCCGGCCTGGTGGCGGCGGCGGGCAACAACGGCATCGGCATCGCCGGCACCAGCTGGAACAGCAAGATCGTGCCCGTGCGTGTGCTGGGCAAATGCGGCGGCTACGACAGCGACATCGTCGCCGGCATCCAATGGGCGGTGGGCGCGGCGGTGCCGGGCCTGCCTGTCAACGCCAATCCGGCGCGGGTGCTGAACCTGAGCCTCGGCGGCGTCGGGCCCTGCACGGGTGATGACGGCAAGCTCTACACCGAGGCCATCGCCCTGGCCAACACGCGCGGCGCGGTGGTGGTGGTGGCGGCCGGCAACAGCACCGGCGAGCCGGTGGACAGCCCGGCCAACTGCCCCGGCGCCCTGGCGGTGACCGGTCTGCGCCACATCGGCACCAAGGTGGGCTTTTCCAGCATGGGGCCCGAAGTGGCCATCGGCGCGCCGGGCGGCAATTGCGTGAACCTCCAGGGCGCCTGCCTGTATCCGCTGCTGTCCACCACCAATGCCGGCAGCCAGGGCCCGGGCCTGAATGGCTACAGCGACAGCGCGGCGGCGGTGGGCACCAGCTTCGCCACCCCGCTGGTGGCCGGCACCGTGGCCTTGATGCTGGCGCGCAACCCGGCGCTGACGCCCGACCAGGTGCGCAACTTGCTGCGCAGCACGGCCCGTCCCTACCCCACCACGGGCAGCGAGCCCGCGACCTCGCAGTGCCCGGCGCCCAAGACCGGGACTGAGGTGCTGGAGTGCTACTGCAACACCAGCACCTGCGGTGCCGGCATGCTGGATGCGCGTGCCGCCGTGGCGGCCGTGCCCTTGCCCCCGGCGCCCGCGCCCGCACCCGCGCCGAGCCCCACCCCGG
>JBDHSJ010000302.1:0-4312 GCA_039808065.1 Burkholderiaceae bacterium | reverse complement strand
CCCGGCGCACGCGCCAGTGCCCCGCGCAGCTCGCGCATCGTCCAGCCGGGGATCAGCGCCAGCGCTTCCAACTGCTCTTCCCCGCGCACCATCTTCTGCAGCAGGCGCTCCGGGCTGTCACCGCGCTCCAGCGCGTAGCTGCCGGCACGGATCAGCCGAGCCTGGCCACTGAGGCGGAAGCCCAGCCACAACAGGCGTTCGTCCACCTGCACGCCGGCCTGCACCCAGGCCTGGGCCACTTGGCGCGGGCTGCTGCCGGCTTCGATGGTGAGCTCGACCGTGTCCTGGCTCAGGCCGAGCGGCGCGCGCCACCATTGCCAGGCCAGGCCCGCGCCGGCCAGGGCCAGCGCCAGCAGCACAAGGAGAAAGAGGAACAGGCGCTTCATGGGGGCGCGGAGTTTGGCATGGCCGGCGCCGGCCTGTGGGCTTGGGGCGCTTCTGATAATGCCGGCATGAGCACCCTCCCCCATGGCGCCTGCCGCCTCGACGACTG
The DNA here is from genome assembly GCA_039808065.1 of Burkholderiaceae bacterium. Lineage (GTDB taxonomy): Bacteria > Pseudomonadota > Gammaproteobacteria > Burkholderiales > Burkholderiaceae_C > Inhella. The sequence continues at coordinate 3,819 of JBDHSJ010000302.1, read as the reverse complement.
GGGTCTGATCCGCGCCGAAGGCCCGGACGCAGGCTCCTTCCTGCATGGCCAGCTGACCCAAGCGGTCAGCGATCTGCCCGCCGACCAGGCCCGCCTGGCCGGCTATTGCTCGGCCAAGGGCCGGCTGATGGCCAACTTCATCCTGCTGCGCGAAGGCCCCGAGGCCTTTGCGCTGCTGCTGCCGCGCGAGCTGGCGCCCACGCTGGCCAAGCGGCTCTCCATGTTCGTGCTGCGCGCCAAGGCCAAGCTGCGCGACGCCAGCGACGAAACGCCGCTGCTGGCCGTCCTCGGCGCCCAGGTGCCGGCGGACCTGCCGGTCTGGGGCCACCGGGCCGGCTTCGTGCGCCTGCCCGATGCCCTGGGCCAAGCGCGTGCCCTGCACCTGGGCGAGCTGGACGGCGCCGCCCTGCCCCGCGCCGCCTGGGATTGGAGCGAACTGCACGCCGGCCTGGCCTGGGTGCGCAACGCCACCGCCGAGCACTTCGTGCCGCAGATGCTGAACTGGGAGCTGGTGGGCGGCGTCAACTTCCAGAAGGGCTGCTACCCCGGCCAGGAGGTGGTGGCGCGCAGCCAGTACCGCGGCACCGTGAAGCGCCGCACCCAGCTGCTGCTGGGCGCCAGCGCAGCGCCGGGCAGCGAGCTGTTTGCCGGGCCCGAGCGCGAGCAGCCGGTGGGCGAGGTGGTGATGGGCGCCCGCTGGGAAGGCCAAGCCGGCGTATTGGCTGAAGTGCAACTGGCTGCCTGGGAATCCGACGCCGTGCTGCAACTGGCCGATGGCGGCGCGCTGCAGCGCGCCGCCCTGCCCTATGTCGTGAAGGCGCCGGAATGAGCAACGCCAACCTTCGCACGGCCAGCCCGGTGCGCCTGCACGTCTACTTCAAGCTCGAGCTGCAGGAAGCCGAGGCCTGGCGTGCACGCTGGCGCGCCGCCGCCCGCCAAGCCGCCGAGGCCGTGCCCGGCGTGCACCTGGTGCTGAGCGAGCGCCCCGAGGAGCGCATGACCTGGATGGAGAGCTACAGCGGCCAGAGCCCGCAGCAGATGGCTGACGCGGAGGCCATGGTGGCGCGCGCGATGGCCGAGCTGGCGCAGGAACGCCACCGCGAAGTCTTCGTCGAGACCTTCCGCACCTGATCAAGGAACGAAGGGCCGCTCCCAAGTTCCTTGACCCCCTCGGAGGGGCGGACGGCCGCTGGCCGGCATGGGGGCCTGGGGGCATGGGGCCCGGCGGCCTGGAAGCGCTCAGATCGCCTTGAGCATCTCCTGGTGCTCGATGCCGGCCTCTTCGAACGGCAGCCCGCGCGGCGCGAAGCCGGCGCGGCGGTAGAAGCCCACGGCACTGGCCTGGGCGTGCAGCAGCACCTGGCGATAGCCCTGGCGGCGTGCGGCCTGCATCAAGGCTTCGAGCACCTGGGCGCCCACGCCGGTGCCGCGGGCGGCGGCCAGCACCGCCATGCGGCCGATCTTGGCCGTGCCCGGCACATGCTCCAGCAGGCGCCCGGTACCCAGGGCCTGGCCCAAGCGGTTGTAGGCCACCGCATGGGTGCAGGCGGGGTCGGCCTGATCCCATTCCAGGTCGGCCGGAATGCCCTGCTCGCGCACGAACACCGCCTGGCGGATGGGCTGGGCGTCCGCCCCCAGCTCGGCCCAACTGCCCACCTGCACGGCCAGCATGGGCTCGCCCGCTTCGAAGGCCTGCAGCGCGGCGCGCAGCCCCTCGGGTACCGGCACCGGCTGCAGTGCCGTCGGGCCCTCCCGCCCCACCATCACATAGCGCAGCCGGGCCTTGAGCAGGCACTGGGCGCCTCGCAGCAGCTCGGCCTCGAAGCGCAGGCTGGTGCGACCGGCCTCGACAAAGCGCAGCCGGCCCTGCAGCACCTCGTCGAAGCGGGCCGGCGCCAGGAAGTCGAGCTCGGTGCTGCGCAGCACCAGGTCGGCGCCCAGGCGCTCGAAGGCGCTGGGGTACGGCAGGCCCAGCATGCGCCAGTAGCCGCTGCTGGCCGTATCCAGGTAGTTCAGGTAGTGGCCGTTGAAGACGATGCCCTGGGCATCGACCTCGCTCCAGCGCACGCGCAAGGGCTCGGAATGGCGGAAGCTCATCGGGGGTCTCGAGTTGGGGCGAAGGCCTCGCGCAGCGCCCGGGCGGCCACGTCCTGGGCGCTCAGGGCCTCGGGGATCATGCGGCCCATCTTGATGAAATCGTGCGTGACGCCACGGTACAGCTCCAGCTCCACCGCCACGCCGGCGGCGCGCAGGGTGTCCGCGTAGGCCAGGCCTTCGTCCACCAGCGGGTCGGCCTCGGCCAGGATCACGCAGGCCGGCGCCAGGCCCTCGTGGTCCTCGGCATGCAGCGGGGCGAAACGCCAGTCGTCCTTGGCGGCGTCGTCGATGTAGTGGGCGAAGAACCAGGCGATGGCGTCGGCGTCGAGCAGGTAGCCCTTGGCAAAACGGGCATGGCTCTCGGTGTCGGCGCGGGCGCAGGTGCCGGGGGTGATCAGCAACTGCAAGGCCAGCGGCAGGCCGGCGTCGCGCGCCAGCAGCGCGCACACCGCCGCCAGCGTACCGCCGGCGCTGTCGCCGCCCACCGCCAGTCGGCTGCCGTCCAGGCCAAGCGTCTGGGCCACATCCGGCAGCGCGCGCAGCACGGCGAAGCTGTCGTCCACTGCGGCGGGGAAGCGGTGTTCGGGGGCCAGGCGGTAATCCAGCGCCAGCACCGCGCAGCCGGCCCGCAGCGCGAACTGGCGGCACAGGCTGTCATGGGTTTCAAGGTCGCCGATGGTGAAACCCCCGCCGTGCAGGTACAGCAGCACCGGCAGGCGCGCCGTGTTCGGCGCATAGAGCCTTGCCGCCAGCGGGCCGGCCGGGCCGGGCAGCTGCAGCTCTTCGACGCGCGTCAGGGGTGCTCGCGGCAGGTCGAGGATCTCGGCCCCCATCCGGTACGCGATGCGCGCCTGTTGCGGGCTCATCGAGTGGTAAGCCGGGCGGTTGGCGCGGTGGATGCGGGCCAGCAGCTCGGCCATGCGCGGCGTCAGCATGGCGGGGTCGAAATCAAGCCCGGAGGCGGGGGCCGCATTGTGCGGCCGGCCACCTTGCGCTCACTCGATCTGCGCCCCGCCTTTGGCGCGGGCGTCGAAGAAGGCCTCCATCTGCGCCTTTTGCTGGCTGCGCAGGCCCTCGGGCAGCCAGCGCGCGTAGGCCTCGCGGTAGGCGCGTGTGGCGGCCGCCTGGCGAATGGCCTGATCGATGGCGGTGATGGCGGCCAGGCCCCAGGGCGTGCGCGGGCAGGCCACGTAGCCCAGGCTCCAGCCGCCGGCTTCCTGCAGCGGAAGCGCGGCCAAGGGCTCGCTCAGCCGCCCGTCGCGGCGCAGGTACTCAATGGTGTGGGCGAAATCCAGCGTGTAGTCGAAGCGCCCCGCGGCCACCATCTCGGCCACCTGGCCGATGCGCGAGGTCGAGTCGCGCGGCAGCGCCAGGGGGCCGGCCAGCAGCGGGTCGAGTTGGGGGCCGTAGCTGCGCTCGGCTTCGAGCCGGCCGCGCAGATCGGGGCGTTGATGCAGGGCCGCCAGAGAGGCCCGGCCATCGGCCGCGAGGAACTCCTCCGCGCGATCGGCGCGCACCACCAGCATCAGCGGCGCCACCCGCAGGGTGGGCGTGAAGTAGGCCAGCGCACTGCGCTCAGGGGTCTTCAGCGCGGCGGCGGTGCACAGCGGCTGGCCTTCGGCGATGGCGCGCCACAAGCGGCGCGAATTGAGCGGTTCGAACCGATGGCGGTAGTCGGGCAGGCGGGCAATCAGTTCGGCCATCACCCGGTCGATCTGCCCC
>JBDHSJ010000301.1:0-4350 GCA_039808065.1 Burkholderiaceae bacterium | reverse complement strand
TGTGCTGGTTCTTCAGGTCCTCGATTTCGTCCTTGAACATGGTCGAGTTGACGCGGCGGTTGCCGTACAGCAGCGTGAAGCGGCTCTTGGGTTCGCGCGCCAGCACGGTCTTCATGATGGAAAAGATGGGCGTGATGCCCGAGCCGCCGGCGATGCCGACGTAATGCCGCGCCTCGGCAGGCGCCAGCGGCACGAAGAAGCGGCCTTGGGGCGGGAAGACCTGCAGGGTGTCGCCGGTCTTGAGCTCCTTGTTGACCCAGTTGGAGAACCTGCCGCCCGCCACCTTGCGCACGCCCACGCGCAGCAGGCCATCGTCGATGCCGGCGCAAATCGAGTAGCTGCGGCGCAGGTCTTCGCCGTCCACAAGCGCGCGCAGGGTCAGGTACTGGCCTTGGGTGAAGGCAAACACCTCGCGCAGCTCGGCGGGGACGTCGAAGCGGACGATCACCGCCTCTTCGGTATCGGGCTCGACCGAAGCGACCTTCAGCTCATGGAAATGGAGGCTCATAGGGGCTTGAAATATTCAAAGGGTTCGCGGCAGGCGGTGCAGCGGTAGAGCGCCTTGCAAGCGGTGGAGCCGAAGGCCGAGAGGCGTTCGCTCTTGGGCGAGCCGCAGCGCGGGCAGGGAATCGACTCGTGCAGGCGCAGCGGCTGCGTCATGGCACTGGTGCCGGTCGGCGGCGCGATGCCGTACTGGCGCAGCTTCTCGCGCGCGGCCTCGCTGATCCAGTCGGTGGTCCAGGCCGGGCTGCGGCGCTGCTCGATGCGCAGTGGCGGAAAGTCCTTCAGCGCGGCACGCACATCGGCCTCAATCAGTTCGGTGGCCGGGCAGCCGCTGTAGGTGGGCGTGAGCACCACGGTGAAGCCGCCGTCGGCGTCCTCGCGCAGCTCGCGCACGATACCGAGCTCGACCAGCGAGAGGGCCGGCACCTCGGGGTCCAGCACGGTCTGCAGGATGGCCCAGGCTTCGTCGCGACGGCTGCGCACGAGGTTCATCACCAGGTGCCGCCGGGGTAGGCGCGCTGCAGGTATTGCATGTCGCTCAGCAGGTGGCCGAGGTGTTCGCTGTGCGCGCCGTGGCGGCCACGGTGGGCGTTCGGGCGGTCCTTGGGGAGCTTGAGCGTGGCGCGGGCCAGCACGGGCTCGACCAGGGCGCGCCACTCGGCCTGCAAGCTGGCCCAGGCCGGGCCCAGCTTCTGTGCCTCGGCAGCCGCGTCGACTTCGTCGCTTTCAAACAGCTCGCCCAGATAGGGCCAGATGCGCTCCAGCGCGGCCTGCATGCGGGCCTGCGATTCGGCGGTGCCGTCGCCCAGGCGCACGCACCAGTCGGCGCTGTGCTGCAGGTGGTAGCGGCACTCCTTCAGCGACTTCTCGGCAATGGCGGCCAGCTCGGTGTCGCTGCTGTCCAGCAACCGGGTCCATAGCAGCGTGAACCAGGCGGCCGACAGGAAATTGCGCACCACGGTGAAGCCGAAGTCGCCCGGGCGGCGGCCATCCACCGCGTGCGGCAGCTCGAACAGCACCGGGTTCAGGAACTGGTGCTCCAGACGCAGCATGGCAAGTTGGTCTTCGTCCAGGCCATCGGCCGCGCCGGCGTGCGTGAGCAGCGCGCGCGCCTGGCCCAGCAGGTCCAGCGCCATATTGGCCTGGGCCAGGTCTTCTTCCAGGATGGGGCCGTGGCCGCACCACTCGCTGTTGCGCTGGCTGAGGATCAGCGCGGCGTCGGCGATGCGCAGCAGGTAGCGCTGTTGCAGGGTATTGCTGAGCTTCATCACATGTGGTCCACGGAAGCGGGCAGCTTGTAGAAGGTCGGATGGCGGTAGACCTTGTCATCAGCCGGGTCAAAGAGCTGGCCCTTCTCACCGGGGTCGCTGGCCACGATGTGCTCGCTCTTCACCACCCAGATCGACACGCCTTCCTGGCGGCGCGTGTAAACCTCGCGCGCCATCTGCACGGCCATCGCGGCATCGGGCGCATGCAGGCTGCCGCAGTGCTTGTGGTCCAGGCCGCTCTTGGCGCGCACAAAGACTTCCCACAGGGGCCATTCGTTCGAGGTTGCGTTCTGCTGGGCGGCGCTCATGCGGCCTCCTTCTGTTGTGCTTGTTGCTTGTTGGCATGGGCCAGTGCGGCTTCGCGCACCCACGCGCCTTCGTCCCAGGCGCGCACCCGTGTGGCCAGGCGTTCGCGGTTGCAGGGGCCGTCGCCGCCCACCACGCGCCAGAACTCGTCCCAGTCGATGGTGCCGAAGTCCCAGTGGCCGCGTGCTTCGTTCCACTTGAGGTCGGGGTCGGGCAGGGTGATGCCGAGCAGCTTGGCCTGGTCGACGGTGGCGTCGACGAACTTCTGGCGCAGGTCGTCGTTGCTGTTGCGCTTGATGCCCCAACGCATGCTTTGCTCGCTGTGCAGGCTCTCGCTGTCAGGCGGGCCGAACATCATGAGAGACGGCCACCACCAGCGGTTGACGGCGTCCTGCACCATGGCCTTCTGGGCCTCGGTGCCCTGCTCCATCATCACCAGCAGGCTCTCGTAGCCCTGGCGCTGGTGGAAGCTTTCCTCGCGGCAGACGCGGATCATGGCGCGGGCGTAGGGGCCGTAGGAGCAACGGCACAGCGGCACCTGGTTCATGATGGCCGCGCCATCCACCAGCCAGCCGATGACACCCACATCCGCCCAGGTGACGGTGGGGTAGTTGAAGATCGAGCTGTACTTGGCCTTGCCACTGTGCAGGGCGTCGAGCATCTGGTCGCGGCTGGTGCCCAGGGTTTCGGCGGCGGCGTAGAGGTACAGCCCGTGGCCGCCTTCGTCCTGCACCTTGGCCAGCAAGATGGCCTTGCGCTTCAGCGTCGGCGCGCGGCTGATCCAGTTGCCCTCGGGCAGCATGCCGACGATTTCGGAATGCGCGTGCTGGCTGATCTGGCGCACCAGGGTCTTGCGGTAGTGCGCCGGCATCCAGTCCTTGGGCTCGATGTAGTCGCCGGCGTCGATGCGGGCTTCAAACGCAGCCTCGCGCGCCTGCTCTTCCGCCGTTGCGGCCGCCAGCTTGGCTTCCTGTTCCAGGCTCAGGGATTGGGTGTACATGGATCAGTCTCCTGACACGGGTAGTTCGGGGACCACGCGGCGGTCCTTCAAGCGATAGGCACGGCCGCGGAACTCTGCAACCAGCTCGCCGCGCTGGTTGTGCACCTGCACGTCGTACAAGCCGGTGCGGCCGGTGGCCGCCTTGCGCTGGGCGTGGGCCGTCAGCACATCGCCTTCGCGCGCGCCGGCCACGATGTCGATGCTGTAGCCCGAGGCCACGGTGAGCTGGTTGCCGCTGTTGCAGGCAAAGGCAAAGGCGGAATCGGCCAGGGTGCCGATGAGGCCGCCATGGCAGAGCGCAAAGCCGTTCAGCATGTCGGCGCGAATGGGCATGGAAAGCCGCGCCGTGCCGGGGCTGACGGCTTCCAGCGCCATGCCCAGCGCCTGCGAAGCGCGGTCTTGCGCCCACATGGCTTCGGCCACGGCTTGAGCCAGTTGTTCAGCGGTCATCGAACTGGGGGGGCCGCTTTTGCATGAAGGCGGCCACACCTTCGGAGTAATCGTGCGCAAAACCGAGCTGGCTTTGGGCGCGGCTTTCGGCGCGAAGCGCGGGCTCGAACTCGCTGCGCTGGGCGGCGTCGAACAGGCGGCGCGTTTCCACCAGGGCGCGGGTGGGCAGGCTGGCCAGGCGCAGGGCGGCGGCCTTGGCGGCACCGAAGAGCTGATCGGCCTGCACGGTGCGGGCCACCAGGCCGAGCAGCTCGGCATCGGTGGCGCTGAGCTTGTCGCCCAGCAGCGCCATTTCCATCGCCTTGGCGCGGCCCACCAGGCGTGGCAGCAGCCAAGTGGCACCGCAGTCCGGAATCAGGCCGATCTTGTTGAAGCCGAGCACGAAGACGGCGGCATCACTGGCGTACACCAGGTCGCAGCCCATCGCCAGGCTCATGCCCGCACCAGCGGCTACGCCGTTCACGGCGCAGACCGTGGGCACGCGGCAGTCGCGCAGGGCCAAGGCCATGGGGATGTAGTAGTGGTCGATCAGGTGCCCGATGTCCTTGGGCTTGCCGCCCGGGTTGGGCGCCACGAAGGGGTCGGAGAGGTCTTGCCCGGCGCAGAAGCCGCGTCCCTCGCCGGTGATCAGGATGGCGCGCACGCCCGCATCGGCGCCCAGGCGGTCCAGCGCCTCGCGGATCTGCACCAGCATGTCGGCAGTGAAGGCGTTCAGGGCCTGCGGGCGGTTCAAACGCAGGATGGCGATGTTCTCTTCGCGCTCGATCAGGATCTGCGGCTCGGCCATGGGTGGGGCTCCGGAAGCCTGTGGACAAGGCTGTG
>JBDHSJ010000300.1:0-4373 GCA_039808065.1 Burkholderiaceae bacterium | reverse complement strand
GTGGGCAAGCAGCTGAACATCGACTTCGAGATCTCCTTCGGCCTGACCGCCCCGACCAGTGGCGACAGCGACTACTACTTCATGAACATCGGCAACGCAGTCCCGAACCAGGGCTTCCTGGGCCAGGCCTGCTACGGCTGCGTGCGCGGCAGTGGCGCGCCAGCGGCCGTGGGCACCCAGGTGGGTTCGGTGCTGACCGACACCATTGCCAGTCTGCTGGCCCTGGCGGACAACGACACCGAGCGCCTGAACCTGCTGGTGGGCACGCTGACGCACGAGATCGGCCACACCCTGCTGCTGGATCACCCCTCGGGCACCCAGGCCAACCCGGGAGAGTCCGCTTTTTCCGTGATGTCCACCGGGGCCCCACCCACCTCGATGCCCAACAACCAGCGCATCCTGGATCGCGATTTCTCCTACACCGAGTTCCAGACCCTGATCCGCACCGTCGGGCTGCGTGACATTCCGGTCAGCCAGGTACCCGAACCCGCCACCTGGCTGCTGGTGATCGCCGCTGCGGCGCTGGCCGGCCGCCGGCGCAGCGCCACCGCACGGCACTGAGCCCCACCGGCGGCGCCCGCCCGGGGCGCCGCCTTCTTTCCTGCGCACGCCGGGTCAGAATCGGCGGTCCCAGCCCCACGGATCGCCTGAGCCCTTGCGCGTGCCCCCACTCCGCTCCGCCCCTGTGCCCGGCCTGCGCCGGCCCGGCACCCGGCACCTGCTGACCACCGCCCTGTGCGCGCTGCTGGCGCTGGCACCTGCCCATGCCGAGCTGCGCATCGAGCAGGTCCGGGCCCTGCCGCCCCTGCCGCCTGGCTACGAGCAGGAGCCTTCGCTGGAGGCGCGCCTGACCTGGTTGCAGCAACGGCTGGCACAGACCCAGGACCCGGCCGAGCGCTACCGCACGCTGCGCCTGCGGTTCATCGAATACTTCCTGGCCTACCGACTGGACGACGCCCGCCCCCTGTGCCGCCAGAACCCGCCGCTGCGCGAGGACATCTCCTACCGCGAGCGCTGCCTGCTGGCGACGCTGCCGTCTGCGGAGGAACAGGTTCCCGCCCTGCTCGCCCTGGCCACCGAGGCGCGTTCGCTGGGCAAACCCGCGGCCGCGGCCGAGGTGCTCGGTGGCGTGGCCTGGCGGCAATCGCAGGCGGGCGATATCGCCGGCGCCTTCGAAAACTACGAGGCCGCGCTGAGCCTGGTGCCGGCCGAGAACGTCCAGCAGCTCAGCGACCTGATGATGGACACCGCGGCCAGCTACATCGTCAACGGCGATGAGACCTACATCCGCAAGGGCATCGCGCTGCTGGCCCATGCGCGTCAACAGATGGAGCGGGCCCTGCGCGATCCGGCCGACCGCAGCGACAAGTCGGTGCTGCAGGACGGCATCCAGCTCAGCGAGTACAACCGCGGCATTGCCTATGTGCTGCACCTGGGCGACTACGCGCTGGCGCTGGAGCATTTCGACCGCGTCATCGCCGACGCCAACTCCTACCGCGCGGACGCCCTCAGCTTTGCCGCCCTGGCCGCCGCCGAACTGGGCCAGTACGAACGTGCCCGCGGCTATCTGGCACGCGCGGCCCGTGAACCGGCCGGCGACTCCGCACCGGCCGTGCTGCAGTACCTGAGCTGCTACCGCGACCTGGCCAAGCGCCACTGGCTGCCCAGCCACTCACTCGCGTCTTGTCTGAGCCTGAAGCCGGACACCACCACCGAGGTGCAGCTCGACGTCTACAAGCGCCTGTCGCGCAGCGACGACCCGACCATTGCCCTGGCCGGCCTGCGCGGGCTGAAGACCCTCTTCCTCGAAAAGCTGGAGCCCCAGCTGCGCCGTCGCGGCTCGCAGGCCGCCTCCAAAGCGGAGCTGGCCCGGCTGCAGCGCGAATCGGAGCTCAAGAGCGTGGTGCTGCAGCAGCAGACCGAGCTGCAGCGCGAGCGCGACGCCACGCACGCGCAGCGCCAGCAGTTCTTCATCGCCCTTTCGCTGCTGCTCGGTGCGGTGCTGCTGCTGATCGGGCTGCAATGGCGTGCCAAGAAGAAGCTGGCCGAACAGTTTGAGCGCCTCAGCCTGGTGGACAGCCTGACGCAGCTGGGCAACCGCCGCTTCCTGGAGCAACACATCGGCCGCGAGCTGGCCCATTTGCAGCGGGCGCGGCGCAGCCATCCGGCGGCCTCGCTCGGGCTCTATGTGTTCGACGTCGACCACTTCAAGTCGATCAACGACCGCCACGGCCATGGCGTCGGCGACCAGGTGCTGGTCACGCTCGGCCGCCGGGTGCAGGCCATCACGCGCGAGACCGATGTGCTGGTGCGCTGGGGCGGCGAAGAGTTCCTGCTGCTGGCCCGGCTGGACAGCCCGGAACGCTGCGCCCAGATCGCCGAGCGCCTGCTGCAGGCGGTCAACGGCAGCCCCTTCGACGTCGGCCTGGAGCAGGCCATCCCGGTCACCTGCACCCTTGGCGCCGTGCGCCTGCCCTTTCTCGAGGCGGCCGATGCACAGGCCTGGCCGAGCCTGGTGGCGCTGGCTGACCTTGCCCTCTACGAGGGCAAGGCCAAGGGCCGCAATCGCTGGGTGCTGGTGAACAACCGGGCCGTGCGCGATGCCGAGGGCCTGGCGCAGGCCGTGCAGCAGCCGCTGCAGCACGCGGTGGCCGAGGGCTGGATCGACGTTTCAACCGGCTGAGCTGCGGGCGCCGGGCCCGAACGCGCGGCGCCTCCTCGTGCCGTCAACTCCCCCCGGTCTTGCCGCGCACCACATCGGCACCGCCGCGGCCATCGTCGTCCTCGGGGCCCATGGCCTTGGCCTGACCCGTCTTCGCGGCGGTCTTCTTGGCCGGCGCGGCCGAGGCCTTCGCGGCGGGCTTCGGGGCAGACTTCTTGGCGGCGGGCTTGGAAGTGGCCATGGGTGGCGCTCCGGTCTGAGGGTGCGGCCAGCGTAGAAAGCGGCCGGCCGCCCAGCAATGGCGGTCTACCCGCAGCCAGGCCACGGCCTCAGCGGCGGTAGAGCGTGAGGGGCAGCAGGTCGCCGTAGCTGCGGCAGACCGGCGTCTGCGGCTTCGTGCCGGCCTGCGCGCTGGCCAGGGGCACCAGGGTCTCGATGCCATGCATCAGGCCGAGCAGGGTCAGTGCCCGCTGTCCCGGCGGGCCCGGGGCGTAGAAGCGCTCGTCGGCCAGGGTGTCGAGCAACGCGCCGGTGAACAGGCCCTGGCCGGTCAAATGGTTCTCGCGCGCGATCTCGTCGCCCCGCGCGGCGCTCAACAGGGTCAGGCCGCGCTCGTTGAGGGCGTGCAGGCGCTGGCCCAGCTCCTCCGGGCTGAGGCTGGCGATCACGTCGTCGCCGGCCAGGGCGGCATGGCAGGTGTCGATCACCAGCACCACGTCGGCTGCCACCGCGGTCACCCGGCGGCCGAGCTCGAGCAGCGACAGGCCGCTGCGGTCCATGGTGGCGGGCTCGACATCGTGGGTGAAGAAGTAGAGATCCTGCTCGCCGGCAAAGCGCGCGCCGTGCCCCGCCAGGAAGACCATCAGCACATCGCGCGGGGCACCGGCCTGGGCTACCCCCCGCAAGGGCGCGCACAGGCGCTCCAGCGCCGCCAGCACCGCGGTGCGGGTGGCCGCCGCATCGGTCAGCAGCTCGCCCTGCACGGCGCTGAAGGCCGGGTTGTGCAAGCGGCCTGCTGCCGCGCCACGGCCGCGCGCCAGGGCCTTGAAGACGGCGATCGCATCCCGATGCGCGTACCGCAGGTTCTTGAAGCCCTGCGCCTGCGGCGTGCCGGCCACCGCCATCTCCGAAACGCCCACGCACAGCAGATGCAGCCGACCCGGGGGCGGCAGTCCCGCTGCCGCCGCCGGAACCTGCGCCCACGCAGGGCCGTCCACCCGGCAGACCAAGGGCACGGCCTTGGCGTCCGCGGTCTCGGCACAGAGCTTGAAGACATTGCGTCCCGGACGCAGGGGCAGCGTCACCTCAAAGCGCTGCTCGCCCAGCCGGCCGCGCCGGCGCGGCCAGCCGGCATCCGTGCGTTTCAGTTCCCAGGCAAAGCGCTCGTTGGCCACCCCCCAGACGCGCTCCAGCGCGGCACCGGCCCCCAACTGCTGCACGCTGAAGCGCAACGTGACCTGCCCGGCCCCCACCACCACACCGCCGCGGCTCAGCTCCAGCAGCGGCGGCAGCATCTGCGCCAGCGCCAGCCGCGGAATCGCCACGCCGGCGCGCCGTGCGCGCGCCTCGCTGCCGTGGCGCACGATGGCGGCGATCAGGTCCGGCCGGTAGAAGGCCTTGAAGCGATCGGCCGGCAGGAACAAGGCCTCCTGCTCGCGGCCCCGGTCGATGCAGTAGCCCGCGCGCTGTGCGCCGCGCGGGCTGGCGTCAT
>JBDHSJ010000299.1:0-4376 GCA_039808065.1 Burkholderiaceae bacterium | reverse complement strand
CGGCCTACGTGGTGACCCAGGCGGTGCAGGAAGTGAACGGCCTGGCCGGTCAAACGGGTCAGAGCCGCGTGCCGCAGCTGCAGCGGGTGGCGGCCCTGGAGCTGGCGGTGACGCGGGTGTCCCTGCAGTTGCGCCACGCCATGCTGGCGCGCAACGAGCAGGAACGTGACACGGCGCTGGCCGATGTGGCCGCCAAGCGCAAGGCCATCGACGGTCTGGTGGAGGCCTACCGCGCGGCCTTGTTCACCGAGGCCGGGCGCGAGCAGTTCGCTGCCACGCCGCCGCTGCTGGCGGCGTTCTGGCAGCAGGGCGAGGGCACGCTGGCGCTGATCCGCTCCGGCCAACGCGAGGCGGCGTTCGCGCATCTGGTTGAGCACACCATCCCGGCGCGCAATGCGCTGCTGCGCGAGCTCGCCGCCGCGGTCGAGTTCCAGACCCGCATGCTCAGCCAGGATCTGGTGCGCATCCGCACCGACGCCAGCGCGGTCTTCTGGACCGTGGTGGGCCTGGTGGCCGTGGCCCTGGTGGGCCTGGGCCTGTGCGTGTGGCAGGTGACGGCCGCACTGCGCCGCCGCATGCAGCTGGCCCGCCGGGTGGCGGAGGCGGTGCGCGCCGGCGACCTGACGCAGACGGTGCACGACCCCGAGCGCGATGAGTTCTCGCCCCTGCTGGCCGCGCTGGCGGACATGCAGGCCACGCTGGGTGGCACCGTGGCCGCCGTGCGCGGCAACGCCGAATCCGTGGCCACCGCGAGTGCGCAGATCGCCCAGGGCAATGCCGACCTCAGCCAGCGCACCGAGGAGCAGGCCAGCGCACTGCAGCAAACCGCCGCCACGCTGGACGAGCTGGGCGCCACCGTGCGCCACAACGCCGACAACGCGCGCCAGGCCAACCAGCTTGCGCACACCGCCTCCGAGGTGGCCCAGCAGGGCGGCGCGGTGGTGGGCCAGGTGGTGGACACCATGCAGGGCATCCAGACCAGCAGCCGCAAGATCGCCGACATCATTGGTGTCATCGACAGCATCGCCTTCCAGACCAACATCCTGGCCTTGAATGCCGCGGTGGAAGCGGCGCGCGCCGGCGAGCAGGGCCGCGGCTTCGCGGTGGTGGCCGGCGAGGTGCGCAGCCTGGCACAGCGCAGCGCCGCGGCGGCGCGTGAGATCAAGGCCCTGATCGGCGCCAGCGTGGAGCGCGTGGAGCAAGGCAGCAGCCTGGTGGGCCAGGCCGGGCAGACGATGACGCAGATCGTGCAGTCCATCCAGCGCGTCAGCGCCATCGTGGCCGAGATCAGCACCGCCAGCGCCGAGCAGGCCAGCGGTATCGGGCAGGTCAGCCAGGCGGTGAACCAGATGGACCAGGTCACGCAGCAGAACGCCGCGCTGGTCGAGGAGTCGGCCGCGGCGGCCGAGAGCCTGCGCAACCAGGCCGGTCAGCTGGTGCAGGCGGTGGCGGTGTTCCGCGTGCCCTGAGGCAACCCTACTTCGTGAAGGGCGCGGGCTCGACGTAGAGCTGCTGCAGGTAATTGGCCTCGGCGATCGGCGGGAACAGCTCCAGCAGCTCCAGGCGCTCGCCCTGGATGTGCAGGGCCATGCCGCGGCTCAGGTAGAGGTGCACGCGGGCGTTCTTGTCGACGCGGCTGGGCAGCATGCGGCTGTTTTCCACCCGGCCCAGCGCCTCCGTCCAGGGGGCGGCCAGGGGTTGCAGGCGGTTGCCGCGGTTGGGCCCGGCGGCCAGCAGCAGCAGGCGCTGATCGTGCAGGTAGCAGGACAGGGCCGACGCCGGGTAGGCCCACAGCGTCAGGCCCTGCAGGGCGGCGTAGCCCACGCCCTCGTGCCGGCTCTCGGGTTCACCCAGATGGGCCAGCAGCTCGGGCTCGCGGCTGACGCCGGGTTGCAGGCCATGCCAGCGGTTGTCGGTCAGGACGATCAGGGGTTCCATGCGCTTGCTCCCGCCCGCTCAGCCACCGAGCAGCTTGTTGGCGAACGCATAGCGCTCGGGCGATTTCTTCTTCAGGGCCTTGGGGTCGTAGAGGTACATCATCAAGGTCTCTGAGAGGTCTTCCTTGGCGTTCTTCTTCGCGTACTCGGTGGGCGCGCCGGAGGGGTCGAGCAGATTCGTCAGCGTCGGGTCCCAGCCGGCCGCCTTGCCCCATTCCTGCATCAGCGGGTTGTCACGGAAGTTGTCATAGGCGGTGCAGCTGCGCGGGTCGAAGCCATTGGTCAGCGCATGCGTCATCTCGTGCGCCAGCGTGCCCTTGAACTGGGTGCGCGGGTCCTTGAAGTCGAGCGGCTTGTCGGCCACGTCGGTCAGGATCAGGGCGCCCTGGTCGGCGAACCACTCGCCATAGGTGCTGCTCTCGGCCTCGCAGCCGCCCTTGGTCTTGCTCAGGGCCTTGCCGGTGCGACCGATCTTCTTCAGCGGGTGGTTGGCGCAACCCATCAGGCCGCTCATCTTGTCGAGCACTTCCTTGACGTCTTCCTGCTCTTCCTCGGTGAAGGCCTTGCTGACGATCTCCTTCTTCACGTCCTCGGGGCAGGTCTTGTAGATCGCCGAGTTGACGAGGTCTTCGGCGCCGTTCTCCACCAGCTGCGGCAGCTGGGCGACCTTCTTGCAGGTCTGGGCAACCGTGCCCTGGGCGTCCTTGGCGCCGGGCGTGCTGCTGGGCTTGGCGGGGCGGGGGCTTCCGGAGATGGGCATGGGCGGGCGCCTCGTCAGGTGGCGGCGAGCAGGTCGCGCGTTTGCTGCAGAAAGGCCATGTAGCGGCGGTGCAGGCGGCGCAGCGGGGCTTCCGCGGGCTCGCCCGCCGGGCCCTGCAGGGTCTGGGCCAGCCAGCCGAACTGCGGGTCTTGCAGCCAGCCGTGGCCAAAGCTCAGCATCAGCGCGGCCAGCAGCGGCCCCGCGCCCTGCCAGGCCGGGCCGCGCTGCTGCGCCCACTCGGCCGCCTGGGCCTGGGCGGCTTGCACCAGGGCGTCCAGCGCGGCGGGCCCCACCACCTTGGCCTTGGCCGGCCAGGCGGCGGCCAGCGCGCCCACCCATTCACCGGGCGGGCGCTGGGCCAGGGCCTGCAGGCGCTCGAACTCCCATTGCAGGCCGGCCTGGGCGGCGGCGGCTTCGAGCGCATGTCCGGGGCCGGAAACGGCGTCGATGTAGGCGAGCAGGATCTCGTGCAGGCGGTCGGCGCGCGCCAGTGCGCCCTCGTCGCGGTCGGCCAGCGTGGGGCCCAGCAGGGCCAGGTACTGCGGGTCGCTCTCAAAGGCGCTGCCCAGCAGCAGCATCAGTTCCAGGTAGAAGCGCACGGCCCCGCGGCAGTCCAGGCTATGGGCGGCCGCGCGTTGCTGCGCCCGTTCCACCACGGCCGCCAGGGCCTGGGGGCCCATCAGCTGGGTCAGTGCCGGGGCAAATGCGCGCGCATGGGCCTGAAGTTCCTGGCCGTACTGGCTCACCAGGCCTTGCTCAAGACGCTGCAGCTGATCGGCTTGAAGGCGGAACACATCGAGCTCCCGGGGCGGGCGGAAGGGGGGCGTCGATCATGCCAGCCGCACCCCCGCCGGCGCAGGGGGGATCACCGCACCCCCTTGCCTCGGCGCCCGGCTTGCGGGAATCTGCGGGGGGCCGGGTACCGCCCGCTTGACGCGCTTCAAGGTTTCCGCAAAAGGCCAGTCCGGCCGCTTGCGGGCACTAGATGTGGTGGCTAGGCTGCCGGCCTCACACTAGATATAGCGTCATGAGTCAAAACATCCTGAACGAACTGCAGGCCCAGCCGATCAGCCGCGAGGTGCTGCTGGAGAAGTACGCCAAGGGCGAGGAACAGAGCATCGAGGCCGTGCAGGCGCGCGTGGCGGTGGCCCTGGCCCAGGCCGAGGCGCCCGAGGCGCGCACGCGCTGGGCCGCCGCCTTCGAGCAGGCGCTGCGCGAGGGCTTCGTACCGGCCGGACGCATCCAGTCTGCCGCCGGCGCCGGCCTGGCCGCCACCCTGGTGAACTGCTTCGTGCAGCCGATCGGCGACAGCATCAGCACGCCCGAGGAGGGCTTCCCCGGCATCTACCAGGCCCTGGCCGAAGCGGCCGAGACCATGCGCCGTGGCGGCGGCGTGGGTTATGACTTCTCGCGCATCCGCCCGGCCGGTGCCTGGGTGGGTTCCACCCAAAGCTCGGCCAGCGGCCCGGTCAGCTACCTCAAGGTGTTCGACCGCAGCTGCGAGACGGTGGAGAGCGCCGGCGCCCGCCGCGGCGCGCAGATGGGCGTGCTGCGCTGCGACCACCCCGACATCGAGGCCTTTATCCACGCCAAGGACGGCGGTGAGTTGCGCAACTTCAACCTGTCAGTGGGCGTGACCGACGCCTTCATGCAGGCGGTGGTGGACGACGCCGAGGTCG
>JBDHSJ010000298.1:0-4385 GCA_039808065.1 Burkholderiaceae bacterium | reverse complement strand
AGCTGCATGCCGCGTCCCCGGCAGCCGAGCCGGCAGACGGCCTGCCGGCGACCCTGCGCGCCCTGCGATTCCTGATCGGCGCAGCACCCGCTCTGCAGCAGGGTCCCTGGCGGTGGAGCCGCCGGTGCTGAGGGCCTGGCGCCGCGCCTGGCGGGCCCCGGTCACGGGCTTGCTCTTTGCCTGCTTCGGCCTCGGCGGGGTCCTGCTCGGCTTGACGGCTTTCCCGCTGCTGCAGCTGCTGGTGCGCGATCCGCAGCGCCGGGTGCGCTGGGCGCGCCACCTGGTGCAGCGCAGCTTCGCCACCTTCGTCTGGATGATGCGTGCGGGTGGCATCGTCGACACCCGCATCGTGGGCGCCGAGCGCCTGCAGCGGCGCGGCCAGCTGATCCTGGCCAGCCACCCGACCTTGGTGGACGTGGTGGCTCTGATCGCCGCCACGCCCAATGCGGACTGCGTGGTCAAAGCCAGCCTGGCCGACAACGCCTTCACGCGCTGGCCGGTGCGCGCCTGCAACTTCATCCGCAACAACGGCGGCCCCGAGCTGCTGGACGATTGCAAGGCGAGCCTGGCGGCCGGCGGCAATCTGGTCATCTTTCCGGAGGGCACGCGCAGCGTGCCGGGCCAGCCGCTGCAGTTGCAGCGCGGAGCCGCGCAGCTGGCGCTGCGCGCCGGCGTGCCGGTCACACCGGTGCGCATCCTGTGCGAACCCATTGGCCTGACCAAGGGCCGCCCGTGGTGGCGCACCAACGATCGGCCGATGCGCCTCACCCTCGAAGTGGGGGAGGACTTGGCCATCGAGCCCTTTCTAGAGGCCGCGAACGGCGAAACCCCGCTCGCCGCCAGGCGCCTGACGGGATACTTGAAAGCTTATTTTTCGGAAGGGAGAGCGGCATGAACCATGCCCTGGAGCTGGAGATCAAGAGCCTGCTGATCGAGGCCCTGAATCTGGAGGATCTGAGCCCCGAGCAGATCGACCCGGAGGCCGCCTTGTTCGTCGAGGGCCTGGGGCTGGATTCGATCGATGCGCTCGAACTTGGCCTGGCGCTGCAGAAGCGCTACGGCGTGACGATGTCAGCCGATTCGGAGCAGACCCGCCGCCATTTCCGTTCGATCCGCGCGCTGGCCGAATTCGTTGCCGGCAGCCGCAAGCAGTGAATTGCCTGAGCAGTTGAGGAGTGCGCCGCCATGAGCGAGCAAGAGATTTTTGAGCGCCTGCGCGCCATCCTGATCGAGACCTTTGATATCGAGGCCGAGCTGATCAAGCCGGAAGCGAAGCTCTACGAAGACCTGGACATCGACTCCATCGATGCGGTCGACCTGATCGTCAAGCTCAAGCCCTTGGTGGGGCGCCGCCTGCAGCCCGAGGCCTTCAAGTCCGTGCGCACGCTGCAGGACGTCGTGCGTGCGCTGCAGGGCCTGCTGGCCGAGGCTGCGGCCGACGAGCAGGGTCCGCTGGCGAGCGCAGCCTGACCCCTTGCGCAACCTGATCTGGGTGGCGCTGACCGCCACCTACCCCCTGCTGGTCTACCTGGGCCTGGCGCACGCCGAACCGCGTGCCCTGGCCCTGCTGCTGCTGGGCCTGGCGCTGGCGCGCTTTCTGGCCTCGCGCAGCCAGCAGGCGCTCGGCCTGGCATTGGCGGGGCTCTTGCTGGCCGCCCTCACGGCCTGGTCGAATCAGCTGCTGCCGCTCAAGCTCTACCCGGTGGCGGTGAGCGCCGCGTTGCTCCTGCTGTTCGGTCTCAGCCTGTGGAAGGGCCCGACCGTGGTGGAGCGCCTGGCGCGCCTGCAGGAACCGAATCTGGACGCGCATGGCGTGGCCTACACGCGCCGCGTCACCCAGGTGTGGTGCGGCTTCTTTGTGCTGAACGGCAGCCTCGCATTGGCCACCGCCCTGTGGGGCTCGGACGCCACCTGGGCGCTCTACAACGGCCTCATCAGCTACGGCCTGATGGGCCTGTTGATGGGGGGCGAGTGGCTGGTGCGCCGGCGCGTGCGCGCCCACAAGACCGCAGGAACCTGAACCATGTGGCGTGAATTGGCCCTGGGCCTGTCCGGCCCGCTCAGCCCCATGCGCCAGGCACAGCCGGTGGGCTTTCGCGCCGGCCAGGCGCTGATGCCGCCAGAGTGGCGCGCCGAGGTGGCCGGCTGGGCCGCCCACTTTTCGGCCCAGCCCGGCGCCGCGGTGGCCCTGTACTTCGAAGACAGTCTGCACGCCGCCGCCGCCTTGTTCGGCGCCTGGCACGCCGGCAAGACCGTGTGGTGGCCAGGGGATGCCCTGCCGGCCACGGCCGAGCGCCTGGCCCGCGATGGGACGCATTGCGCGGGCGACTGGCCCGCCGCCGACTGCGTCCGCGTCGCACCGCAGGCCGAACCTGCGTGGCAGCCGCTCGATGCCCAGGCTCCAGCCCTGGTGGTCTTCACCTCGGGCAGCACTGGCGAGCCGGTGGCCATTCCCAAGCGCCTGCACCAACTGTTCGATGAAGTGCGCGCGCTCGAAGCCTGCTTCGGCAGTCGTCTGGAAGGTGCGCGCGTGGTCGGCACGGTCAGCCACCAGCACATCTACGGCCTGCTGTTCCGGCTGCTCTGGCCCTTGGCGGCCGGTCGGCCCATCGTGGCCGAGCGCCAGGCCTATCTGGAAGACCTGGCCCGCATGGAAGGGCTCCTGGCCCTGGTGGCCAGCCCGGCCCATCTGAAACGCCTGGCCCTGCCCGATCTGGCCGGCCTGCCGGCACGGCTGGCCGTGGTGTTCTCGTCTGGCGGCCCGCTGCCCGATGAAGCCCTGGCCCCCTGCGCGGTGGCATTGGGGCAGACGCCGATCGAGGTCTATGGCAGCAGCGAGACCGGTGGGGTGGCCTGGCGCCAGCGCGCCGCGGGCGATGACGCCCAGCATCCCTGGCGCGCGCTGCCGGGCGTGGATTGGCGCATCGAAGACGAACAGCTGGAGCTGCGCTCGCCTCAACTTGGCACTGAGGCCTGGTACCGCGCGGCCGACCGCGTGCGTGCCGAGGGCCCGGGCTTTGTGCTGCTGGGTCGGGCCGACCGCATCGTCAAGATCGAGGAAAAGCGCGTCTCGCTGGCGGCCATCGAACAGGCCTTGCTGGCCTTGGGGGGCTTGCAGGAGCTGCGCCTGCCGCTCCTGCCGGGGCGACGCCAGGAGCTGGGGGTGGTGCTGGTGCCCACGGCCGAGGCCTGGGCGGCCATAGAGGCCGAGGGCCGCACCGCCTGGCTGAGGCCGCGCAAGCGGGCGCTGGAGCCTTTGCTGGAAGCGACCGTGCGCCCGCGCCGCTGGCGCCTGGTGAGCGAACTGCCGGTGAACGCCCAGGGCAAGACCACCCAGGTCGCGCTGGCGGCCTTGTTCGACCCCATGCGCCCAAGCGCGCGCCTGCTGGTGCGTGAGCCGCAGCGTGCGTGCTGGGCCATCGACGTGGAAGACCGCCATCCTGGCTTCGACGGCCATTTCCCCGGCCACCCGGTGCTGCCAGGCGTGGTTCAGCTGGATTGGGCCGAGCGCTTCGGCCGCGAGGCCTTTGTGCATCTGCTGCCAGCCTTCGCCGGGCTGGACCAGCTGAAGTTCCAGCAGGTCATTCCGCCCGGTGCGCGGGTGGAGCTGGAGCTGCAGTGCGACGAAGCGGGTCGGGAGCTGCGCTTTGCGCTGCGCAGCGCCAGCGGTGCCCATGCGAGCGGACGTCTGCGCTTTGGCCCGGCGGGGGAGGGCGCATGAAGCTGCTGGTGGTGATCCCGGTCTACAACCATGGCCAGGCCGTGGGCGGCGTGGTGGCCAAGTTGCGCAGCCAAGGCCTGCCCGTGCTGCTGGTGGACGACGGCTCGAACGCCGACACCGCGCAGGCCTTGGACCGTCTGGCCACGCAGGACGGTGTGCAGCTGTTGCGGCTGGCCCAGAACCAGGGCAAGGGCGGGGCGCTGATGGCCGGCTTGCGCGCGGCGGCGACGCAAGGCGTGACGCATGTGCTGCAGATCGACGCCGACGGCCAGCACGACGCGCTGGATGCGCAGCGTTTCGTGGCGGCCGCGCGGGCCCGGCCCGAGGCCTTCATCTGCGGCTGCCCGATCTACGACGCCTCGGTGCCCAAGGGGCGGCTGTACGGGCGCTATGCCACCCATGTCTGGGTGTGGATCAACACGCTCTCGTTCGCCGTGCGCGATTCGATGTGCGGCTTTCGCGTCTACCCGTTGGCGCCCACGCTGGCCCTGATCGAACGCGTGCCCATCGGCCGCCGCATGGATTTCGATGTCGAGATTGCCGTGCGCCTGGTGTGGGCCGGCGTGCCCGTCGTCAACCAACCCACGCGCGTGCACTACCCCGAGGACGGCATCTCGCACTTCCGCGTCTGGCGCGACAACCTGCGCATCAGCTGGATGCACAC
>JBDHSJ010000297.1:0-4420 GCA_039808065.1 Burkholderiaceae bacterium | reverse complement strand
GGCGCAAAACTCACTGCGTTCGCTTCGCTCACTCCGTTCAGACAGTTGCGCCAAGTCAGAGCACGAGGCGCGCTGCGCGCGCGGGCCCACTCTTCTGTGCTCCTCGGCTTGGCATAGGGGCAGCAGCCAAACAGCCAACAGCCGGGAAACGGCGCGATGGTTGCGGTCCGGGCTGTTCGGTACTTGGCTGTTTGGCTGCTGCCCCTATGCGCTGCCGAGAAGCGCAGCTTGGCTGGGCAGCGTGCATCAGCACGCGACTCTCATCAAACTCGGCCCGACTGTTTGAGCGGAGTGAGCGAAGCGAACGCAGCGAGTTTCGGGCCGGCCCAGCCAAGCGAGCATCGCAGGGGACCCCTTGGCGGAGCCAAGGGGCTGCGCATCGGGGCCGTGTTCTTTGCTTCCTTTCTTGCACGAGCAAGAAAGGGAGTCGGCTGCCGGGACGAAACCCCGGCGGGCTCTCACGCAGGGGACCAGCCCTGAATCAAGCAACTCACATCGGCCGAAACAAATGCCCAAACGCCCGACTCACCTTGACCGGCCGCTGCAACCCCCGCAGCGTCAGGCTGTAGTGACCGATCTCGTCGCGCGTGGCGCTGAGGATGCAGTGGGTGTTGACGACCACGCTGCGGTGGATCTGCTGAAAGTCGCTGGCGCCTTCGATGCGGCCCATCAGCTCGCGCAGGCTCATGCGCACCAGGGCCTCGCCGTTGGCCGTCACCACGTTGACGTACTTCTCGGTGGCCTCGAAGCAGATCACCTCGCCGACCGGAATCATGCGCACGGTGTTGCCCACGCCGGCGCGCAGGATCTTGATGCGTTCGGTGTCCGCCTCGAGCGGCGGTGCGAGCGACTGCACGCGCTGCATCAGTGCCGCCCGTTCGTCCGCCGCCGGCGCGGCCGCACCGCGCTCGGCCAGGCGTTGCTGCAGGCGCGCCACGCACAAGGCCAGACGCTCGGGCGTGGCGGGTTTGAGCAGGTAGTCCACCGCCGCGCGCTCGAAGGCCTGCAGCGCAAACTCGTCGTGCGCGGTGACGAAGACGAACAGGGGCTGGGGGCGATCGTCCGGCCAGTCGTCGGCCAGGGCCTCGGCCACCTCCAGACCGGTCTTGCCGGGCATCTGGATGTCAAGGAACAGCAGCTCGGGCGTGTGCGCCAGCCCCAGCTCGATGGCCTGCAGCCCGTCTTCCGCCACGCCCAGCAGCTGCAGCCCGGGCCAGGCCTGGCCCAGCAGGCGGCTCAGGGTGCGGGCCAGCAGGGGTTCGTCCTCGGCAATCAGCGCGCGCGGGGCAGGGGTGTCGCTCATGACGGGATCCTCACTCGGGCGCACAGGCCTTCGGGTTGCAGCGGGTTCAGCGTCAGCGTGGCCTGGGGGCCGTAGGCGGAGCGCAGGCGCTCGCGCACATGCTGCAGACCATAGCTGCTGGCGGGGCCGTCCAGCGGGCGGTGGAACTGGCCGTTGGCACCCAGGCCCAGGCCGTCGTCGCGCACGCTGATCTCGATGTGGCTGCCGTCGCGGCGCGCCTGCACCGTCAGGCGGCCAGGGCCGACCTTGGGTTCCAGCCCATGCTTGATGGCGTTCTCCACCAGGGGTTGCAGCAGCATCGCGGGCAGGGGCGTGGCGGCCAGCTCGGGCGGCAGCTCCAGCGCGTAGCTCAGGCGCGGGCCCATGCGCAGGGCCATGATCTCCAGGTAGGCGCGCAGCTGCGCGAACTCGGCCGCCAGGCTGCTGGTCTCGCTGCGCGAGGCCGCCAGCGTGCTGCGCAGATAGCTGATGAGCTGGTCGATCATGTGCTCGGCCTGGCCGGCGTCCTCACGCAGCAGGGCGCGCAGATTGGCCAGGGTGTTGAACAGCATGTGTGGCTCCAGCTGGGCGCGCAGCATGCGCAGCTCGGCCTCGGTGGCCAGGCGCTGGGCCGCCGCGCGCGCGCTGGCTTCGCGCGCCAGCTGCTCGCGTGCCGCGAAGGCGATCAGCCCGATGCCGCCCACCAGCAGGGTCAGCACGATAGGCAGCATGCGCCCACTGCCTGCGCTGGCCAGGCGGAAGGGCTCACCCAGCAGCGGCAAGGCCAGCCCATGCCCGCCGGCGTAGCCCAGCGGAAGCGCCAGCGCGCCGGTCAGCAGCCAACGCGGGCCGGCGGCGTGTGCCGCCAGCCAGGGCCAGCGCTGCAGCAACAAGGTCATGGCCAGGATGCCCAAGCCCACGCACTCGCTGAACAGCAGCAGGCGCGGCAGGCTGTCCAGCCCCGGCGCGGCAATGAAGAGGGCGCCGGCGGCCAGCGCCCACAGCACGGCATTGGCCGCGATCAGGCGCAGCAGCGCTGCGCCCGGCGGGCTCCAGGGGGCGATGAGGCGGGTGCTGGGCATGCCTCGGAGCTTAGGGCGCGTGCCCGCTCAGTGCGGGCCGCGCAGCTGGCTGAGGATCTGCGCGCTCATGCCGCGCGCCAGCTCCTGCTCGTCCAGCAGCACCGTGCCGGCGCAGTCCTGGCGCAGCAACGCGGCCTCTTCTTCGTTGTGCGAGCGCAGCAGCACCTGGATGGTGGGGTTCAGCGTGCGGGCGGTGGCCACCATCTGGCGCACGTCCAGCGCGTCGGCCACCGTCACCACCAGCAGGGCGGCGCGCGCCACATGGGCCTGCACCAGCACCTCGGGGGTTTGGGCGTCACCACTCACGGCGGCGATGCCCTGCGCGCGCAGCGCCTCCACCAGTTCGCGCTTCTGCTCGGCCACCACCACCGGCAGGCCCTGGGCGTGCAGCTCGGCGGCAATGCGCGCACCCACGCGGCCATGGCCCACCAGCAGCACATGGCCGCTGAGCCGGCTCGGGTCGGTGCTCAGCGGCAGCTCGGCCAGCGGGTCGTCGCGCAGCTCCAGCTGGCGCGCCAGGCTGGAGCGCGCCAGCACCCAGCGGCGCAGCGGGTCCACGGCGGCGAAAAGGGCGGCATTCAGCGCGATCGAGATCAGAGCGCCGGCCAGGATCAGGCTCTGGCCTTCGGTGGGCAGCAGCTGCAGCGCCACGCCCAGCCCGGCCAGGATGAAGGAGAACTCGCCGATCTGCGCCAGGCTCGCACCCACCGTCAGCGCCGTGTTCAGCGGGTAACGGAACAGCAGCACCAGGGCCACGGCGGCCAGGGTCTTGCCCAGCAGGATGATGGCCACCACCGCCAGCAGCTTCAGCGGTTCGGCCAGGATGACCGCCGGGTCAAACAGCATGCCCACCGACACGAAGAACAGCACCGCGAAGGCGTCGCGCAGCGGCAGCGATTCATCGGCCGCGCGGTGCGCGAACTCCGACTCGCGCATCATCATTCCGGCGAAAAAGGCGCCCAGCGCGAAGGACACATCGAAGAGCTTGGCCGCCCCGAAGGCCACGCCCACCGCCACCGCCACCACGGCCAGCGTGAACAGCTCGCGCGAGCCCGTGCGCGCCACCCACCACAGCAGCTTGGGCAGCAGGCGCCGGCCCACCAGCAGCATCAGCGCAATGAAGGCGCCCACCTTGCCCAGCGTCAGGCCGATGGTGCCCAGCAAGCTGCCACCGCCGCCCGGCGCGGCGCCGCCCAGCAAGCCGGCCACGGCGGGCAGCAGCACCAGCACCAGCACCATCACCAGGTCTTCCACCACCAGCCAGCCCACGGCAATCTGCCCATTCACCGACTGCAGCAGGCCCTTGGCTTCAAGTGCCCGCAGCAGCACCACCGTGCTGGCCACCGAAAGGCTCAGGCCAAACACCAGCGCCCCACCCAGGCTCCAGCCCCACCACAGCGCCAGGCCCATGCCCATGCCCGTGGCCGCGGCAATCTGCACGATGGCGCCGGGCACGGCGATGCGCTTCACCGCCATCAGGTCCGCCAGCGAGAAATGCAGGCCCACGCCGAACATCAGCAGCATCACGCCGATCTCGGCCAGCTGGCCGGCCAGGCCGACATCGGCCACGAAGCCCGGCGTGGCCGGGCCGATCAGGATGCCGGCGAACAGATAACCCACCAGCGGCGGCATGCGCAGGTGGTTGGCAAGGAAACCGAACACCAGGGCCAGGCCGAAACCGGCGGCGATGGTGGCGATCAGGCTGACGTCGTGGGGCATGGGCGGCAGTCGACCGAGGGGGAGCAGGGGACGGGCGAGTGTAGGCAGACTCTCCATAGACTTCGCCCATGTCCAGCCCCCCGTCCGACGCCCTCATCGGCCCCGAGCAGGCCCAGTGGCTGCGGCGCCCGTTGTCCATCATCGTGGGCAGCCGCGACGCCCAGCTGCGCCCGCACCTGATGCGCGCCGTGGGCGCACGCCTCTCGGCCGACCGGCGCCAGCTCTGCCTGCTGATGCCGCGCGCGCACGCCGAAGCGCTGTGTGCCGACATCGAAGCGAACGGCCAGGTGGCCGTGGTGTTCAGCGAGCCGCACAGCGACCGCACCCTGCAGCTCAA
>JBDHSJ010000296.1:0-4422 GCA_039808065.1 Burkholderiaceae bacterium | reverse complement strand
AGCCGCTGCCCGGCAGCGACCCGCAGCAGCACCTCGCGCCCTTCTCGGCCCTGGCCGAGCAGCTCTTTCCGGCCGTGCAGGAGCGCCTGCTCCAGCTCAGCGACAAGGTGGTGTTCTGCATTGCCGTGGACCGCAATGGCTACGTACCCATGCACAACCGCCAGCTCAGCCAGCCGCAGCGCCCGGGCGACCCGCTGTGGAACACCGCCCACAGCCGCTGGCGCCGCATCTTCAACGACCGCACCGGCCTGGCCAGCGCACGCAACACCAAGCCCTTCTTGCTGCAGACCTACCGGCGCGATCTGGGCGGCGGGCACTACGTGGTGCTGAAGGAATGCGCCGCCCCGATTCAGGTGCGCGGGCGGCATTGGGGCGGCGTGCGGCTGGCCTACAAGTTCTGAGGCACGCGGCCGCCAGGCCGCACCAGCGCTCGGGCACACTTGCGCCCACCTTCCAAGTGCCTCCTGAACACCATGGCCGATGCCCCTGCGCCCGCCCCCACCGAGTCCCGCGTCGAGCGCGAGCACAGCCTGCAGATCGGCGGGCGCACGCTGCGCTACCGCGCCAGCGCCGGCACCCTGCTGCTGCGCGAGCCCGAGCTGAAGGACGGCACGCTGCAAGGCGAGCCGGTCAAGGCGCAGGTCTTCTACACCGCCTACACGCTGCTGGACGCGGCGCCCAACCGACCGATCCTGTTCTCGCTGAACGGCGGGCCGGGTTCCAGCTCGGTGTGGCTGCACCTGGGCCTGCTGGGCCCGCAGCGCGTGCACAGCGACGCCATGGGCGACTGCGGCCAGCCGCCCTACGCGCTGGTGGACAACGAGGACAGCCTGCTGACGCATGCCGACCTGGTCTTCATCGACCCGGTGGGCACGGGCTTCTCGCGCATGGTCGAGGGCCAGAAGGCCACCGAGTACCACGAGGTGCAACGCGACCTCGACGCCATCGCCGACTTCATGCGCCGCTACCTGACGCGCGAAGGCCGCTGGGGCAGCCCCAAGTACCTGCTGGGCGAAAGCTACGGCAGCACGCGTGCCGCCGCCCTGGCCCGCCAGCTGCAGGAGAAGTGCGAGCTGATGCTCAATGGCGTCGTGCTGGTCTCGCCGGCGATGGACTTCCAGACCTTCAGCTTCGACCGCGGCAACGACCTGCCCTACCTCTGCTTCCTGCCCACCTATGCGGCCACCGCCTGGTACCACCAGGCCCTGGCGCCGGAGCTGCAGGCGCTGAGCGTGGATGCGCTGATCGAACGCGCCCAGGCCTTTGCACTCGGGCCTTACGCCAGCGCGCTGCTGCTGGGTGACCGCCTGGGCGAGGCGCAGGCACGCGAAGTGGCCACGCAGGCCGCCGCGTTGACCGGCCTCGACGCCGACTACCTGCTGCGCTGCCACCTGCGCGTGGACGACGAACGCTTCTTCAAGCAGTTGCTGCGCCATCGCGGCCTGGTGGTGGGGCGGCTGGACAGCCGCTTCACCGGTCATGACCGAGACGACGTGGGTGAGAAGGCCGAGGACGACCCGAGCTACACCAATCTGGCCGGTGCCTACCGCGTGGGGTTGGAGCGCACCCTGCACGAGCGCCTGGGTTGGATGGGCGATGCGCCCTACCACCTGCTCGCCCCGCTCTACAAAAGCTGGAGCTACAAGGGCTTCGAGAACAAGTACCTGCACACCGGCGAGCAGCTGCGCCAGGCCTTGCACCACCAGCCCAGCCTGCGTGTGTACGTGGCCTGCGGTCAGTTCGATCTGGCCACCCCGCCGGACGCCGCGCTGCACAGCCTGGCGCACATGGCGCTGCGGCCGCACCTGAAGGGGCAAATCCGCATGGCGCAGTTCCCGGCCGGGCACATGATGTACATCCATGCCGAGAGCCGGCGCCGCCTGGCCGCCGACCTGCGGGATTTCATCCAAGCCTGACATGCAAGACAGCGAGTGCCGAAGCGCCGAAGCCCTGCTGCAGCAGGGCAAGCACAGCGCTGCGGCCCTGCAGCTCGAAGCCCTGCTGCCGCAGGCCCAGAACAGCCTGGAGCGGGCCCGCGTGCTGAACGATCTGGCACGCGCCTACGCCCGCCTCGGTCGGCCCCAGGACTGCGTGCGCGTGGCCAGCGAGGCCGTGCGCCTGCTGGAGCGCCAGGAGGCGCTGGGGCCGCTGTGCGAAGCACGCTGCAACCTGTCGCTCGCCTACTCCCTGCTGTCGCTGGGGCGCGAGGCCCTGGAGCAGGCGCTTTCGGCCCTGAACCTGGCACGTCGGCTGCAGGAACCGGAACGCGAAGGCTGGGCCCTGGCGCGGCTGGGCAATGCCTATGCCGCGCTGGACAACCCGGCGCAGGCGCGCGAAACCACCCAGCTGGCGCGCGAGATCGCGCTGCGCCACCACCTGCCCGAGCTGGACTTCGCCTGTCTCAACAACCAGGCCTTCTTCACGCTCTATGAGTACGAAGAGCTGCTGATCGACGGCGAAACCGAGCAAGCCGTGGTGGTGCAGGCCATGGCGCAGCTGCTGGCCGAGCAGGCGGTGGCCTGCGCGCAGGCCCAGGGCAACCCGTACCGCATCGCGCTGGCACTCTCCAACCTCGTCGAGGCCCTGCTGCAGGGGCAGGACTGGGACCGCGCCTTCCCGCTCATCGAACACCTGGATCAGACGGCGCAGGAGCATGGCTTTGCCGGCCTGTCCATCAGCACCCGCTTGCACCGCGCCGTGCTGGAACGGGGCCGCGGCCACCACGACGAGGCGATTGCCGGGGCGGAAAGCCTGCTGCAACTGCGCGGTGATGCGATGCTGCCGCGCCTGCAGCGCCGCGCCCTGCGTCTGCTCTAC
Organism: Burkholderiaceae bacterium; assembly: GCA_039808065.1. Lineage (GTDB taxonomy): Bacteria > Pseudomonadota > Gammaproteobacteria > Burkholderiales > Burkholderiaceae_C > Inhella. The sequence goes on along the minus strand of JBDHSJ010000296.1, from coordinate 1,605 downwards.
GAATGCCACAAGGCCGCCGGCGCACACGCCGCCGCGCTGGCTGACCTGGAAGCGCTGATGCACGCCGAGCGCCTGGCCATCCGCACCGTGCAGCTGGCCCAGACCGAGGTGCTGCTCATCCGCCAAGAAGTGGACCAGGCGATGGCACGCGCCGAACACGCCCGTGCCGATGCGGAACGCGAACGCGAGCGCGCACTGGCGCTGGAACGCGAGCACGAGGCCCTGCGCGAACAGCTGGCGCGCAGCGACCGCGCCGCCCGCGAAGACGTGCTGACGCGCCTGGCCAACCGCCGCCACGCCGAGCAGGCGCTGCCGCTGATGTGGGAGCAGACCCCCAGCCCCGACACGCCCTTTGCGGTGGCCATGCTGGACATCGACCACTTCAAGCGCGTCAACGACCAGTTCGGCCACGCCGTGGGCGACGCCGTGCTGCGCGAGCTGGCCACCCTGCTGCGCCAGCGCCTGCGCAGCGCCGACCTGCTGGCCCGCTGGGGCGGCGAGGAATTCCTGATCGGTCTGGTGGGCTCACCTGCGCGGGATGCCGAGGCCGTGCTGGAACGCCTGCGCAGCGCCGTGATGGAGCACCCGTGGGAACGCGTGCACGGTGGCCTGCGGCTGACCATCAGCATCGGTCTGGCGCTGCGCGGCGTGGGCAACGGGGCACCGGCCGAGGAGCCGCGCGAGCTGGTGCAGGCGGCCGATATCGCGCTCTACCAGGCCAAGCACGCCGGGCGCAACCGGCTACGGCTGGCGTAGCACCGCACGCGGCTCCACACGGGCCCCATCCACCAGACTCTGCGGCGGGTAGACGACCACCCGGTCACCGGGCTGCAGGCCCTGACCGATCCAGGCTTCGCGCTCATTGCGGGCCGCCAGCTTCACCTCGCGCAGCGCCGCCCTCCCGCCCTCGACGCGGAACACCGCATGGCGACCCGCAGCGGCGCCCGGCAGCGGGAACACCGCGCTCACCGGCACCAGGGGCACGGCGGGCTGCTGCTGGGTCAGCACCCGCACGCCCACGCGGTAGCCATCGCCCAGGCCCTGGCGCTGTTCGGGCGGGCTGAGCAGGCCGATCTGCACGCGCACCCGCTGCTCCTCCACGCCCAGGGCCGAGACCTTGGTGAAGGCGCCAGGTTCAACCCGCAGCACCCGCCCCTGCAGCACCGCCGGCCCACCCCAGCGCTCGATACGGACCGGCTGACCCGTCCGGATCTGCAGGGCATCGGTGCTGAGCAGCTCGGCCACCACCTCTAGCTGCGCCAGGTCGCCCAGCTCGATCAGCGGCGTCCCCAGGGCCACCAGGGTCTCGCTGGGCTGGTGGATGCGCAGCACCTGGCCGGCCACGGGTGCACGCAGCTCAAAGGCATCCACCTGGCCGCGCGCGGCGCCCGCCTGGAAGGCCCCCAACGCCGCCCGCGCCTGCTCCAGGGCGTGCTGCGCCATGTGGCGTTCGGCCTGGGCGCTGCGCTGCTCCGCTTCGGCCGCCTGCCGGGCCAGGGCCGCGTCTTCATGCTGCGCGCCGCCCACAAAGCCCTGCGCGCCCAGGGTGGCGCTGCGCTGCTCCTGCTTTTGCGCCAGCGCCAGCGACGCGGCGGCGGCGGCCAG
>JBDHSJ010000295.1:0-4426 GCA_039808065.1 Burkholderiaceae bacterium | reverse complement strand
TCACCATCGACCGCAGCCTGACGCAAGGCTCCTGGCTGGACTGCGGCATGTTCATGCAGAACCTGATGCTGGCTGCGCGTGCCCAGGGGCTGGACACCTGCGTGCAGGCCGCCTGGATCCACTACCACGCGCACTTGGCCGACTGGCTGGGCCTGCCGCCCGAACAGATGCTGCTGTGCGGCATGGCCCTGGGCTATGCCGACCCCGAGGCGGCCGAAAACCGTTTGGTGACCGAGCGCGCGCCGGTGGCCAGCTTCACCACCTTCCACGACTGAGGTCGCGATGCGAGCCTGGCCCCTGCTGCTGTTGCTGACACCGGGCCTGGCGCAGGCCGCCAGCCTGGACGCCAGCGCTTTCGGTCCGCTCTGGGCGCTGCCCTTCGTGGGCATGCTGCTGTCCATTGCCCTGGGGCCCTTGCTGGCGCCGCGTTTCTGGCACCACCACTTCGGCAAGGTGGCGTTGTTCTGGGCCGCCTGCTTTGTGCTGCCGCTGGCGGCCACGCAGGGGCCGGGTGTGGCGGCCGGGGCGGTGTGGCACACCCTGCTGGCCGAGTACCTGCCCTTCGTGCTGCTGCTGGTGGCCTTGTTCACCGCCTCGGGCGGCATCTACGTGCGCGGCAATCTGCATGGCTCGCCGGCGCTGAACACCGGGCTGATGGCGCTGGGCGCGGTGCTGGCCTCGGTGATGGGCACGACGGGGGCTTCGATGCTCCTGATCCGTCCGCTGATCCGCGCCAACGACAACCGCCGGCATGTCGTGCACGTCATCGTGTTCTTCATCTTCATCGTCTCGAACGCCGGCGGCTCGCTCACCCCCCTGGGGGACCCGCCACTGTTCCTGGGCTTCTTGCAGGGTGTGAGCTTCTTCTGGACGGTGCGGCATGTGGGGCCGGAAATGCTCTTCGTCGTCGGCCTGCTGCTGGCGATGTTCTATGCCATCGACCGCTACTGGTACGCCAGGGAAGGCGTGCTGCCGGTGGACCCGACGCCGGACACCCCCCGCCTGGGGCTGGACGGCGCCATCAACTTCCTGCCCCTGGCCCTGGTGGTGGGGCTGGTGTTGCTGAGCGGGTTGTGGAAGCCGGGCGTGGTGTTCGACGTGCTGGGCACGCCGCTGGCCCTGCAGTCCCTGGTGCGCGATGGCGGCCTCGTCGGCGTGACGCTGCTCTCCCTGGCCCTGACCCCCAAGGCGGTGCGCGAGCGCAACCAGTTCAGCTGGGCGCCGATGGCCGAAGTGGCCAAGCTCTTCGTCGGCATCTTTTTGACCATGCTGCCGGTGCTGCTGATGCTGCAGGCCGGCCTGAACGGCCCATTCGCCCGCCTGGTGCAATGGGTCTCCACGCCTGCAGGCGAGCCGATTCCCCTGGCCTACTACTGGCTCAGCGGCTGGCTCTCGGCCTTTCTGGACAACGCCCCCACGTACCTCGTCTTCTTCAATCTTGCCGGTGGCGACGCCGCCCAACTGATGAGCGGTGGTGCGGCCACGCTGGCCGCGATCTCGGCGGGCTCGGTTTTCATGGGCGCGATGAGCTACATCGGCAACGCCCCGAACTTCATGGTCAAGGCCATTGCCGAGGACCGCGGCATCGCCATGCCCAGCTTCTTCGGCTACATGGCCTGGAGCTTTGGCCTGCTGTTGCCCGTGCTGGCCCTGATGAGCTGGATCTTCTTCCGATGAACAAACCCAAGCTGCTGGTCGCGCGCCGCCTATTTCCCGAGTTGCTGGAGCCGCTGCGTGCGCACTACGAACTGGACGTGCATGACAGCGACACCGCGCTGGAGCCGGCCGCGCTGCGCGCACGTCTGCAGGGCTGCTGGGGCCTGCTGGGCTCGGGCAGCGAGCGCGTGGATGCCCAGCTGCTGGCCGCCTGTCCGGCGCTGCGCGCGGTGGCGCTGATCACCGTGGGCTACAACAACCTCGATGTGCCAGCCTGCCGCGCGAGGGGCCTTCAGCTCAGCCACGCCCCGGGCGTGCTGACGGAAACCACAGCCGAGTTCGGGCTGACCCTGCTGCTGGCCACGGCGCGCCGCGTGGGCGAGGGCGAGCGCTTTGTGCGCGCGGGCATGTGGCAGGGCTGGTCGATCGACCAGTTCGCCGGCGCGCCGGTGTGCGGCACGGTGCTGGGCATCGTCGGCATGGGGCGTATCGGTGGCGTCATCGCACGCCGCGCGGCGCTCGGCCTGGACATGCGGGTGCGCTACTTCAACCGCAGCCCGGTGGCGGATTGCGAGTTCGCCGAGTGGCGCCCCTTGCCCGAGCTGCTGACCGAGGCCGACCACCTGATGGTGGTGGTGCCCTACAGCGCCGCCACCCACCACCTGATCGGCGCGGCCGAACTGGCGCAAATGAAGCCCAGCGCCACGCTGATCAACATCGCCCGCGGCGGCGTGGTGGATGACCGCGCACTCGCCGCCGCGCTGCGCGAGGGCCGCCTGGCCGCGGCGGGCCTGGACGTGTTCGAGGGCGAGCCGGCGGTGGTGCCTGAGCTGCTGACCTGCGAGAACGCGCTGCTCACGCCCCACATCGCCAGCTCCACGTTGCCCACCCGCCGCGCCATGGTGCAGTGCGCGGTGGACAACCTGTGCGCCTGGGCGCGTGGCGAGCCGGGCCCGACGCCGATCCCAACCTGATCAGCTGAGCTGCAGCGCGAACTCACGCTTCGTGTTGCCCTTTTCGCCGGCCCCGCTGCCGCTGCCGGTGGTGAGCTTGCGCGTCACCACCAGGCGCTCGCCGCTGACGGCGAAGTGCCATTCGTCCTGGGAATTCATCTCGAAGCTGATGACCACCATGGCCCGGCCCGAGATCTTCTGCGTGCTGCGCGCGGCCAGCGGCGTGCCGTCCGCGGCCACCCACACATCGAGCTGGCCCTCGTACTTCTTGACGTACTTGTCCGGCCGGCGCTGCTGCAGCTCGAAGCTCAGCAGCTTGGCCGGCTTGCCCTGCCAGGTGTCGGTTTTCTCGCTCTTCAGCGTGGCGCGGGCCAGCTGGCGGCCCAGCACCTCGGCCGGGCGGGTGAGCTCGCGCACTTCCTTGTAGCCCAGCTCGCGCAGGCCGTTGGCCGTGGGGGTGGCGGCTTTGGGGTCCTGGTCCTTGGCCTGGTCTTCGCTCAGCGCCTTGTTCAGCAGGGCCTGGGGGTAGGCCAGGCGCAGGCCCTGCGGGCCGTCCTCGAAGCTGAGCTGGGCCTGGCCGGGCTGCACCTCGGCGTCGTCCTTGCCTTCGTTGTTGCGGTTCTCGCTTTTCAGCGTCACCTGGCCGCGGATCGGGGTTTCGGCCTGCAGGCGCTGCAGGGCGGCCTTCAGGTCGGAGAGGGTGTCGGCCTGCACCGGCAGAACCGTCAGCAGCAGGGCAGCAAGGGGGATCAGGCGCATGGTTTAGGGCAAGGATTGGGCAAGGAATTCCACCAGCGCACGGCCGATGGCATCGGGGTCGCGGCCAAAGTCGGCATGGCCGGCGCCGGGGATCACGATCAAGCGGCCCGGTGCGTTGACCTGCACCCCTGCGGCGGCCAGGCGGTAGGCCTGGTCCACCGGTACCACGGGGTCCAGCTCGCCGTGCAGGATCAGGCTCGGCACCGCGCCGTGACGAACGTAATGGATGGGGCTGGCCTCCAGCAGCTGGTTGTTCGTGGGCGCGCTGGTGCCGAGCAGGGCCTGCACCGTGGCGCGCGCCTCCGGGCCGGCGCTGGCCAGTGCGCTCAGGTCGTGCGGCCCGCCGTGCAGCACGGCCGCGGCCACGCGCGTGCTGCCCTCGCGGGGCAGGCCCCGGCCCTCGAAGCGTGGGTCGTCCGGCGTGAAGGCCAGCAGCGCGGCCAGATGGGCGCCGGCCGACCCGCCAATTACGGCCACCTTGTGCTCGTCCACATCCCACGCCAGCGCCTGGCTGCGCAACCAGCGCAGCGCGCATTTCAGGTCTTCCAGGGGAGCCGGATGGTGCGCGGCCGGGGCCAGGCGGTAGTCCACGCTCAGGCCGGTATAGCCCAGGCCGGCCAGGTTGCGGGCCAGGGCTTCGTAGTCCGCACGGCTGCCCGTGCTCCAGCCGCCGCCATGCACGAACAGCAGCGCGCGCCGCCGGTGTGTGCCGGCCGGGGGTTGATAGAGGTCGCCCAGCAGGCGCTGACCATCAACCTGGCAGACCGTCAGGCCGCGCGTGATGCGCGGCGCCGTCGGATCGGCAGGGGCGGTCGCGGCGCTCGGCGCCGAGCCTGTGCTGCCGCCGCAGGCGAGCAGGGTGGTCAGACACAGCACCAGGGCGCAGCGACGCATGGCGGGAACAAAGCAGAGTGCAAGGCGCGGCCATTGTGGACACGCGCGAGCAGCCGATGAAGGCTTGCCCCGAGAATGCGGGCCATGCCTTGGTTAGAGCTTGTGACAGCGCTGCTTGCGCTGGTGACGCTGGTGCTGGTGTTCCTGCTGCTGAAACGGCCGCC
>JBDHSJ010000294.1:0-4439 GCA_039808065.1 Burkholderiaceae bacterium | reverse complement strand
TTTGCATCTTATTGGGGAGAACCCTGCAAAGCAATACGATGGGTGCATCTTTCGTGCGATCCTGCCCGCCATGCGATTGGCCGAATACACCGACTACACCCTGCGCGTGCTGATGTTCTGCGCCACCCACCCGGAGCGGCTGGTGACGATTGCCGAGCTGGCCGACTGGCATGGGGTATCGAAGAACCACCTGATGAAGATCGTCAACGACCTGGCCCGCCAGGGCGTGCTGGAGACCACGCGCGGGCGCGGCGGTGGCCTGCGCCTGCTGAAGCCCGCGGATCAGATCCGCATCGGCGATGTGGTGCGCGCCTGCGAGACCGACTTCCGCCTCGTGGAGTGCTTCGACCCCGCGATCAACACCTGCCAGCTCACGCCCGGCTGCCGGCTCAAGGGCCTGCTGGGTTCGGCCCTGCAGTCCTACTTCGAGGTGCTGGACGGCGCCACGCTGGCCGACATCGCCCAGCCCGCGCCGCCCTCGCCGGCAGCGCGTGGGCGCAAGGTCCTGCCCATCGCCGTGACGGGCGCTGCAACTAGCGCGGCACGAAGAAAGTCGAGCTGACGCGCCGCAGCGCGCCATCGGCCGCGCGCACCTCGAACACCACCGGCACGGCCTTGCCGACATGCGGCGCGGCGGCCTCGGGCGGCAGGGCCAGGGTCAGGGCCTGGCTGTGCGTGGCGACGGGCGCCACCGCCAGCTCGGCGCCGCTGCGGATGCGCAGGCCCTCCAGGCCGGACACCGTGACCCGCACCTGCAGCGCCTGCTCGCGCCCGCTGGCCAGCTGCAGGCGGTAGCTGTTCTCCACCACGCCGTCATCCACCACGCGCGCCAGCGCGCCGCGGTCGCGCATCAGGTCCACCGCAAAGCCGGGCCGCTGCGCCAGGCTGAACACAAAGGCGCCGCCCAGCAGCAGCAGGGCCAGGCCGTAGAGGATCACACGCGGCCGCCACACACGGCGCAGCATCTGCGCGCGCGTCAGGCCCTGGCTCACGCCCTGCTCGGTGGCGTAGCGGATCAGGCCCTGGGCATAGCCCATCTTGCCCATCACGTCGTTGCACACATCGATGCAGGCCGCGCAGCCGATGCACTCGTTCTGCAGGCCCTTGCGGATGTCGATGCCGGTCGGGCAGACCTGCACGCACAGCGTGCAGTCGATGCAGTCGCCCAGACCCAGAGCCTTGGGGTCGGCCCTGCGCGGCCGCGAGCCGCGCGCCTCGCCGCGCCGGCTGTCGTAGGCAATGATGAGCGAGTCCTTGTCGATCAAGGCGCTTTGGAAGCGCGCGTAGGGGCACATGTATTTGCACACCTGCTCGCGCAAGTAACCGGCATTGCCGTAAGTGGCGAAGCCGTAGAACAGCACCCAGAACCATTCCCAGGGCGAGAAGGCCAGGGCCAGGGCCTCGGCCGCCAGCTCGCGGATGGGCGTGAAGTAGCCCACGAAGCTGAAGCCGGTGACCAGGCTGATGAGCAGCCACACCCCCTGCTTGCCGCCCTTGCGCAGCAGCTTGTTCCAGCCCCAGGGCGCGGCGTCCAGCTTCATGCGGGCCTGCCGGTCGCCCTCCAGCCGCCGCTCCACCCACAGAAAGATCTCGGTGTAGACCGTCTGCGGGCAGCTGTAGCCGCACCAGATGCGCCCGGCCACCGCGGTGACGAAGAACAGCAGCAGGGCCGAGAGCACCAGCAGCGCGGCCAGGTAGATCAAGTCCTGCGGCTGGAACACCCAGCCGAACAGGAAGAAGCGCTGGGTGTTCAGGTCGAACAGCAGGGCCTGGCGGCCATTCCAGTTCAGCCAGGGCAGGCCGTAGAAGGCCAGCTGCGTGGCCCAGACCAGCGCCCAGCGCCAGGCGGCAAATCGGCCACTCACGGCGCGCGGGTAGATCTTTTCGGCCTTCTGGTAGAGCGAGACCGTCAGGCCGGTGTCGCTTGTCGCCGCGGCGGGCTGGATGGGGATGACGCGGGCGGGTGGCTTCATACGGAGGGCAGGCCAACAAAGATGCACGGAAGATGAATCTATTATAAAGACCACTGCAAACGGCACAGTTCGCCCATGTGCACCCGCTACATCCCCCCCGCCATGGCCGATGTCGAACGCTTCTGGCACATCGGCCGCCACAACCCGCCCACGCTCTGGCCGGCGGAAATCTTTCCGCGCCAGCCCGGGCCCTTCCTGCGCGCCGCGCCCAAGGCCGAGCTGGAGCGCGAGCTGCTGGTCGGGCCGTGGTCCCTGCTGCCCTTTGACAAGCGCTACGCCACCTGCAATGCGCGCATCGAGGGCATCGAGACCCGCGCCACCTCGCGCCGCCCCTGGGCGCGCGGCCAGCGCTGCGTCATCCCGGCGCTGAGCTTTGACGAACCCTGCTGGGAGAGTGGCCGCTGCGTGTGGTGGCGCTTTCGCCGCGCCGATGGCGAGCCGCTCAGTCTGGCCGGGTTGTGGAGCGAGGCCGTGGACCCGGCCAGCGGCATGCACCTTCCCGTCTACGCCATGCTGACGCAGAACGCCGACGCCGACCCGCTAATGCGTCGCATGCACAAGCCTGACCCCAAGCTGCCGCCCGATGCCCAGGACAAGCGCGGCGTGGTGGTGCTGGAGGCCGCCGACGTGGACCGCTGGCTGCACGCCCCGCTGGCCGAGGCGCGCGGCCTGGTGCGCCTGGCTGAAGCCGGAGTGCTGGTGGGCGAGCCGCTGGGAACAGGGGCGCAGCGGAGTCTGGACGGGGGATAGCTGCCGCGCTCCATCCGCCCCCGCCGCCTTTCGGTCGGCAGCCACGGCCTCTGGTCCCCGTCGTGTCCACGCGCCGGCGCCAACCCGGCATGCTGGGCACCTGTTCGAACCCCCACCCGTCGCGATGCCCATGCCCCGCCTTCTGCTTCCCCTGCTGGCCCTGCTGGCTGAATGCCTCCACCTCGCCTGGGAGGCGCAGCACGGCGGCATCAAGGTCCACCACCTCATGCAAAGCGCCGCGCTGCCGGGCCTCTCCAATCTCTGGGGCCTGCTGATCCTGCCCGTGCTGGCCGCCTGGGCGGCCCGGCGCCTGCCGCCGGCCGGTGCCGGCAGGGCCCGAGAGTGGGCGCCGCTGCTCATCGGCTTCGCCCTGCCGCTGCTGCTGGGCCTGGCCCTGGCGCAGGCCTTCAGCGTGCAGGCACAGGCGCTCACCGAGGGCTTGTTTCTGCTCATCCTGCTGCTGGCGCTGCTGCTGCCCGCGCATCGCCCGGAGTGCCTGCTGGGCTTCGCGCTGGGCATGAGCTGGACCTTCGGCGCCGTGATCCCCACCCTGGTGGGCGCGCTCATCGCCGGCCTCTCCTGGCTGCTGCGCGGCCTGGCCCGCCAGGCCTGGCGCCAGTTCAGCCCGTTCGCGCGGAGGCCCGCATGAACGCGCCCAGCTTGCGCGAGCTGCGCTGGGCCGGTGTCTGCTACCTGCTCATCATTGCCCTTGGGCTGTATGGCGAAGGCTTTGTGCGCGCGAGCCTCATCGTGCCGGGCGACGCCGCTGCCACCGCCCAGCGCATCGCCGCCGCTCCGCTGCTCTGGCGCAGCGGCCTGGTGGGCGACTTGCTGATGCAGGCGCTGGACATTCCCGTCATCGTGATGTTCTGGCGCCTGCTGCGCCCCATCCACGAACCCCTGGCGCTCACCGCCACCCTGATCAACCTGGTGCAGACCTGCGTGCTGGTGGCCAACCGCGTGCAGCTGCTGGTGCCGCTGGACGCCCTCGGCGGCCCCATGGCGGCCGCCTTCCCGCCAGCGCAGCGCGAAGCCCTGGCCCTGCTGGCCGTGCAGCTGCATGGGCAGGGCTTCGGCATCGGGCTGATCTTCTTCGGCTTCGCCTGCCTGGTCCGCGGCGCGCTGATCGTGCGCAGCGCCGTGCTGCCGGTGGCGCTGGGCTGGCTGCTGGTGGCCGCCGGGGCGGGCTATCTGCTCAACAGTTTTGCGCTGTTGCTGTGGCCGCCGTTGGCGGGGAAGTTGTTCCCCTGGGTGCTGATGCCGGCGCTGGTGGGGGAAACGGCCTTGGCCTTGCATCTGGCGTTGCGGCGGCGGCCGCTGTAGCGCCGCGGGCGTTGCAGGGGCGTGGGTTGCTGCAGCGTGCCGCTTGCCGCCCGAATGGAATGCCCGGCCTTGCTGACAATCGGCGCTCCCGCCGCTGCCCTGGTCCACGCCCATGCCCCCCTTGATCGCCCGCCGCCATTTCCTGCCGATGGGACTTGCCGCCCTGCTGGACCCGGCCCGGGCCGAGGACGCGGAGCTGCGTTGGCTGCTCGTTGAGGCCACGCCGCAGGGGGGCGGGGAAGGGCCGCTGGCTGACGAAACCCTGGCCAATCGCCTGCTGCGCGAGGTGCTCTGGCCGAGCCTGCCGGGCTGGCGGCACCAGCTGCGGGTGCGCGCGGCGGCGCAGCTGCCGCGGGAGCTGCAGGCGGCCGCTGCCAGCTGCGTGGTGGGCAT
>JBDHSJ010000293.1:0-4449 GCA_039808065.1 Burkholderiaceae bacterium | reverse complement strand
AGGTGGTGGCGGCCCTGCTGATGGTCGGGCTTCCCCCATTCACCCACGCAGCCGATGGCGCCCCGATGGTCTCGGTGCGTGGCCCGCACACGCTGGCGCTGAGCGCCGATGGCAAGGTGCTGGCCTGGGGCTCGGACCAGAACGGCCAGCTGGGCAGCGGCACCCGTCCCTACGAGCCGCGCCCTGGCCTGGTTGTCGGCCTCAGCAACATCGCCGCCGTCGCCTCGGGCGGCTACTTCTCGCTGGCGCTGGCGCGCGATGGCACGGTCTGGGCCTGGGGCAGCAATGACGCCGGCCAGCTGGGCGACGGCAGCCGCCCCGACCGCGCCACGCCGGGCCGTGTGCCCGGTCTGAGCCAGGTGGTGGAGCTCTGCGCCGGGCCGGAGTACGCACTGGCCCGCCGGGCCGATGGCAGCGTCTGGGGCTGGGGCTCGAACTACCCGCTCACGCTGGGCGAAGGCGAACGGCCCGACAACGGCACCCCGGCCCCGGTGGCCGGCCTGCAGGGCGTCACGCAGATCGCCTGCGGCGACCGCCATGCGCTGGCGCTGAAGGCCGATGGCAGCGTGCTGGCCTGGGGGCGCAATGCCGCCGGTGCGCTCGGCCTGGGCCATACCAGCGACCGCACCAGCCCCACCGCCGTTCCGGGCCTGAGCAATGTGCGCGCGCTCGCCGCAGCCCAGGAACTCAGCTATGCGGTGCGCGCCGACGGCACGGTGTGGGAATGGGGGGCTTCCAACCCCTTCGTGGACCCGCGCCCACCGGCGCGCCTGAGCCCGGTGCAGGTGCCGGGCATCAGCGGCGCCGCACAGGTGGCAGCCGGCTCGGTCTACGCGCTGGCCATTGCGGCAGACAAGACGCGCTGGTGGCAGTGGGTGCCCGGCACCAGCGCACAGGCGCAGGCCCCGGTGGGTTCGCTGGCCGGCGCCGCACGCGGCTATGGCCAGGGCTTTTTGCTCAAGAGCGACGGCACGGCCCTCGGCTTTGGCTCGCTCAACGGCAATGGCTTCGGCAGCTTGGGCGACGGCACCACCACCTACCGCGAAGAACCCGCGCCCGTGGTCGACATCGCCGGCCTGGTGCAGGTGGCCTCCGGCACCTGGTACGGCCTGGCGTTGGGTGCCAACGGCCGTGTCTACAGCTGGGGCCTGGATGCCTCGGGGCAGCTGGGGCGCGGCCGCTTTCTGCACCGCTCGGTGCCGGGCGCGGTGGCCGGGCTGCCTGCCATCAGCCAGGTCTCGGCCGGCTGGGATCACAGCATGGCGCTGGACGCCGCCGGCCGGCTCTGGGCCTGGGGCGGCAACGGCTACGCCCAGCTGGGCAATGCCAGCTGGGCCGACACCGGACTGCCCGAACAGATTGCCGGCATCAGCGAGGTGCGCAGCGTGCTGGCTGGCGACTTCTTCACCCTGGCCCTGAAGAAGGACGGCAGCCTGTGGGGCTGGGGCAGCGCCCTGCCCGTGCCCACCACCGGCAACCTCGCCGAACCGGCGCAGCTGCTCGGCCCCGGCCAGGGCGGCGTGGCCCTGGCGGCGGGGGACGCCCATGTGCTGCTGCTGCGGGCTGACGGCACCGTGTCGGCCCTGGGCAACAACGCCGCCGGCCAGCTGGGCGACGGCACGCTTGAGGCCCGCAGCGCCCCGGTGGCCGTTGCCGGCCTGAGCGGCGTCGTGGCGCTGGCGGCGCGCGGCCGCAGCAGCTGGGCGCTGAAGGGCGACGGCAGCGTGTGGGCCTGGGGTGACAACGAACGCGGCCAGCTCGGCGACGGCACCCAGACGCGGCGCCTGCGGCCGGTGGCGGTGCCGGGCCTGAGCCAGGTCGTGGAGCTGGCGATCGGCCTGCAGCACGCGGTGGCGCGGCGCGCGGACGGCAGCCTGCTGGGCTGGTTCTGGGGCTACAACCTGTTCGGCGAGCTGGGCTCCGCGCAGGACCAGCTGGGCGCCACGCCCCGGCTGCTGCGGGGTGCCAGCAGCGTCTCCAGCATGGCCGCCGGGGACGCCGTGAGCGCCTTTGTGCGACAGGATGGCCTGGTACTGATGGGGGGCTCCAACAGCCATGGCCAGCTGGGCGACGGTAGCCTGGCGAACGCCATGCGCCCCGGCTTCGTGCTGGACGAGCGCGCCGGCGGCTGGCTGAACCTGCGGAGCGCCGGCGGCTCCCAACCCTCCGCCGACCCCACCTTGGTGCTGCTGCGCGCCATCCGCAATGCCCAGGGTCTGAGCGCGCTGCTGACCGATCCCCGCGCCATCGGCGTGCCCGGCGAGGTTTACTTCAGCGCCCTGCTGCCGCGGGCCCCCTCACCATCGGTGCGGGCCACGGCCCGTTCGGGCCCGCCGCGCCGCAAGGCCGACGCCGCACCCGGCATGGCACCCGTGGTCTTCACCCGCGGAGGCATCAAGCAAAGCGGCCCCAGCACCCCCGCCCAGCCCAGCCTGGCGGGCCCGCTGACAGCTGGCGCCCAGCTGCCGGTGTACGGCAGCGACGTGACGGACCCGCTGGTGGCCAGCAACGCCATCATCTGCGTCGGGGTCACCATCCCGGAACTCTCCGCCAAAGGCCAGGTGCTGATGCGCCCCATCGCCACCGGCGACCAGCTCAGCGGCGTCACCCAATGCCCCACGGTACAGACCGCCGCCACGCTGCAGCGCTACACCGGCGAGGCCTCTGGCCCCCTCACGGCCCGCACCCTCACCGCCAGCATCGACCCGCTCGACGAGGACCGCGGCCAGACGCGCCATCTCTACTCCTGGGCCGTCACCCCCGACGGCCGGCAGTACATGCAGACGGCGAATGGCTGGGTGCCGATGACCGAGCCCATGCTGCCCGCGCTGAGCCTGAAGGTGCCCCCGAGCGGCCGCGTGAGCCTGACCGTCACCAACGGGCTGGACCTCTCCAGCCTGGTGGGCACCCTGGTCTACGTGGGCCTGGGTGCCAGCTGGGAAGAGGTGCGCGGGCTCAACAAGGCGGGGCACTACTACACGGTGGAGTAGCGCGGCCCTGGGCGGCTACGCCTGCGGCTCGTCGAACTGCAGCTCCACGCCGTTGCCCAGCGGGTCGCGCAGAAAGAGCTGGACGATGCCGGTGCCCGGCACCCCCGCGCGCCGCACGGGCATGCCGCGTTCGGCCAGGCGCTGCTCCCAAGCCGCCAACCCGCGGCAGCGGAAGGCCACATGGTCGAAGCTGCCGCTGACCTGGGCCTCGTGCCGTTCGCCGGGCCGCACCTCGCTCAGGTGCAGCACATCCTGCCCACCGGCATAGAGCCAGAAGCCGCGGCTCGCAAAAGGCGGCCGAGGCCCCGGCTGCAGGCCCACCACGTCGACATAGAAGTCGCGCAGCTGCGCCAGCTGAGCCCAGTCGGCGCGCAGGTTGTAGTGGGCGAAGCCGAGGTTCTGTATTGCCATCAATTGCCCCCGCTGCGGAAGCGCTCCAGCGCGATGCCATGCCGGTGCAGCTTGTCGTACAGGGTCTTCTTGGGTACGCCCAGGGTCTCGATGACGCGCTGCACATTGCCGCCCTGGCGCGTCAGGGCCTGCTCGATCAGGGCCTTCTCCACCAGCTCGACCTGCTGGGCCAGGCTGAGCGCGCCGTTCTCGGGTGCGCCGGGGATGACGACCTCGCTGCCGCCCTCCAGCACATAGCGGTCCGCGGCATTGCGGATCTCGCGCACATTGCCGGGCCAGTCATGCCCCATCAGCTCGCGCAACTTGGCCGGGTGCAGCTCGGGGCGTTCGCAGCCATAGCGCTCGGCGGCCTGCACCATGAAGTGCTCGAACAGCAGCGGGATGTCCTCGCGGCGCTGGCGCAGCGGCGGCAGCTCCAGCACGGCCACGTTGAGTCGGTAGTACAGATCGGCGCGGAACTTGCCTTCGTCGCTCAAGGCCAGCAGATCGGACTTGGTGGCCGCCACCACGCGCACGTCCAGCTTCACTTCCTCGTTCGAGCCCAGACGCTCGAGCTTGCGTTCCTGCAACACGCGCAGCAGCTTGATCTGCAGCGTGATCGGCATGGTCTCGATCTCATCCAGCAGCAGGGTGCCGCCATTGGCGTGCTCCAGCTTGCCGATGCGGCGCTTGGCGGCCGAGGTGAAGGCGCCGCTCTCGTGGCCGAGCAGCTCGCTCTCGAACAGGGTCTCGGGCAGACCGCCGCAATTGATGGCCACGAAATGCCGGTCGCGGCGCTTGCTGTGGTCGTGCAGGCAGCGTGCCACCAGCTCCTTGCCGGTGCCGGTCTCGCCCAGGATCATCACGTCCGCATTGGTGTTGGCCAGGCGCAGGATGCGCGCCCTCACCTGCTCCATCGCCGGGCTGCGGCCCAGCAGCACGGCCTCAATGCCGCTCTTGGCCTGCAGCTGCTCGCGCAGGTCATCCACCGCGGCGCGCAGCAGGCGCTTTTCGATGGCGCGCTGCACGGTGTCCACGAAGCGTTCGGGCGAGAACGGCTTCTCGATGA
>JBDHSJ010000292.1:0-4453 GCA_039808065.1 Burkholderiaceae bacterium | reverse complement strand
GTGATTGCCGAAGGTGTGGAGACCGAGGCGCAGCGCCAGCTGCTGATCCGGCTGGGCGTGTTGCAGGGCCAGGGCTGGCTGTACAGCAAGGCCCTGCCGGCCACCGAGTTCGAGCGCTATCTGCGCCTTCATCCCTTTGGCGGATAGGCAGGGTCGGCACAGCTTCCTACGCTGCGGCTCCCCTGTTCACCGACCGTTTCCAATGAACGCACGTGAGTCCAGCAACACCCCTTTGATCGCCATCGGCGTGGCCGTGCTGGCCCTGGTGGTCTCCCTCTTCGGCCTGCTGCAGGCCAACCAGGCGGTGCGCGACGCCTACCGCAACCGCTACGCCAGTTTCCTGCTGGCCGATGAGCTGCGCCAGAGCAGCGACGACCTCACCCGTCTGGCTCGCACCTATGTGGCCACCGGCGATGTCAAGTGGGAGCGTCAGTACTTCGAGATCCTCGACATCCGCAATGGCAAGCTGCCGCGGCCCCAGCACTACGAACGCATCTACTGGGACTTCCGCGCCGCCGATCAAACCCCCGCCGGTGGCACCGAAGCGGCGGCGCCGCTGCAGGAGCTGATGAAGCGCGCCGGCTTCAGCGAGGCCGAGTTCGCCCAGCTGCGCCAGGCGCAGGCCAACTCCGATGGCTTGGTGAGCACCGAGACCGTTGCGATGAACATGATCAAGGGCCGCTATGCCGATGGCGCCGGCGGCTTCAGCAAGACCGGCGAGCCGGATCCGGCCACGGCGCTGAAGATGATGCACGACGCGGCATATCACGCCGAGAAGGCCAAGATCATGGGTCCGGTGGCCGAGTTCCAGCGTCTGCTGGACGAGCGCACGCAGGCTGCCATCGACACCGCCAGCGCACGCGAGCGCAATTGGCTGATCCTGCTGGTGGTCGCCATGCTGGCCCTCGGTGCGGCGATGGCCTGGTCGGTGCGGCGTGCGCACCTCACCGTCAAGCGCCTGGGCGGCAGCCCGGTGGCCGTGCTGGAGCGCGTGCAGGCCCTGACCGAGGGCGACCTGCGCAACCAGGGCGATGCCCACGACGCCCATGTTCTGGGCCATCTGGAGCTCATGGCGCAGGCCCTGCGCGAGCGCGTGCAGCAGGTGCGCACGGCGGTCGATTCGATGGCCACCGCCACGCAGGAAATCGCCAGCGGCAACCAGGACCTTTCGCGCCGCACCGAGCTGCAGGCCAGCTCCCTGCAATGCACCGCCAGCACCATGGAACAGCTGGGCAGCACCGTGCGCACCAACGCCGAAAGTGCCGCCACCGCCAACCAGCTGGCCAGCGGCGCCAGCAGCGTGGCGCAGCGCGGCGGCGCGGTGGTCAGCCAGGTGGTGGACACCATGCGCGGCATCAATGAAAGTTCACGCAAGATCGCCGACATCACCTCGGTCATCGACAGCATCGCCTTCCAGACCAACATCCTGGCCCTGAACGCGGCGGTGGAAGCGGCGCGCGCCGGCGAGGCCGGGCGCGGCTTTGCCGTGGTGGCCAGCGAGGTGCGAGTGCTGGCCCAGCGCAGCGCCGAGGCGGCGCGCGAGATCAAGAGCCTGATCGGCGCGAACGTCGAACGCGTGGAGCAGGGCACCGAGCTGGCCGACCGCGCCGGCCACACCATGCAGGAGATCGTCGACTCGATCCAGCGCGTCAGCGCCATCGTGGGCGAGATCTCCAACGCCAGCGCCGAGCAGAGCAGCGGCGTCAGCCAGGTCGGCCAGAGCATCGTGCAGATGGACCAGAGCACCCAGCAGAACGCCGCCCTGGTGGAGCAGAGCGCCGCGGCGGCCGAGAGCCTGCGCCAGCAGGCCCAGCAGCTGGTGACGGCGATGGCGATGTTCCGTACCTGATTCCGCAGCTGAGGGGGTGGGCGGGCAAGACCGCAGGCCTGGCACGCGCGGGCCTGCTACAAGCCTGATATGACGCCCGAACAAGCCCGCCAGGCCGTGCTGGCCTTGGCCGAACAGATCGACGCCCAGTCCGGCTCGGACCGCGGCCCGCTGCAACTGGTTGAAGCGCCACCGCTCGAACGCAGCTGGGGCTGGGCCTTCAGCCTGGAGTGGCCGCCGGGCCCCGAGCCGACCGAACAAGCCGAAGCAGCCGAAGCCGGCCCGCGCCGCGTGCATGTGCTGGTGGAGCGCGCCAGCGGCCGCCTCTCGCTCGGTTCGCCCGGCCGCAGCCTCGAGGAGCATCTGGCCCGCTTCGAGGCCCAGGCGGCGCAGCTGCTGCAGCTGCGCCGTGGCCCGCGCGGCGTCAGCGCGCCCGTACTGGAGCGTGAACTGCAGGTCGTGTTCCGCTGCAGCCCGGCCGAAGCCAGCGCGCTGACCCAGCGCTGCCTGCGCGGCGAAACCTTCCCGCTGCGCCTGGGCCCCGGAGCCGACCCCGAACGCAGCCGCCAGCGGCTTGAAAGCCTGGGGCTGGAGATCCTGCCCAACCCCTGACAACCGGAGCCGCCCATGGCCGGAATCAAGACCCAGGCCACTGCTGTCGCCGTGGCCGACCACCTGGCACAGCTGAAAAGTGCTGAGCGGCGCGCCGACTGCGAAACCCTGCTCGCCTTGATGCGCGACATCACCGGCCACGAGCCGGTGATGTGGGGCCCCAGCATCGTCGGCTTCGGGCGCTACCGCTACCTCTACGCCAGCGGCCATGGCGGCGAGATGTGTGCCACCGGCTTCGCCTCGCGCTCGCCCGACATCGCCGTCTACCTGCTGCCCGAGGCCCCTGGCCAGGCCGAGCTGCTGGCGCGGCTGGGCAAGCACAAGATGGGCAAATCCTGCCTGTCCATCCGGCGTCTGGCGGATGTGGATCTGCAGGTGCTGCGCGAGCTGGTGGCGCAGTCCTACGAAGCCGTCATGCGGCTCCACCCGGACTCCTGATCGCGGTTCGGCCCCGCCCGCGCGGCACACTGCGCGGCCCTGTGATTCTGGATGGCCCCCACCCATGTTGCAGACCGAACGCCTGCTGCTGCGCCTGCCCGGCGCCGACTGCACCGCACTCTATGAGCGCTTCTACACCGATGCCGAGGCCTCGCGCTTTTATGGCGGCCCCAAGAGCCCGGCCGAGGCCTGGGCGCGCCTGGCCTTTGATCGGGGCGTCTGGGAGCTGCAGGGCTTTGGCGTCTGGGTGCTGGAGCGGCGCGCGGACGCAGCCCTGCTCGGCGTCTGCGGCTTCTGGCAGGGCCGGGGCTGGCCACGCGAGCTGACCTGGTGGCTGCTGCCCGAGGCGCGAGGTCTGGGCCTGGCGCTGGAGGCCTCGCGGGCCGCCATCGCCCACGCGCGCGAGGTCTGGGCCTGGCCCGAGGTCGAGACCTATTGCGCCGACGACAACCTGGCCGCACGCGGCCTGATCGAGCGCCTGGGCGGTGTGAAGGTGCGCCGCCAGAACTTCCCGGACGGGCAGACGCGCGATGTCTTCCTCTTGTCAGTTTGACCCTGCTGAGGTACTCGTGGCTTCGGGTTCGGCACCGCTCTTCTTCGAGTCGCCAGCGGGCTTTCGCGCTTGGCTGGTGCAGCATGCCGCCACGGCGCCCGAACTGCTGGTCGGCTACTGGAAGGTCGACAGCGGCCGGCCCAGCATGGGCTGGTCGGAGTCGGTCGATGAGGCGCTGTGCTTTGGTTGGATCGACGGCGTGCGCAAGCGCATTGACGAACAGCGATACCAGATCCGCTTCACGCCGCGCCGCCCCGGCTCCATCTGGAGTGCCGTCAACCTGGCCAAGGTCGAGGCCTTGATCGCGGCGGGCCACATGCAGCCCGCCGGCCTGGCCGTATACCAGGCGCGCGACCTGAGCAAGCAACGCGTCTATGCCTTCGAGCGCGAGCAACCGGCGGAACTCAGCCTTGCCGAGCAGCGGCAATTCCGCGCGGCGCCGGCCGCCTGGGCCTACTTCGAAACCTGCCCGCCGGGGTACCGCAACCAGATGCTGCACCGCATCTGTTCAGCCAAGCGGGCCGAGACGCGGGCGCGGCGGTTGGCGCAGTTGATCGAGGTTTGCGGGCGGGGGGAGCGGATGGCTTGAGGCTGGCCTTGTGCCTCCAGTCGTGAAGCCCAGAGCGTTCTTGCTGAAGGCACCTCGCGCACCACTGCGCGCCCGCGGCCACCCGCCGCGCCGAGCCTCCCCCCTCACCACTTGCAGCCCTTGCCCCGCAAGGCATCCGCGGCCAGCGCGGCCGCACCCAGCAGGCCCTTGTCGGCATGGGCCTTGCGGCAGTCCTCGCGCTTGGCCTCGTCGATGGCCTTCTCCATCTTGCTGCGTGTGTCGGGCACGCCGGGCAGGATCTGGATCAGGCTGCTGCCCTGGCGCAGCAGCGGGCCGTTGCGGCTGGGCAGGTTGAGGTTCAGCGGCGCGGGCGGCGCGCTGGCTGGGGCCGAGGGCGCGGTGGCCACGTCTTGGCCCAGTTGCGGGCCCGCATCGGGTGAGCCGGGCGAGGCGCGCTGGCCGGGTGCCGGCT
>JBDHSJ010000291.1:0-4460 GCA_039808065.1 Burkholderiaceae bacterium | reverse complement strand
ATAGCGCCAGCGCGCCTCCAGCGGCGCCGCGGGGCCGGGCGCCTGCGCGGCGCGCAGGCGCTGCAGGGCCGCGGGCGGGTTGGTGTAGCCGTGTGCGGCCAGGTCGTTGAGGACGGCCTCGGCCGTCTCGGCCGCCAGGGCGGGCCCCGCCAGCGTTACGGCCAGCAGCAGGGCCAGCGGGCGAAACGCCAGGCGCATGGGCTCTCCAGTTCGTGGGCTCGTCGCGATGATGCCCCAGCCCCCGCGCAACCAGGCCTGGGGTTCAGGAGCGCCCTGTGCTGGGCTTCAAGAGCCGGTCAGTTGCCGGTCAGTTGCCTGGTGATGGCCCGCTGCACCGGCGGCAGCCAGGCCGCCAGATCCAGCACCGCGCGGCGCACGAGCAGTGCGGGCGGGCGCTCGTCGGTGAACAGCCGGACGATGGCATTGGTGCCTTCGAAGATGAAGCGGGTGGCACGCTGGTGCGTGCGGGCATAGCGCTGCAGCGCGGCGGCGTCGCCCGGGTCGCGGCCGCCGGCCCGGTGCAGCGCGCCCAGCTCCTGCGCCAGGGTTTCGATGCCGTAGAGGCCGAAGTTGTAGCCATGCGCGGTGACGGGGTGCATGCCCACCGCCGCGTCGCCGGCGAGGGCGAAGCGATGCGCGGCGAAGCGTTCGGCGTACACGGCCACCAGCGGGTAGACCTGGCGCGCGCCGGCCACCTGCATGCGGCCCAGCCGGCCTTCGCAGGCCTGCTCCACGCGGGCGGCGAATTCGGCCTCGCTCAGGCTCAGCAGCGCAGGCACGGCATCGCTGCGCACCGTCCACACGGCCGAGCTGCGCCGCCCCGCCATCGGCAGCAGGGCCAGGGTGTGGCCGGCCAGAAAACATTCCTGCGCCACGCCCTGGTGCTCGGCCTCGTGGTCGAGCGGGCACAGCAGGGCGGAGCGGCCGAAATCCAGGCTGCGCGCCGGAATGCCGGCCAGGCGGCGCAGGCCTGAAAAACGGCTGTCGGCCGCCACCACCAGCGGGGCGCGCAGCGGGCGCCCATCGGCCAGCTGCAGGGTGGCGGCCTGTTCGTCGCGCTGCAGGCCCTGCACGGCCACACCGGTTTCGATGGCGATGCCGCGCGCCTGGGCACCGGCCCAGGCCGCGGCGCGCAGGCGCTGGTTGGGCACCAGCCAACCCAGGGCCTCGTGCGCCTGGGAAGCGAAGGGCAGCACGCGCGGGCTGCCGGCGCTGCGCACGCTGGCGGCGCGCAGGGGCACGGGCTCGGCTTGTTCGCGCACGCGCTGCCACAGGCCCAGACCCTCGAGGATGCGGCGCGCGCGGTGCGTGAGGGCAATCTCGCGGCCGTCATCGGCCGGGTCGGCCAGTGCGCTTTCGGGCTGCTGCTCCAACACGCGCGGGCGCCAGCCCTGGTCATGCAGCGCGCAGGCCAGCGCCAGGCCGGCCGGCCCGGCACCCACGATGAGGAGGTCGGCATCGAAGGCGGCGGGCTCGGTCATGGCGCAGGCAATCAAACAGGGGCCGCCAGCCTAGGCCGCCGGGGCGGCGGTGGCATTGACCGACATCACCCCCTGTGCCGATTTCGGGGCCGCTGCTGCCGGGGCGGCGCAAGACAGAACGCCGGCCGCTGAGCAGACTGCCGGCCGCGCTTTCCCCGGCTTGCGCAGTACCGGGCTGCTCGCGTTCTTGTGACGTTCCCTGGGCCAGCTTGGCCTATCCAACCCGGAGTCCCCGATGCCTTCTCACCCTTCCGTCTGGCGCCTGCCGGCGGCCCTGCTGTGCGCCGGCCTGCTGAGCCAGCCCGCGCTGGCCACCCTGCCCCGCCCCGAAGACCCCAGCAGCCTGCGCCGCGCCCAGGCCGAAAGCCTGCAGGTGCAAGCCCCCAGCCAGCCCGGCCAGGCCCGCCAGGGCGAGCACGTGGCGCGCCAGGGTCTGCACCCCTCGCAGCTGCCGCTGCGCCGCGCCGAAGACTTGCTGCAGCGCCGTGAGCGCATCGGCGAGCTGCCGCTGCCGCAGCCGGCTGACAACGCGCTGCGCAAGCGTCAGCAGTCCGCCCTGTCTGCCCGCGCCCTGGCCGATGGCGCCCAGGCGCTGGCCGCCCAGAACTGCGAAGCCGCGGACTTCCGCGGCAAGAGCGGCGCCAGCTTGATCGCCTTCATCGACCAGGCTGCGCTGAGCGGCTGCATGTACAAGCTCTACACCGGCAGCGCGGCCGATCACCGCACGGTGTTCAGCCCCGACAACGTGGTGACGGTGGCCAACACCCTGCGCCTGCGCGCGCTGAACTACACCGGCACCGACAGCGACCAGGTCAAGAACCTGCTCTCCTACATCCGCACGGCCGGTTACTGGTGGTACCTAAGCGAGACCGGCAACAGCAGCACCGGTGTGCCCGGCGCCACGCGCAGCATGATGAATGCCACGCTGGGCGCAATGAAGCAGCTGGCCGCCGCGCCGCGCTTCTTTGATTCCAACGAGACCAATGCCTATGTCGTGGCCGAGGTCTTCAAGACCGTGCCGGCCGGCTTTGCCGCCGCGCTGGCACCGGCCGCGGCGCGCTGGATCGAGCAGTTCCAGCCCCAGCACGCCCAGGCCGGCTACTGGCACAACGACGCCCTGCTGGCCGCCATGAACACCCTGTTCTACGGCGACGGCCAGACCGCCTACATCACCGCGGTGCGCAACGACCTGCGCTACGCCCGCGCGCTGGACGGCTTCCTGACCCGCAACCGCGCGCTGCTGGGCACGGACAACGACTACCACCTGCGCAATGCCGTGGGCGAGATGCTGCGCTTCCTGCGCCACCCGGCGCTGAAGGACGGCGTGCGCCTGATGGGCGTGGCCCAGATGGCGCAGTTCCAGCCCAGCAACGATCAGGCCATCGATGTGTGGCTGCGCGCCGCCGACATGGTGGACGCCTATGACGCGCCCTACTGCGCCTCCTACGGCACCTGCAATGCGGCGCAGACCCTGGAGCAGCAGAAGCTGCCGATCCGCCACGCCTGCAATGCGCACTACGTGATCCGCGCCCAGGCCATGACGCCGGCCCAGCTGCAGGCCAGCTGCGAGTCGGTGATCCAGCAGGCCGGCGAATTCCACGCCGTCTTCAACACCCTGGGCCGCCCGGTGCCCAACGACAACAACCAGACCCTGGAGCTGGTGGTGTTCGACAGCTCGGAGCAGTACAAGCGCTTCTCGGGCCACATCTTCGGCAACAACACCGACAACGGCGGCATCTACCTGGAAGGCAGCCCCTGGGTGGCGGGCAACCAGGCGCGCTTCATCGCCCACCGCGCCGAGTGGCTCTCCGGCTTCGAGATCTGGAACCTGAACCACGAGTTCGTGCACTACCTGGACGGCCGCTTCAACATGGGCGGCGGCTTCAACGACTACCCGCTGGCCCCGGGGGTGAACCGCGCCTCGTCGGTCTGGTGGATCGAAGGCCTGGCCGAGTACATCTCCTTCGCCCATCTGCGCCGCTTCAATGCCGACGCCACCTCGCGCGCCCAGACCGCCCCGCTGGCGCTCAGCGACGTCATGCGCAACACCTATGACAGCGGCAGCGCACGCGTCTACAACTGGGGCTACCTGGCCGCCCGCTACATGGTGGAGCGCCAGCCGCAGCTGGTGGACGCCTTCCTGCCCCGTACCCGCGTGGCCGACTACGCCGGCTACAGCCAGCAGATCCTGGGCCTGGGTACACAGCTGGATGCCGACTTCTCGCGCTGGCTGAACGAGTGCGTGGGCGGCGGCCAGCTGCAGTCCAGCGGCTGCCTGTCGCAGCGCCCGGGCACCCTGCCCCTGGTGGACGCGAATGCCGTGGGGCCCTGCCGCGCGGCATCCGAGTCCGAGTTGGGCAACGGCTGCGCCCGCACGGTGCCCGGCAATGGCAGCGCGCGCTACTACTACCTGCGCGGCACCGGCTGGAACCAGGTGCTGTTCCGCCTGGCCGATGTGGCCGGCGGTGGCGCCGACATCTACGCCAAGGCCGGTGGCTGGGCCACCGCCCAGGATCACCAGGTGCGAGGCGAAGTGCAGGCCGGCGGCGCCGTGCAGCTGAACGTCCCCACCAACGGCCAGGGCTGGATCTACGTGACCGTGGTGCCGCGCGCCGGCTTTGCCGGCGCCACCCTGCGCGGCATGTACAGCGCCCTGCCCTTCGGTCAATAAGAACCCCCGCGCGTGCCGCCACGGCGGCGCGCGCCCTCAGGAGCACTCCATGAAATTTCGTCCCCTTCTTTCGCTGCTGGGCCTGGGCCTGGCCCTGGCCGGCCCTGCCCGCGCCGACCTGACCCTGCTGGGTGCGCCCGCCTGGCAGACCCAGTACGCCCATGCCGGCCATGACTCGCTGGCCGACCTGCCCGCCGACACCGTGCTGAACGGCCCGCTGCAGCGCCAGGCCGGCCGCCATGGCTACCAGCTCGACAGCACCCAGCACGCCCTGTACGGCTTTGCCGATGGCCAGGGCGGCCTCAAGC
>JBDHSJ010000290.1:0-4478 GCA_039808065.1 Burkholderiaceae bacterium | reverse complement strand
TGCGGCGCATCAGCTGCTCGGCCACCAGGCCG
The DNA here is from genome assembly GCA_039808065.1 of Burkholderiaceae bacterium. Taxonomy (GTDB): domain Bacteria; phylum Pseudomonadota; class Gammaproteobacteria; order Burkholderiales; family Burkholderiaceae_C; genus Inhella. Next base: position 4,446 of record JBDHSJ010000290.1, on the reverse strand, counting down.
GCGGCCACCAGCAGGGGCACGCCGGGCTCGATCTCGCGGTCCGTCAGCACGGTGAAGTCGTGGTGCAGGCGCACCGCGGCCATTAGCGGCTGGGGCAGGCCCCAGGCGCGCACCACCAGGGCGCCCACCACGGCGTGGTTGGTCTTGTGGTTGATGTCTTCGGTCTTGACGAAGGGGCGGTCCAGCCGCGCCGCGCCTTCGACCATGGTGGCGCCGTAGCCGCGCACCGACTGCAGCAGCACCGGCATGCCGACATGCTGGAAGAGGCCGAAGCTGCTCGCCAGGTCGGCGTCCAGCCCCGGCAGCTTGGGCGCCAGCAGGCGCATCGCCGCGGCACGCCGGCTCGAACGCTCCCAGAAGCGCGCCAGATGCGGGCTGTTGACCGGAATGGCGTTGCGCACCAGAAAGCCCGTCATCAGCTCGGCCGTCAGGTTCAGCCCCAGGCGCGTCATCGCCTGGCCGACGCTGACACAGGGGCTTCCGCCGCCCAGGTGCACCGGGCTGGTGGCCACGCGCAGCAGGGTGGCGGACATGGCCACATCCTCGGCCGCGATCGCCTGCACCTCGTTCAGATCGGGCTGGGCTAAAGCCAGCGCGGCGCGCAGGCGGCGCAAATGCTCAGGGCAGGGCGGGATCTTGATCTCGCGCAGCGGGCCGCGCTCTCGGGCGGTCTGGATCTCTTGTTGGACGGCGGCGATCTGCATCGGGAAAGCATACCCAGGGCACCACTCGGCACCGAAGCCGCAACAGCGCAGGATTTCGCGTTGCGCCAGGGTTTTTCAGCCATGGGGCCGCCCGGCCCTGCACCTACAGTGCCGGCTGCCGTGATCGACCGCCGCCTGTTTCCTGCTCTGCTGCTTGCCCTGGCCCTGCCGGTGCTGGCCTGGGAACGTGCCCGCCTGCTGGAGCAGGCCGCGCAGCTGCAGCCGCCGGCGCAAAAGGTGGTGCAGGGCCTGGTGGAGCTGATCGAGCGCAGCCCGGCGCAGGCGCCGGCGCAGCGGGTGCGCGAGGTCAATGACTACGTCAACAGCCGCGTGCAATGGCAGTCCGACCAGCAGATCTGGGGCCAGGTGGACTACTGGGCCAGCCCACTGGAAATGTTCGAGAAGGGCCGCGGTGACTGCGAGGACCTGGCCATGGCCAAGTACTTCGCCCTGCTGGCCGAGGGCCTGCCCGAGAACAGCCTGCGCCTGGTCTACGTGCGCGCCCAGTACCAGGGCCGGCCGCAGGCGCACATGGTGCTGGCCTGGTACCCGACGCCCCAGGGCGAGCCCTGGATCCTGGACAACATCGATCCCGAGCTGAAGCGTGCCGGCGAGCGGCCCGATCTGGCGCCGGTATTCAGCTTCAACGCCGAGGGCCTGTGGCAGGGCGTGGGCGCGCAGGGCGCCGGCAACCCGCTGACCCGGCTCTCCCTCTGGCGCGATGCATTGGCGCGTGCCCGCGCCCAAGGTTTTTAGGAGAAGGCGATGAGTCTGATTCGCCAGGTAAGCCTCTTGATCGTGCTGGCCCTGATGGTGGGTCTGCTGGGTGCACTCGGGGTCTCAGTGGGCTCGCTGCGTGCGGTGCTGCAGGACCAGGCGCGCATCAAGAACGCCGACAACGCGCAATCGCTGGCGCTGGCGGTCTCCCAACAAGGCGGCGATGCCGCGCTGATCGAGCTCTTGATGAGCGCGCAGTTCGACACCGGCCACTACCAGCAGCTGCGTTGGGTGCAGGCCGATGGCAAGACCGCCTTTGCCCGCGAGGCCCAGGCCAGCGGCGGGCGCGCGCCAGCCTGGCTGCGCCAGGCCTTGCCTATCGATGCCGAGCCCGGCATCGCGCAGCTGAGCAATGGCTGGCAATCGATCGGGCGCGTGGAGCTGCGCAGCCAGCTCGGCTATGCCTATGACGCGCTGTGGGACGGCCTGCTGCGCGCAGCCGCCTGGTCGGCCCTGCTGACCCTGGTGGCGCTGGCGCTGGCGCAGGCCGTGCTGGGGCGCATTCGCCGTCCGCTCGATGCCCTGGTGGCCCAGGCCGATGCGATGGCCGAGGGCCAGTTCGTCACCGTCGAGCCCTCCAAGGTGAGCGAGCTGCGCTCGTTGACCGATGCGCTCAATGCCATGGTGCAACGCATCAAGCGCATGTTCGAGGCGCAGACCGAGCAGCTTGGTTTGCTGCGTCAGCAGGCGCATTGCGACGCGCTCACCGGGCTCTCGCTGCGCAAGCATTTCCTGGCCGAGCTGGCCTCGGCGCTGGCGCGCGATGACCTGCCCGAGCGCGCCGGCCTGCTGCTGCTGCGCCTGCAGGACCTGGCCAGCGTGAACCGCGTGCTGGGCCGCGAGGCCACCGACGAGGTGCTGGCCCTGCTGGGCAACGCCTTGCACCAGTACACCGAGCGCGTGCCCGGCAGCCTGGCCGGGCGCCTGAACGGCGCCGATTTCGCACTCTGGCTGCCGGCCCCAGCGGTGCTGGAAGAGAGCGCCCAGGCCCTAGCCGACACCCTTAAGCTGGCCCTGCAGCAGGGCGGCGGGCAGGGCGGCAATGGCGTGCTGCGCCTGGCCTTGGGTGGCGCCGAGCTGACGCGCGATCAAGCGCTTTCGCAATGGTTCGCCCAGGCCGATGAGGCCCTGGCCCAGGCCGAGGGGCAGGCCGCCGCCGGGCAAACCATCGGCATCGCGCTGCGCCAGGTGCCGGCGCGCGCCGACGCCCCGGTGCTGCCCAGCGGCGAGCGCGCCTGGCGCGCCCAGATCGAGGCCGCGCTGGCCCAGGGCCACACGCGCCTGCTGCAGTACCCGGTGCTGGACCGCGAGGGGCACCTGCTGCACTGGGAATGCCCGCTGCACCTGGGCCTGGCCGAGCGCAGCGGCAGCACGCCTGATTTCGTCAATGCCCAAACCTGGCTGCCGCTGGCCCTGCGCACGCAGCTGACGGCCGAGGTGGACCTGGCCGCCGTGGCCGCCGCCCTGCAGCTGGTGCGTGACGATGGCCAGATGCGCGCCTTGAACCTGGCCCCGGCCTCGCTGCTGGCGCAGGACTTCGTGGGCCGCCTGCGCGAGCTGCTGCGCAGCCAGGCCCTGGCGGCGCGCCAGATCGCGCTGGAATTCGACATCGCCGCCGCCCAGCCCAAGAGCTTCGAGCTGCTGCGCGAGCTTTCGCGCAGCCTGCACCCGCTGGGCGTGCGCGTGGGCCTGGAGCATGCGGGCGCGCAACTGCAGCGCATCGAGCGCCTGTACGAATTGGGCCTGGACTATGTGAAGCTGGACCGCGCCATCCTCGTCGGCGTGCACGAGGACGCCAGCCGCGCCGGCTTCGTTCGCAGCCTGGTGATCTTCTTGCACAGCCTGCAGCTGCAGGTGCTGGGCGAGGGCGTGGACGACCCGCGCGATGCGCAGGCCCTGCTGGACTGCGGCCTCAATGGACTCACCGGCCCCTGGGCCACCGGCCATCAAGTCAGATGAACTCTTCTCCCTTGTTCGAACCCCTGCGCGCTGGCGCGCTCGATTGCGCCAACCGCATCTGGATGGCCCCGCTGACGCGCTTGCGCTCGATCGAGCCGGGCGATCTGCCCGGGCCGCTGGCGCCGCTGTACTACCGCCAGCGCGCCAGCGCCGGTCTGATCGTCTCCGAGGCCACGCACATCAGCCCGCAGGCCAAGGGCTATGCCGGGGCGCCGGGCATCTACTCGGACGAGCAGGTGGAGGCCTGGAAACCCATCACCGAGGCCGTGCACCTGGCCGGGGGCCGAATCGTCTGCCAGCTCTGGCATGTGGGGCGCATTTCGCACAGCAGTCTGCAGCCGGGCGGGCTGGCGCCGGTGTCGGCCTCCGCCATCGCTGCGCAGGCGCGCACCAGCCTGAAGCACGCCAGTGGCGAGGTCTACCGCGAAGCCTGCAGTACGCCACGCGCGCTCGAGCGCTGCGAACTACCCGGCCTCGTGGACAGCTACGCCATGGCCACGCGCCGTGCGCGGGCCGCCGGCTTTGATGGCGTGGAGATCCATGCCGCGCATGGCTATCTGCTGCAGCAGTTCCTGGCCGCGGCCAGCAACCAGCGCGAGGATGACTACGGTGGCTCGATCGAGAACCGCGCCCGCCTGTGCCTGCAGGTCGTCGATGCCGTCAGCGCCGAATGGGCGCCTGAGCGCACGGGCATCCGCATCTACCCCTGCCCGGCCGCACCCGACCTGGCGGACGACGACCCCGAGGGCAATGCGCTCTACCTGGTGGATCAGTTGGGGCGGCGCGGCCTGGCGTACCTGCATGTGTCAGAGCCCGACTGGGCCGGCGGCCCCGAGCTGCGGCCCGAGTTCCGCCAGGGCTTGCGCGCGCGTTTCCCCGGCGTCATCGTCGGGGCCGGCAACTACCAGGTGGACGAGGCGGTCGCGCGCATCGAGGCCGGGCTGATCGATGCGGTGGCCTTCGGGCGGCCGTTCATCGCCAACCCGGATCTGCCTGCACGCATCCG
>JBDHSJ010000289.1:0-4509 GCA_039808065.1 Burkholderiaceae bacterium | reverse complement strand
TTTGCGCTGGGCGCCGACAGCTTCCCGCGCGGCCTGATGGCCTGCAAGGAGGCCGAGTTGCTCGAAGGACTGGCCGGCATCTACCAGTTCCTCGACCCCGAAGACCTGGAGGATGCCGACGGGTTGCTCGAAGCCATCGAAGGCATCGAGCCGGCCGCGAACCTGGAAGAGGCCATCGAGCACCTGGTGGCGCACAGTCTGTTGCTGGCGGACGTGAGCCGGCCGCAGAAGGCGGCGGCACCGGCCCGCCCGGGTGGGCCGGGCGGACCCGGAGGCGCGCGCAAGCCACCGCGCCGCCCACCACCGCGGGGCGGTGGCTACTCGCGCTGAGCGCCGCCTACTGCCCGAAGTGCATCTGGTAGCGCGCCCCGTCTGAGAACAGACAGGCGCCCACGCCCTGACTGACGCCGGTGAGGATGTATTCGCACTGGGCGTTCATGCCTGCGCCGGCGGCGTTGGCAATGCCGCGTCGGCCGCTGCTGCGCGGCGCACCTTCACCGAAGTGCTGACTCAGCAAGGCCCCGAAGCCCGGGTAATCGGCCGTCACGCGCGTGGCCTCGCCCTGCAGGTTGCGGCCCTGGTAGGCGATGCTGAAGCTGCCCTTGCCGTTCTGGTTGTCCATCACCACGGCGCTCAGCGGGCCGGCGCTGGTGGCTTCGGCATTCAGTGGGTAGAGGCGGACCTGGAGCACCTGCGGCCCGATGGGGGCGGCCTGCACCACCACAGCGGGTGCGGCGGGCGGTTGCCGCAGATGGTGGGGCTCGAGCGGCACCACCATGCAGGCGCTCAGGCTGCCGGCCAGCAGGGCCGCTGCCGCCAGCGCGCGGCGCGGCTGCGGTCGGGAACGTGGGGGAGTGGGGCGAGCAGACATGCGTCACCTTCTGGGTTCGCGGCACATGCCGCGGCGCGCATGGTGCGAAGCCGCGGCGCGCAAGGCCAGCGCGCCCGCCAAGGTATTGCCGCACGCGCCCGGCGGGCGCGCGCGGTGCGCCAGGCTCAGCGGCCGAACACCCGTCGGGCGTGAATGCCCAGACCCTGGGCCACCGAGGCCAGCGGGTCGCCCTGCACGCGCAGCGCCTGCGGGAAGGGCGCGGCAATGGCCTCCACCAGATGCGCCAGGCCGGTGGAGCCGCCGGTGAAGTACAGCGCGTCCACGCTCGCCAGACCGGCACGCCGCACGGTGTCCTGCGCGGCGGCGGCAATCGCGGCCACGTCCTCGGCCAGCGCGGTGTGCGACTCGCGCCGCTGCATCGGCCAGCTCAGTCCGGTCTCGATCAGGCCAAGGTCGAAGGCGTGCACGTCGGCCGGGTCGCGCCGGCCATCCGAACCGCTGAGGTCGATCTTGCCCTCCTCGGCCAGGCTGGCCAGGTGGTGGCCCAGATGGTCTTCCAGCACCGTCATCAGGCGGCGGTGCTCGGCGGGGTCGGCGTAGTCGGCCTTGCGCAGGCGCATCTCGGCGATCACCGCCGGGGTGTAGCAGGTGTTGATCAGGTGCCAGGTGGCGAGGTCGAAGGTGATGCCGGTGGGCACCTCGCGCGCCGGGCCGTCGGCGCGCGCCGGGCCCAGGCTGCCATGGCCCAGGGCGCGCATTGGGCCGGCCAGGGCAATGCGGCGGTCGAAGTCCGTGCCGGCGATGTGGATGCCGTGGTGGGCCAGGATGTCTTCGCGCCGGTCGGTCTGCTGCATGCGCGCGGGGCCCACGCGCACCACCGAAAAGTCCGAGGTGCCGCCGCCGATGTCGGCCACCAGCACGGTCTGCTCGCGCGTGGTCTGGCGCTCGTAGTCGAAGGCGGCGGCAATCGGCTCGAACTGGAAGGCCAACTGCTCGAAGCCGACGGCGCGTGCGCAGGCCTCCAGCGCGGCCTGGGCCTGGGCGTCGCGCGCCGGGTCGTCATCCACAAAGTACACGGGGCGGCCCAGCACCGCATGGGTCAGCGCGCGGCCGCCCTGCGCGGCTTCGGCCACGCGCTTGAGCCGCTTCAGGTAGCCGGCCACCACATCGGCGTACTTCACCGAGCGGCCACCGCCCACGTCGGTGTGGCGGTCCAGCAGGTCGCTGCCCAGGATGGACTTCATCGAGCGCATCAGGCGCCCGTCATGCCCATCCACATAAGCCGCCAGCGCGGCGCGGCCAAAGGCACGCGGCGGGCCATCGGCATCGTGCGCGCCCTCGGCGTAGTAGTACACGGCCGTGGGCATGGTGCGGGCGCTGCCCTCCAGCGGCACCAGAGCCATGGCATCGGCCTGGGGCAGTGCGACGGCGGAATTGGAGGTGCCGAAGTCGATGGCGCAAAACGAGGGGGTGGCCATGACCGGGCTCCTGGCTTTCAAAGGGGGCGGGATTGTGCCCGCCCCACCCCTGCTCAGGGTCGCAGCGCCTGCAAGCGACTCAGCGCCGCCTCCAGCGTGGCCGCCTTCTTCGCAAAGCAGAAGCGCACCTGGCGGCGCTCCTGCGGCTTGGAATAGAAGACCGACAGCGGAATCGCCGCCACGCCGATCTGCGTGGTCAGCCACTCGGCGAATTCCAGTTCGGGGGCATCCGACACGGCGCTGTAGTCCACGGTCTGAAAGTACGTGCCCTCGCAGGGCAGCAGCTTCAGCGGCGTGGCGGCCAGGCCCTTGCGAAAAGCATCGCGCTTGGCTTGGTAAAAGTCCGCCAGGCCCTGCCAGGGCGCCGGGTCGGCCATGTACTCGGCCAGGCCCCATTGCGCCGGCGTGTTCACGGTGAACACCGTGTACTGGTGCAACTTGCGAAAGGCCGTGCTCAGGCTTGCGGGTGCGGCCACGAAGCCGACCTTCCAGCCGGTGACATGGAAGGTCTTGCCGAAGGAGGAGATCAGGAAGCTGCGCGCCGCCAGCCCCGGGTGCCGGGCCACCGACTGGTGCGAGCAGCCGTCGAACACCATGTGCTCGTAGACCTCGTCGCTGATGACGATCAGGTCGTGCTGCTCCGCCAGCGCGGCCAGGGTGCGCAGGTCGGCCTCCGAAGCGACCGTGCCACTGGGGTTGTGCGGAGTGTTGATGATCAGCGCGCGGGTGCGCGGCGTCACGGCCGCGCGCACCGCGTCCCAATCGATGCGGTAGTCCGCCGTCATCGGCACCCCTACCGGCGTGGCGCCGGCCAGGCGGATGGCGGGGATGTAGCTGTCGTAGGCGGGCTCGATCAGGATGACTTCATCCCCCGCACCCACGCTGCACTGGATGGCGGTGAACAGCGCTTGCGTGGCGCCGGCGGTGATGGTGATCTCGGTGTCCGCGTCGTAGGCCCGGCCATGCGTGCCCAGCAGTTGCGCGGCCACGCGCTGGCGCAGCAGCGGCACGCCGGGCATGGGCGGGTACTGGTTGTGGCCGGCGTGCAGGGCGCGGTTCACGGCCTCCAGCAGGGCGGGGTCGCAGTCGAAGTCCGGAAAGCCCTGGCCCAAATTGATGGCGCCATGCTGGGCCGCCAGCTGGGACATGCGGGAAAAGATGGTGGCGCCGATGGCCGGCAGCTTGTCAGGGAGCGTGGGCATGGGGCGATTCTGGGGCGGGTCGGCGGCGATCAGGGAGCGCGCTTCAGCGCTCACGGAGGCTGGCTTGCCCAGTACCGGGTTCAGAGCCCCACCCAGGCCCGATACCCCCGCGCCGCGTAGTACGAGGCCGCGCCGTTGTGATACGTAAACACGCGGCCATAGCGGCGGTCACCGAACAGGGCGCCACCCTGGGCGCGCAGCTCGGGCGGCGTCAGCAGCCAGCTGGAGGTCTTGCGGTCGAACTCGCCCAGCTGCTGCAACACGCGGTACTGCGCCTCGTCCAGCAAGGTGGCACCCATGGCTTGCGCCTGCTCCAGCGCACTGCCGGCGGGCGGGTGCTCCTTGCGGCCGTCGAGCGCGGCGCGGTCGTAGCAGAGCGAGCGACGCCCGGCCGGGCTTTCGGCGGCGCAGTCGCAGAAGACCAGGGCCTCGCCGTCCAGGCACAGCACATCCGGCTCGCCCCCGCTGGCCTCCATCTGGTGCAGGGTCTTCAGCAGGGTGGGCTGAGCCTGCAGGCGCGCGGCCACGGTTGCCCAGGCCAGGCCGGGGTGACGTTGCGGGTGTGCTTCAAAGCGCCTCTGCAGCGTGCCCAGCAGGGCGTCGTTGTCCTCAGGCAATGCCATGGTCGTCTCCTTGCTTGAATGGGGTCGGAAGTCCCTCATGACCGCATGATCTTGTCCAGCGTCTTGCCTTTGGCCAGCTCATCGATCAGCTTGTCCAGATAGCGGATCTTGCGCATCAGCGGGTGCTCCACTTCCTCCACCCGCACCCCGCACACCACGCCCTTGATCAGCGCGGCATTCGGGTTGAAGGCGGGTGCCTGGGCGAAGAAGGTTTCCAGATCGTGGTCCGAGCCGATCTGCTCCCGCAGCCCTGCCGGGCTGTAGCCCGTCAGCCAGCAGATCACCTGATCGACCTCTTCTTGCGAGCGCTGTTTCGAGACCGCCTTCTTGACATAGAGGGGGTACAGGCTGGCGATCTTGATGGCGAAGACTTT
>JBDHSJ010000288.1:0-4544 GCA_039808065.1 Burkholderiaceae bacterium | reverse complement strand
CCCTCGTGCGCGAACAGACCCGGCACCGTGCCGCTGCGGCTCATGGCATGCCATTGGTCGCGCAGCCGGCTGGTGGTGAGCTGCAGCGGGTACTTCGCGCTCGCGCTCTCGGCCGGGGCGCGGTAGGGCGTAGCGATGAAACGGGCACGGCCGCTGGGGGTGGCGAAGCGGTGGTCCGTGTAGAGCCGGGCCTGACCGCGCTCTCGATACGGCCACTGCTGCGGGCCGGCACGCTCCAGCAGCTCGTAGCTCAGGCCGCCGATGTCGAGGTCGCGGCCGACGGTGCTCTCGCGGTGCTCCAGCCACAGGGCCTCGGGGCTGTCGGTGGCGGCAAAGAGCGACGTGCGCTGCGGATTCAGCGCGGCGTCCAGGCGCAGCGCGATGTCGCGCACGATCGCCCAGTCCGCGCGCGCCTGGCCGGGCGGTGGCACGGCGGCACGCACGCGGCTGATGCGGCGCTCGCTGTTGGTGACCGTGCCCTCCTTCTCACCCCAGGTGGCCGCGGGCAGCAACCAGTCGGCGAAGTCCGCCGTGGCGGTGCCGGCAAAGGCCTCCTGCAGCACCACCAGTTCACAGCGCTGCAGCGCGGCGCGCACCAGGGCCTGGTCGGGCAGGCTCTGCGCGGGGTTGGTGCAGGCGATCCACAGGGCCTTGATCTCGCCGCGCGCGGCGGCCTCGAACATCGCCATCGCGGTGTGGCCGGGGCCGGGCAGTTGCTCGTCGGCGTCCAGGCCCCAGAGCTGCGCGATCTCGGCGCGGTGCTCGGGATTGCCGGGGTCGCGATGGCCAGGCAGCAGCGTCGCCATGCCGCCGGATTCGCGCCCGCCCATCGCATTGGGTTGACCGGTCAGCGAGAACGGCCCGGCGCCGGGCTTGCCGATCTGGCCGGTGGCGAGGTGCAGATTGATCAACGCGGTGTTCTTGGCCGTGCCGCTGGAGCTTTGGTTCAGGCCCTGGCAATAGAGGCTCAAGCATGCGGGCGCGGTGGCGAACCATTCAGCCGCCTGCCAGATGCCGGCCTCGGGTACGCCGCAGAGCTTGGCGGCGCGCGCCGGGGTCCAGTCGCGCACCAGCTCCTTCAGGGCCTCAAAGCCCTCGGTGTGTTCGCGGATGAAGCGCGCATCCGTCCAGCCCTGCCAGATGCAGGCATGCAGCAGCGCGTGGCTCAGCGCCACATCGGTACCGGGCTGGATGGGCAGGTGCAGATCGGCCAGCTCGGCGCTCTCGGTGCGCCGCGGGTCGATGACGATCAGCTTCTGCCCCGGCCGCTGGGCCCGAGCGGCTTCCAGGCGGCGGAACAGCACCGGGTGGGCCCAGGCCGGGTTGGCGCCGCTGATGAGGATGCAGTCGGCCTGCTCGACGTCTTCGTAGCTGCAGGGCGGCGCGTCGGCGCCGAGCGACTGCTTGTAGCCCACCACGGCCGAGCTCATGCACAGGCGCGAGTTGGAATCGATGTGCGGCGTCTTCAGCACGCCGCGGGCCAGCTTGTTGAAGGCGCAGTAGTCCTCGGTCAGCAGTTGGCCGGAGATGTAGAAGCCAATGGCCTGCGGGCCATGCGCGCGGTGGATGCGCAGCAGCTCGCTGGTGAGCTGCGCGTTGGCCTCGTCCCAGCTCGTCAGCTGCAGCGTGCCGCCGCGCTGAGCGCGCCGCTGCGGCTGCAGCAGGCGTTGGCCCTGGATCACCACCGGGCTGGCGGTGCGGTGCAGATTCGTGCCCTTGCTGCAAAGCCGGCCGAAGTTGGCGGGGTGATCCGGATCGCCGCGCACGCCGGTGATCTGCTGGCCGTCGTGTTCGATGACGACCCCACACCCGACACCGCAGTAGGGACAGGTGCTGCGGGTCTCCATGCTCAGCCCACCGCAATCGGGATGTGCTTGGCGCAGGGGCCAGCCACGGGCGGCGCCAGGTCCAGCGCGTGGGTGTCCAGCTCCTCCTGCAGCAGTTGCACGGCGCCATCCTGCACCCGCACCTGGAACACCGGCGTGCAACCCTCATCGGGCGCCTGGGCCTGGCCGCTATCCAGGCCAATCGTCCAGTTGTGCAGCGGGCAGGCCACCCCGCGCCCGAACACGATGCCCTGGCTCAGCGGCCCGCCCTTGTGCGGGCAGCGGTCCAGCAGCGCAAAGACCTCATCGCTGGCGTTGCGGAACAGCGCGACATCCATGCCCTTGCTGCGGGCCACGCGGCGCGAGCCGAGTACGGGGATGTCCTTGATTGAGCACACGGTCGTCCAAGTCATGCCGGCACCTTTTCAAACTGACGCAGATCGACCTTGGCCTGGTCGAAGTCGAACCAGGGATCGGGTTCACCATCGAGCGCGAACTGCAGCTGCTGCCAGAGCGCCTTGCGCCCTTCCGCGTCTTCGAGGATGCGCTTCTTGACGTAGTCCAGCCCGACGCGACCGACGTAGTGCACGGTGCGCTCCAGATACCAGCCCTCCAGCCGGTAGAGCTGCAGGAAGGCGCCGCTGACCTCCAGCACCTCCTCGGCCGTCTTGACCTTGCAGAGGAACTCGGCCACCTCGGTCTTGATGCCGCCGTTGCCGGCGACGTAGATCTCCCAGCCCGAGTCGACGCCGATCACGCCGACGTCCTTGATGCCGGCCTCGGCGCAGTTGCGCGGGCAGCCGCTCACCGCGATCTTGACCTTGTGCGGCGCGTACATGCGCCACAGCGCCCGTTCCAGGTCCTTGCCCATCTGCGTGCTGTCCTGCGTGCCGAACCGGCACCATTCCGAGCCCACGCAGGTCTTCACGGTGCGCAGGGCCTTGGCGTAGGCATGTCCACTGGGCATGCCGATGTCTTTCCACACCGCGGGCAGGTCCTCCTTCTTCACGCCCAGCAGGTCGATGCGCTGGCCGCCGGTCACCTTGACGGTGGGGATCTGGTACTTGTCCACCACGTCGGCAATGCGGCGCAGTTCGGCAGCGTTGGTCTCGCCGCCCCACATGCGCGGGATCACCGAGTAGGTGCCGTCCTTCTGGATGTTGGCGTGGCTGCGCTCGTTGATGTAGCGGCTTTGCGGGTCGTCCTGAGCCTCCTTGGGCCAGGTGCTGATGAGGTAGTAGTTGATGGCCGGGCGGCAGGTGGCGCAGCCATTGGGCGTCTTCCAGTCCAGCGCGTGAAAGACCTCTTCCTTGCTGGTGAGGTGGCCCTTGAGGATGGCGTCGCGCGCGTCCTGGTGGCTGGCCTCGGTACAGGCGCAGATCGCCTTCTTCTTCGGTGTGGCGCTGTAGTCGCCGCCGGCCGTGAACATGATCAGCTGCTCTACCAGTCCGGTGCAGCTGCCGCAGCTGGCCGAGGCCTTGGTGTGCTTGCGCACCTCGTCCAGCGTGAACAGGCCCTTGTCCTTGATGGCCTTGCAGATCGCACCCTTGCTCACACCATTGCAGCCGCAGACCTCGTCGGCGTCGGCCATCGCCGCGGCCTTGTTCTGGCCCTGGTGGCCCACGTCGCCGATGTTCGATTCGCCGAACATCAGCTTGTCGCGGATGTCGGAAATCTTGCGACCCTCGCGCAGCAACTTGAAGTACCAGGAGCCGTCAACGGTGTCGCCGTACAGGCAGGCGCCCACCAGCTGGTCGCCCTTGATGACGAGCTTCTTGTAGACGCCGGCAAAGGGATCGCTCATCACGATCTCCTCGGTGCCCTCCCCGCCCATGAAGTCGCCGGCCGAATACAGATCGATGCCGGTGACCTTGAGCTTGGTGCTGGTCTGCGAGCCGCTGTAGCGGCCGATGCCGAATTGCGCCAGATGCGTGGCGCAGACCTTGCCCTGCTCGAACAGCGGCGCCACCAGGCCGTAGGCGATGCCGCGGTGTGCCGCGCATTCGCCCAGCGCGTAGATGCGCGGGTCGGTGATGGTCTGCAGGGTGTCGCTGACGACGATGCCGCGGTTGCAATGGATGCCGGCGGATTCGGCCAGCGCCGTGTTAGGGCGGATGCCGGCGGCCATCACCACCAGATCGGCGGGGATCTCTTCACCGCCCTTGAACTGGACCGCCATCACGCGGCCATCTTTGCCGCCGATCATTGCCTGTGTGCTGGTGCCGGTGCGGAACTTGAGGCCACGCGCTTCGAGCGAGCGCTGCAGCAGCTCGGCGGCAGTCTTGTCGAGCTGGCGCTCCATCAGCCAATCCGAGAGGTGCACCACCGTCACCTGCATGCCGCGCAGCATCAGGCCGTTGGCGGCTTCCAGGCCCAAGAGCCCGCCGCCGATGACGACGGCATGCTGGTACTGGGCCGCCGCGTCGATCATGGTCTGCGTGTCAGCGATGTCGCGGTAGGCGATCACGCCGTCCAGGTCCTTGCCGGGCACGGGCGGAATGAAGGGCACCGAACCCGTGGCCAGCAGCAGGCGGTCGTAGTCCGCACTGGTGCCGTCCTCTGCAATCACGCGGCGGCGCACGCGGTCGATCTGCGTGACCTTTTTGCCCAGGTGCAGGGTGATGCCGTGCTCGGCGTACCAGGACAGCGGGTTGAGCACGATCTCATCCAGCGTCTGCTCGCCCGCCAGCACGGGGCTGAGCAGGATGCGGTTGTAGT
>JBDHSJ010000287.1:0-4544 GCA_039808065.1 Burkholderiaceae bacterium | reverse complement strand
CCAGCACATTGGTGTCGATGTCCGAGCAGATGAGCTGGACCTGGTTCAGGTTTCCTAGCGCTTCGTGGCAGGTCATGGCGATGGAGTAGGGCTCCTCGCCGGTGGAGGCGGCGCAGCACCAAATGCGCAAGGGTTTGCCGACGTAGGCCTTGGCTTCCTGCGCCAACGCGTGGAAGTGGTGCTCCTCGCGGAAGAAGCTGGTGAGGTTGGTGGTCAGGCAGTTGACGAACTCCTGCCACTCCTGCTCCGCACCCGGGCCACTGCTGCGCTCCAAGGCATCCAGATAAGTGCTGAACGAGGATTGACCGGTTTCGCGCAGCCGCCGGGAGAGGCGGCTGTAAACCATCGCATGCTTGCCGTCATGCAGGCTGATGCCGGCATGGCTGTAGATCATGCGCCGCACGCGATCAAAGTCTGCGCGGCTGAAACTGAACTCCTGTTCACCGGCTTCTGCTCGCGGGTTGTCGTAGGCGGCCATTGAGGGGTCTGCTGCGGGGTACGGCTTGATTGTGGGAGTCCCGCCAGGGGCGACACCCTAGTATCGTCACGGGGGAGCGGCACTGTATGGCTGCCTTGCCCCACAAGTTGGCGCTGCTAGACTGATTTCAGCCGATCCGGCCCCCGCAACCCGCCCAGATGACCGTTTCCGCCCCTGGACCCTTGCCAGCCTTGCGCCAGCTCGATCTTGATCGGGCCTTGCAGCTCCTAGATCAGGCCGGGGCCCTGCTGCCGGATGCGGAGCCGTACAGCGTGGCGTGGCTGCAAGGCATCATCGACGCGCTGGCCGATCTCTCCAATCGCGACCCCTTGACCGGCCTGTCGAACCGACGCAACTTCGAAATGCAGCTCACGCGCGAAATCGACCGCGTGGCGCGTTCGGGCGAGGCGGCCCTGTTGCTCGTGTTGGATATCGATCACTTCAAAAAGGTCAACGACACCCATGGCCATGCTGCCGGTGATCTGGTGATCAAAGCCGTGGCGGACGCCATTGCCCAGGCGGTGCGCCCGATGGACACCGTGGCTCGCGTGGGGGGTGAGGAGTTTGCAGTGGTGCTGCCGAATTGCTCGGTGAGCTTCGGCCCGACCGTGGCCGAGCGCATCCGGGCGAATGTGGCCGCCACCGAGATCGCCATTTCCCCTGGCCACAAGCTGCAGGTCACTGTCAGCCTGGGCGGGGCCTTTGCGCCGCAGTGGGTGCGCTCGTCGCCTTTGCTGTGGATGGAGCGTGCCGACCGCCAGCTCTACCGGGCCAAGGCCGAGGGCCGCAACCGCGCCTGCCTGGAACCGCAGGTGGAATCTGTGGTGAGCGCTGATGAAAAGAGCATGTTGTTTGCCGTGACGCCCGAGGAGACCCCATGAGCAATGGCGCCAAGACTGTCGCCATCACCAGTGGCAAAGGGGGCGTGGGCAAGACTTTCGTGACCGCCAACTTGGCCTATGCCCTGGCGGCGCGCGGCCAGCGCGTGCTGGTGCTGGACGCTGACCTGGGCTTGGCCAATCTGGATGTGGTGCTGAATCTGCACCCGAAGCTGACGCTGCACGACGTGTTCACTGAGAAGTGCACGCTGGAGCAGGCCATCCTGCCGGCTCCGGGTGGGTTTTCGGTGCTGCTGGCGGGCTCGGGCATGGTCGAGTACTCGCGCCTCACGCCCGAGGTGCGCGACAAGCTGCTGCGCATCGTCGATTTGGTCAAGCCGCGCTATGACTGGGTGCTGATCGACACCGGGGCGGGCATTTCCGATGTCGTGCTGTATGCCGTCTCGTTGGCTACCGACGTGCTGGTCGTGGCCACCCCCGAGCCGACTTCGCTGACCGATGCCTACGCCACCATCAAGGTGCTGGCCACGAAGCAGCAGCGCCGCCAGGTTGGGCTGGTGCTGAATCAGGCCAGCCGGGCCGGAGAAGGGCGTGTCATCTGCACACAGTTGCAGACGGTGCTGGCTCGCTTTGTGGACACCAGCGGCAACAGCTTCCGACTGGAACTGATGGGTGAGGTGCGCGCCGACCCGGCGGTGCGGCAGGCGGTGCTGAAGCGCCAACTGCTGCTGGAGCAAAGCCCCGGCACTGACGCCGCTCAGGGGCTGCGCGCCCTCGCCAACCGGCTGATTGGCTGAGGCCGGAGCGAGGACGGTCCTGAGGACCGTCCGACGCCGGCCGAAGGACTGCGCCCGTCTGGCGGGCGCAGGCTGGCAGGCGCTGGCAGTCTATGGATCCTTGCGGGCTGCCTCTTAGACAAACCATCCCATGACCACCCCCTTCGAAACCCTCGGCGGTGAACCCGCCGTCCGCCATCTGGTCGACCGCTTCTACGACCTGATGGACCTCGAGCCCCGCTTCGCCGCCCTTCGCGCCCTGCACCCCACCACCCTGGAGGGATCACGCGACAAGCTGTTCTGGTTCCTGTGCGGCTGGCTGGGCGGCCCCAGCCATTACGAGGATCGCTTCGGCCACCCACGCCTGCGGGCGCGCCACCTGCCATTTCCGATCGGCATTCGCGAGCGGGACGACTGGCTGGCCTGCATGGCCCAGGCGATGGCTGAAGAAGCGGTGCCGCCCGAACTGCGCGAGCGTCTGCAGCACTCTTTCCACAATACGGCTGACTGGATGCGCAACCGCGCGGGCGCCTGAGCGCCGCATCAAGTTCCGGCCAGCAGAACCACGAGCGCCCCGGCACCGCCTTCGTCCGAGCGCGCCTGCACAAAGGCCAGCACGGCATCGTGCTGCACCAACCAGCGCCGCACCTTGACGCGCAGAATGCCCTCGCGCCCGGGTGAACCATGGCCCTTGCCGTGCACGATGCGCACGCAGCGTTGCCCGCGCACCTGGCAGAGGTGCAGAAACTCGGCCACCGCCAGGCGTGCCTCGTCGCGGCGCAGGCCGTGCAGATCGAGCTGGGCCTGCAGGCTCCAATGGCCACGGCGCAGGCGGTTCAGTGCAGACGTCGGGATGCCGGCGCGGCGGTAGGAAAGTTCCTCGTCGGTCTCCAGCAGGGTGTCCACATCAAAGCCATCTGACAGGGCCTGGCGCAGCACCTCGGCTTCGTCAGCCTCGCGCTGGCGCGGTTCGGGCGGCAGGGGCAGGGCGCGCGGCACGAAACGGCGATGCGGTCGCAGCGGTGTCACAGGTCCGACCGCCAGTGCGAACAGGCGCCGTTCGCGCTCGAGCTGGGCCTGGCGCTCGGCCTCTTCGCGGGCCAACTGCTCGGCCTGCTCGCGCTGCGTGCGCAGAGTGCGTCGCAACTCGCTCAGGCCTTGGAGGCTGGAAACCTTCACAGCCAGCCCCGCGCGGCAAAGGACACACAGGCTTGGTGCCCCACCACCAAATGGTCCAGCACGCGGATCTCGAACAGGCCGAGCGCCTGGCTCAGGCGGTGCGTCAATTCGCGGTCGGTCTGTGAAGGCTCGGCCAGGCCGCTGGGGTGGTTGTGCGCCAAGATCACCGCCGCGGCACCCAGCTGCAGCGCGCGCTGCGCCAGCTCGCGGGGGTACACCGCGGTGTGATTCAGCGTGCCGCGAAACAGCTCCTCCAGCGCGATCAAGCGCAGCTGGCTGTCCAGGAAAAGCACCGCGAACACCTCGTAGGGCAGGGGGGCCAGGCGCAAGCGCAGCAACTGCTCCACGGTGTCGGCATCGCTCAGCACCGGGCGCTGCTCCAGCGGCTGCTGAAGCACTCGCCGCGCCAATTCCAGCACGGCCAGCAGCTCGGCGCGTTTGGCCGGCCCCAGGCCCTTGATGCGGGCCAGCTCGGAGGGCTCAGCCCGCAGCAGGCCGGCCAGGCCGCCAAAGCGCTGCAGCAGCGCGTCAGAAAGGTTCAGCACCGATTGGCCGCTCACGCCGGTGCGCAACAGCAAGGCCAGCAGCTCGGCGTCACTGAGGGCGGCAGGCCCTCGCTCAAGGAGCTTTTCGCGCGGGCGGCAGCTCGGGGGCAGGGCGGCCAGGGACATGGGCGGCATTCTAGGAAGGGCTCCCCTGGGGCCGCTGGCCGGCCTCCCTAAAATCCCCGGTTCTGCTGTCTGCTCAATTGCCCAATTCGGCCCTTCGTGGCCGCCCCATCATGTCTGCTGCCACCGTTGCGACCGTCACCCCGGGCGCTTTCCTGACCCTGCACTACCGCCTCAAGGGCCCCGATGGCCAGATCCTGGTGGACACCTTCGACCAGCAGCCTGCGACCGTGACTTTGGGCCAGGGCGAACTAGCGCCTGGCCTGGAAGCGCGCCTGATCGGCTTGAGCGAGGGCGCGCATGAGCGCTTCGAGTTGGCGGCGGATGAGGGCTTCGGCCCGCGCAAGCCGGAGCTGATGCAGCCCGTGAGCCGCCGACTGCTGGCCGAGCAGGGCGACCCCGACCAGGAGTACCAGGTGGGCGACGTGGTGCAGTTCCCTGCCCCGCAGGGTGGCGGTCAGTTCGCCGGCACCGTGGCTGCGCTGCACGCAGACCATCTGCTGTTCGATTTCAACCACCCGCTGGCCGGCGTTGCGCTGTCCTTCGAGGTGCAGGTGATTGGGGTGCTGTGATGGCGGCCGAGATCCTGCTGGCCGAGCCGCGC
>JBDHSJ010000286.1:0-4551 GCA_039808065.1 Burkholderiaceae bacterium | reverse complement strand
CGGCCGTGGGGTCGCCCCCGTTCATGCCGGCCTGCATGCCCTGGCCCGCTTCCAGCGCGCCGGCCATCTGGTGGCGTCCGCTTTGCGCGGCCTGCCAGGTGGCGGCGTACTGCGGATCCTCGGCGTACAGGCGGTCCAAGGCCGCGCCCAGGGCCGGGCGATCGGGCGCGCGGCTGGCGCCGGGCAGTGCAGCCACGCGCGCACTGGCCGCGCCCGTCAGCAGCTTGGGCCGCGTGGGCGCGGTGTAGACGGCTTGCACGCCACCCTCGGGGCCGGCCTGCAGCAGGCGCGCCAGCCAGCCGTCCGGTGTGGTCTTCACGCCCGGCGTGCCGGCCTCCAGTTCGTCCTGCGCCTCGAAATGGCTGCGGCTGCTGGTGGGGGCGCCGCAGGCCTGCACGAAGCCGAACTGACCGGCGGCCCAGAGCGGCTGCAGGTTGCTGAGCGCAGGGTGCAGGCCGAAGCGGCCGTCGAGGTCGATCAACCCACCCTCTTGCCCGGGCGGCGGCAGGGCGATGCCGGGGCGCTCGCGCGCGTAATCGGGCTCCGCGTAGGGCGCGCAGACGGACAGGCCATCGATGGCGCCGCGCAAGAGCACGACGATCCAGCGCTTGGGTGGCGCACCCGCGGCACGGGCGCGCGGGCTCAGCAGGGCGGCGGGCAGGCTGGCGAGCAGCAGGTGGCGGCGGTTCAGTTGCATCGCAGACCTTCAGCAGTTTTGGAAGTCCGGCGAGCCGAGGATCAGCGCGGCGCGCAGGTGGGGGGGCTCTGCCGCCAGGGCCGCACGGGTGGGCGCACCGACCGCGGGGCCAAGTGTGTCGAGCAAGGTCTCTGCGGCCTCCGCGCCCAACTGCGCCCGCTGTGCCACGCGCGCCGCCAGCTCGGCGCGGCGCGCCAGCGCTTCGGGGTCCAGCCAGGCGCTGCGCACGGTCTTGTAGCCATCGGGGGTGACGCAGCCGAACAGTGGCTGGCCCAGCGCGCGCAGGGCCTGCAGCGTGGGCGCCCAGTCGCTCGGCGTGATCGCACAGGCGCGCAGCAGCGAGATCACGAAGCGCTGCGGCGCCTTGAACTGCGCGCCATGCAGGGCCGGGTTGCGCGCGTCCGGGTGGCGCAGCAGCGCGGCCACGGTGGTGCGCAGGTCGCCCTCGCTGCCCAGGAAGGCAGCGCGCGCGGCCGCCACCGGCGCGGCCGGCGGGTCATCGGCCAGAAAGTGCTGGCCCAGCTTGAAGGCGATGCGCTGCGCGGTGGCGGGGTGGCGGGCCAGCTGGTCCAGCACCCACTCGCCCTGGGCGCGGCCGCGGCCGGGTACGGGCTGGCCCAGCCAGGTCTTGGCCTCGTCGTCGTGGCGGCGTGGGTCGAACACGAACTGCAGGTCGCGCGGGCGGAAGGTCCAGCCGGTCAGCACGCGCGCCAGCTCGGTCACATCGGCCTGGCCGTAGCCGGCCTCCACGCCCAGGGTGTGCAGCTCCATCAGCTCGCGGGCGTAGTTCTCGTTCAGGCCGCGGCTGCCACCGGGGCCATTGAAGCCGGCGCGGGTGGATTGGGCGTTGTCCAGGTAGAACAGCATGGCCGGGTGGGTGGCCACGGCCCCCAAGAGATCGCGAAAGCGTCCGAACACATGGGGCCGGATGGCGCGGGCCTCGTAGTCCGCCACCAGCATGCGGCACAGGCCCTTGTCGAAGAAGACGTTGAAGTGGTTGAACCAGAAGTCGACCAGGCGCTCTTCGAGCTGGTTGGGGCTCTCCAGCGCCCGCAGCAGGCGCGCCTCGGCGGCCTCGTGCAGGGCCTGGCGGATCAGTTCGCGGCGTGGGTTCTCGTCTTCGGCGCGCTGCTGGCGTTGCAGGCGGCGGAAAGTCTCGGCGCGCTCGGCCAGGTTCACGGCGGGGCGCGCGTCCAGGCGCTGCTGCAGGGGGGCGGGCAGGGGCTGCGGCTGGAGCTGCTGCTCCAGCCGCTCCAGCCAGCTGCCACCGTGCGCCAGCTCGCCGGGGCGCGGCCCGTAGCCCAGACGGTTGCAGGCGTGCAGGGTCTCGTTGAGCGGGCTGGCGGCGCGGGCGCCTGGCATCCCGATGGACCAGGAGCCGGCCAGGCCGAGCAGCAGGGTGCGGCGGTGCGTCTTCATGGTGCAAGCATCGCGCGCCTCGCCCCACTCGCCTTCGCGACGGCAGGCAAAGTTTTGTCAACTGCGGCATGGAGCGCGTTGGACGGTGGCGAGCGGCCACCCGCCCCTGCTGCGCGAGCTGCGTCAGTGCAGCCAGTGATCCGCCCGCAGCAGCGTGGCCAACCCCAGCAGCGCAAAGATCAGCGCCGACACGCCATGCACCCAGCGCATCGGGATGCGACGGGCAAAACGATGGCCCAGGTACACCGCCGGCACGTTGGCGATCAGCATGCCCAGCGTGGTGCCGGCCACCACCGCCACGAGCGCGCCCTCGAAGCGCGCGGCCAGCGCCACCGTGGCGATCTGCGTCTTGTCGCCCATCTCGGCCAGGAAGAAGGCCAGCACCGTGGTGGCCAGCACGCCCATGCGCTTGGCGCTGCCTTCCACGTCATCGTCGTCGGCCTGATCGGGCACCAGCATCCACACCGCCATGGCCAGGAAGCCCAGGCCGATGACCCAGCGCAGCAGCAGCGGGCCCATGGCCTGCGCCACCACCGCGCCCAGGGCGCCGGCCAGCGCATGGTTGGCCAGGGTGGCGATGAAGATACCCAGCACGATCAGCGCCGGGCGCTTGAAGCGCGCCGCCAGCAGCATGGCCAGCAGCTGCGTCTTGTCGCCCATTTCACCCAGGGCCACCAGGCCGGTGCTGACGAGAAAGGCTTCCATTCGAGAACTCCAAGGGGCCGGCGGATGCCTTGTGACCAGACGCCTCCCGGCCCACAGCGGAGGCATCCGGTCAAAGGTCTTGCCAGTTCCGCACGCGCCAGGGCTCATCGAACCCAGTGTGTTGACGCGAGCCCCTGCAGGTTGGACCTGGCAGGGCGGCTACTCCCCCATGACGGAAAGGGCGGCAGTGTAGGCGTTCAGCCGCGCCGCCATTCATCCTGCGCGCCCAGGGTGGCCGGCGCCTGCGCCAGGCGCTCCCGCGCCGCCGCATCGCCCAGCATCTGCGCGCGCCACCACTCCGTCGTCACCGCCGCAATCAGGGCCTGGTGCCGCGCCGTCTGCGCCACGGCGGCGGCGGGGCGCTGGCGCAGCCGGGGTGGCAGGCGCTGCAGGTCCATGCCGCCGAACACCATGTGGTCGGCGCCGTCCAGCCACAGCTCGGCCTTGTCGCCCGCCGGCAGGGCGTCGTAGACAGCGCGGCGCCAGTCGCCGCGGGTTTCGCGCGCGTCGTTGCTGCCGTCGCCCAGCGGGTCGCCGTCCAGGCTGCCGCTCAGGCACAGCAGCGGCCGGGTGATGGCGCCGAAGCTCTGCGCCGGCGCGGCGTCGTTCTGCCCGGGTGACGGGCTGAACGCGGCAAAGGCGCGCAGGCGGTCGTCGGCACCCAGGGCCTGGCCGCGAAAGCGCTGGCCGGCCAGGGCCAGGGTGGTGTGGGCGCCGAAGGAATGGCCGGCCATGCCCAGTGCCTCCAGGCGCAGGCGTTGCAGACGGCTGTCCTCGCGCTGGCGCTGCGGCAGCTGGTCCAGCACCGCCTTCACGTCGAGCACGCGCTCGCGCAACTGTGCGGGGCTGGCGGCCTGGGTCAGCGCCTTCAGGCCCTGGCGCATCACCGCCAGGTCGCTGCCGGCGTGCTGCAAATGCAGGGTGGCAATGCCGGCCGCGGCCCAGGCCTGGGCCCACAGCCGGCCCGCCCCCAGCCCGCCGCCCAGGCCGTGTGAAAACAGCACCAGCGGCACCGGCCCCGTACCGGCCGGCAGGCGCAGGCGCAGCGGGATCTCACGCCGGCGCGTCGGGTCGGTCCAGACGAAGTCCAGATCGTCTTCATCGGGGAACACGCGGCGCAGCGGCGGCATGCGTTCGCGTTGGGCCTGGGCCAGGCCGCCGGCCAAGGCCAGCGGCAGGGTGAGGAGGGTGGTGCGGCGCGTCAGCATGGGCGCAGCATCGCCGCTGGCAGGCGCGGGCGGTTTGCCGCAGGGCAAAGAAGCGTTTCAGGGGCTGGCCAGCGCCAGCACGGCCTGCAGGGTGTTGAGGTTGCGTGCCGTGCCAGCCTCGGCGGCCGGGATGCGCAGCTTGCTCTGACCCATGCCGCTGGGGTAATGCACCCAGAGCTCGCGGCCGAGCAACTGCCACTGCTCGTCCTTGGCGTGCTTGGCCACCAGGGGCTCGGGCGGTGCGGTATCCAGCAAGCTGATCAGCAGGCGGTTGCCGGCCGCCTGCGGAAACGGGTTGCGCGCCAGCAGCGCCTGCAGCTCGGCGGGGCTGCGCATCAGCACGCCCATGGGCTTGCCGGCGTAGGCGGCCAGGCGCGCTTCCAGGCGCGCGCCGGCCTCCGGCGCCGTCAGCGGCGACTCGAACAGCAGATTGCCGCTGGCGATGTAAGTGCGCGGATTCGCGAAGCCGAGCGCCAGGGCCATGGCCTTGAGCTCGGCCATCGGCAGCTTGCCGGTGCCGCC